>JAEETM010000167.1 GCA_016290335.1 Treponema sp. | reverse complement strand
TTCCCGCCCATCTGTATGTTGATTGGGTCAAAGTATATAAAGCAGAATAATACTGTAAACTTTGTTATATATTACCCCCCGCATTGGGGCTATTGAACAAGCTCCTTTTTTCCTATAGAATACAACTACTTTGGGGCTGTAGCTCACCTGGCTAGAGCGTTTGAATGGCATTCAAAAGGTAGTCGGTTCAAGTCCGATCAGCTCCACTTCATCATACTTCACGACCCGGTTCCGTCATATTTTCTGGCACCTAGAATCCAAAACTTATAGCTCAAATAAAAGAAGGCAAGTCCTAACACCGGCGAAAGCCAAGACAATAAAGGAATTGAATCAGGTCTCAACACCACCAGCGACGGATAATAAGCAATAAATGCAATAGGAATTACAAAGGTAAAAATCACCCTGAAAAATGTATTAAAAATGCTTGCCGGGTATTTTGCAAAATCTTTAAAACGGAACATCATAACCATTACATAGCCGGAGTTTTTTATCCAGAAGCAGGTAGCGGCGGCAAAGTTCATAATCGCAATCATAAAAAGAGAAGCGGCTAAAAGAAACAGCACAGTCTGACTTATCGTAACGAAAGTCACAGGAATTGCAAGGTGGCTCCAGGCATACGCTAAGGTTCCAATTCCAAAGAAAAGCTGACCTAATCCTTTTACATCAAAAACTTCTGATATAAAATAGAAGAAAACGTTTATTGGTCTGAAGCAGTATTTTATAAAATCACCGGACTTAACCATAAAGCGCAGGTTCCAGTTGTTATCAAAAAGGCACTGTAGGGGTGTAAGAGCAATAAGCGAAAATCCGTACATAAAAAGCATTTCATACATAGTCCAGCCGTTTATTGACGGGAAGTTGCTGAAGAGAATATAAAATGTAACAAAACCGACGAGGTTGGAAATGATCATTCCGATTGTTGAAATTATAAAATCAGCACGATAACTCATCTTGCTTTTTAAATCCTGAACAAGAATCTTTCCATATATTTTTGCATAAAACTTTAATCCCCGTCTTTTTACAGCAATTGATTCATTCATTTTGTTAGCCTCCATTTACAGTAATTTTTTTAAGCGAAACACTCCAGAACACAGCACCAGCCGCTCCCAGTGCAACACACCAGGCAAACTGGAGCAGCAGTGAAAATCCAAGTCCAGTTCCTAGCGTATAGCCTTGTTTCTGAAGCAGTACACTGAGCGGCGTATCATAAATGCATCTGAATGGAAGATACTGAACAAGGCGTCGCAAGCCTTCCGGAAAAAATGCAAGCGGGATGGATGCACCCGAAAGCAACAGAACAATACATTCCTTTACCATATTTATTCCCCAGGTAGATTCTGTGTAAAGGCAGATAGTTGCAACTAACATATCAACACTAAAATTGAGCAGCAGAGCCATCAAAACCGAAATCATAAAAAACAGAAGATTTACGCCAAGTGCAATGCTTCCGTGTGTAAGAATATTTATGATAATAAAAGTCGGCACGAAGGTGACACAAAACGAAATTATGTTTTCACCAAAGTATGACCAGAAGCTGTAGCCCCTGAAGCTCATCGGTTTGAGCAGCTTAAGTACAATTGATCCGGACTGAATCTCGCGGCTCATATCCCAGATCAAAAATACTTCCAGAAAATTGAACAGTGCCGTAGCAAGAACAAGATAGACCAGAGTGTCATTCAATGTCATTCCGTTTACACAATCTGTACCTGCAGATGCATAAATTGCCTTCCACAAAAAATAAATTAAAACAAGATATACAAGGTTTCCAAAAAGCGCTACAAAGGTTCCGAGCCTGTAATGAAGTCTTTCCATCATGCCAAGCTTTGTAAGCGCAAGATATTTTTTTATGTTCATACTCACCTCCCCTTACGCACTTCTTGCATCTGCATTTTCGTAAATCTTTTTAATAACTTCTTCCGTAGAAATATCTTCCAGGCGGATATCCTTAACTCCACCTTTTTTCTGATAGTCCGCAATAACAGACATAACATCGGTTTTAGATTCATCTACAAGAATCTGTGTCCAGCCGGCTTCTCCCAGATTCAGATGAAGCATTCGGTAAGAACCAAAATAATGCTTAAGGTGTTCGATGTCGTTATCGTAAATCATACTGCCGTGATCGATAATTACGATTCTCTGGCAAAGCGCATCTACGTCGCCCATATCGTGAGTGGTAAGAATTACCGTTGTGTTTTTTTCTTTGTTCAAGCCTTTTATGAGCTCGCGGATTTTAGCCTTCATTGCAACATCAAGACCGATTGTAGGTTCATCAAGAAAAACAATTTTCGGGTTATGAAGAAATGCTGCAAGAATATCACTTAAGGTTCTCTGACCTAAAGACATCTGGCGCACAGGCTTATGAAGAAGTGAATCCATATCTGCAAGCTCATGGTAAAACTCTATCATTCTGTTATAGTCGGCGGTTGGAATAAGATAGATTTCCTTAAGCAGCTTGAATGATTCAATAAGCGGGAGCGACCACCAGAGCTGGCTACGCTGACCAAAAACAACTCCAATATTTTCTGCGTTGCGTGTGCGGTTTATATAAGGCACAGTTCCGTTTACAAGAATCTCGCCGCTTGTTGGTTCGAGTACGCCTGTCATCATTTTTATGGTTGTAGATTTTCCGGCGCCGTTCGGACCAAGATAGCCCACAATCTCACCGGCTTTTATATTTATAGAAATGTTATCAACTGCGGTTACGGTTTTGTAATCACGCGAAAACAAATCCTTAAGGCTGCCCTTGAGTCCTTCGTGTCTGTTCAGAACCTTGAACTCCTTTACTACATTTTTCATTACGATTGCATTTTGTTCCATGTAACACCTCCTGTGTAAGTCTTTCTTGAACTTTGATTTAATTGGGATTATACTTAGAGAAAGTGTGTAAGAAAATTATTATTTTTACTTATTTTTATAACTATTTTATATATAAAATATAATTTTGTTATTATATTTCCCTGATTTTGAGGTTATTTTACATGGTATTTGCAAAACGCGGAATAATCATGAAGCGGCAGGATGGCTCAGAGATTGTCAATTATAACGACGAATCATTTCCATCCTATATCCACGACGGCTACATTTATCCCGGCTGCTCCTGGGAACGGGTTCCGCACTATCACGAGGATGTGGAGTTCATTTCTGTATATTCGGGTGAGATGGGCTACTCTGTTGGTGGAGTGAACCTTACGCTTAAAAAGGGGGACACTCTTTTTGTCAATTCGGAAAAAATCCATTATTCTTTTTCAACTGTCGACAGGGTTACAAGCTATTATATTGCCGTAATGCATCCGCGAATCATCTGCTCTTCTTATCCGGTGGAAACAAAAGCAATAAAGCCAATCATCACGGATAAAACAATTCCGTTTATTCATTTTAAGGCTGACGATTTTGATGGTCCTGCAATTCAGAACATTCTTAAGGAAATGTGTAAAAGCGCCATTGAAGATGAGTTTCTGATTACAAAAGGATTTTTCGAGCTTTGGGAAATAATCATGCACCGGTGTACTGACGCGTTCCGGGTTCACGTTGGCCATATGAGTGATGGAGACAGTCATCATAACAAGCTCAAGCAGATGATGCTTTTTATTGACGAACATTATAATGAACAGATTACGCTGCAGGATATTTCAAATGCCGGCTGTGTGAGCCAGAGCCTGTGCAATCAGATTTTCAATAAGTTTACAGAAAAGTCGCCGGTAGAGTATCTGCTGCACTACCGGAGCCGAAAAGTTGCCGATTTGCTTCAGGCCACCAAAATGACCATGACGGAAATTGCCGAAATTACAGGCTTTACCGGCGCCAGCTACATGGCAGAAACTTTTAAAAAGTTTTACAAAATGTCGCCAAGGGATTTTCGTAAAAGTACAAAAAAAGGCTCCCTGTAAGGGAGCCCCGTGTTTTATCTCAAAATTAAGCTAACACTAATTAGCAGTTCTCTGAGAAGTATTTGATTGTTCTTACCTAAGCGAAAAATGCGAGCAGTGGCGCAGCATTTATTCGCGCGTCTATCGAAAGAACAATCAAATACTTCCGTTAAAAAAAATACCCTGCCGTGAAGGCAGGGCATTTACATATCAGCTAATTAACTTAGCAGTTCTCGCTGAAGTATTTGATTGTTCTTACCATCTGAGATGTATAAGAGTTTTCGTTGTCGTACCAAGAAACAACCTGTACTTCGAACAAGTCATCGGCAATCTTTGTTACCATTGTCTGAGTTGCATCGAAGAGTGAGCCGAAGCGCATTCCGATTACGTCAGAAGAAACGATTTCGTCTTCGTTGTATCCGAATGTTTCTGGGTCAGAAGCTTTCTTCATAGCAGCGTTGATAGCTTCTTTTGTTACATCCT
>JAEETM010000166.1 GCA_016290335.1 Treponema sp. | reverse complement strand
AGCGCGTTCTTGAGCTTAATTTTCACTCATCCTCCAACATATTTTTAACAACCTTTGTAATCTCTGATTCACCGCCTTTGTGATTCCAGATAAACTGAACATCGCTGCCGGCAGCAGGGGGTTGCAAAAGTCCTTCTGCAAGTCTGCACGGAATTACAAGCTCCCAGTAACGAACGTTAAAGATTTCTCCATCCACAGATTCCACAAGGCCAAGATGCTGATTAAAAATCTGCATAAAGCCTTCCTGAACTTTTACCTTGCGATAGGCAGGAAACTCTTTGCTGATTTTTTCAAGTGCAGCAGAATCTTCAATTTTTTCAAAATCCGGGCTTTCTTCAAAATGACCTTTGTAGGTCGCAAACTTTTCATTCAGCGGATAACACAAATATGCATCGTAGGCCTTGCCCTCTGCATCTGTAATTCCAAAATCCTGCATGAGCTTAAAACCAAATTTTGGATAATAACCTGGTTCACCGCAAAGAATTATTCCCGCAAGCCCCGCTTCTTTTGCAAGACGAATTGTTTCGCAAATCAGCTTACCTCCAATATTATTTCCTTCCAGAGTCGGTTCAACTGCAAGCGGACCAAGCATTGCAACTTCGTGCCGCACGCCATCTTCACCAACAATCCAGGCTTTGGTGTAAAAAGCAGCACCCACGATTTTTCCATCCAGCTCCGCAACACGACTGATTTCCGGCAAATAATCCGCCGAAGCCCTTATAACCCGAAGCATGTTATGTTCCACACAACCCGGAAAATATTTATTCCAGAAGCTGCGCATAGTCATGAGTTCAGTGTTTTTATAATCTTCCGGCCGCTCCTGACGAATATTCAATCTCCATTCCGTGCGGGTAATCTGGCAGGTATATTCTCCAGAAGTTATTCCAGTTTTTGGATAAGTGCGAGTTCCCTTATCGTCAATACAACGCATTCCTATTTTTTTCATAACACCAAAAGATGCAGCGTTTTTACAATCGCACTGGGCAAGAATACGGTCAATTTTTAGCTTATTAAAAGCAAAGTCGATGAGAGCTGCTCCAGCCTGTGAAGCAAATCCTCTGCCTCTGTAGTTTTTATTTATTATCCAGCCAAGTGTTGCATAGGTATGATCTTCACTGTGGCTAAGGTCGCAGTCGCAGCCACCTATGATTTTTCCGTCCAGAGTGATTACAAACTCAAAATCTTCTATCTGATCAAAAGGCTTTTTCCAGTCTTCATCACAACGTCGTACAAAATCACAGGTTTCGTCAAAGGTGTCATTGGGCAGCCAGAACATCATCGTAATATCCTTGTCGCCCGCATATTCATGAATCTGCTCCTCGTCACCCAGGCGGATTGGACGAAGAATTAAGTCTTTTGTTTTTAGTTCCATAATAATTCCTTAAATTAATTGTATATGAAAAAGGTCTGTAATCCACAATCCCCGCCACGCCATACATTTTTCTACGATTGAACTTTTTGTTGCTGTTTCGTAGCCGTGGCAGGTGCCTTTCATATCATGAACTTCAACGGGGATACCCCGTGACTTTAACTTTTCTGCAAACTCAATTCCTTCGGCGTGGAGGAAATTTCTTCAATAATCGAAGTTCCTGATTCGCCATTAGTCCATTTCCATTTTTCATAAAACCTGAGTTTTCCATTTTCAATTTTTGGTTCGGAATCACAAGAACCAGATTTCAATTGACCTTCTGTATTAATATGCTGATAGCTGAAATGCAAATTCTGATTTTCATCCATAGTTCCAATCAAAAATCCTTTTACAACACTTCCACCGGAATACTCAGCCCATATTGTACTTTCTTTTTGATGATATGCAAAAATAGTTTTGTCTGATACTTCACCGGATTCAGAGTTTTCTACTGCAGTAAAAAATCTGTCTTCTACCGTAAAGTTTTCTTTTTCTAGAGAGAAAAGGTTCTTCCCCTTTTCATAGGCTTTCAAAAGATTCTTATCCCAATTTTTATCACGAAGCTCATTTTCCCTTGAGGTATTATCAAATAAAACAAATTCACTTTTCTTAATCCGTCCAAAAAGTCTGTCGCCGAACATAACTTTTTTCATACTGCTCAAAAGGCCGAACTGTTCAAGTCTCTCAACAGGATTTCCGGCAGAACAAAGAATCATTCCCTTTTCCAGCATTTTCATTTTTTTATTACCATACGCAAAACCGTAAGACCAGACTCTGTCAAACCAGCCAACAAGCTTTGCAGGAGCTTCTGTCCAGAATACAGGATAGATAAAAACAATTGCATCACTATCATTAATCTTTTTCTGTTCCGCAAGAACATCTTCTTCAAGCTCCGGAGTCTCCCTGTAATTCGAATCACGCAGATATTCTTTTTCCGACATATCTGTTTTAAAATTCATCTTATACAAATCAGAAATTATATATTCATTTCCCGAATCAACAATTCCTTTAATAAACGAATCGCGGACATGACTTGTAAAAGAATCCTCTGACGGATGACAGTAAACTATAAATACTTTCATAAGCCTTCTCCTACTTCAATTCAAAATCCGTTCGGATATTCATCACAACATCAACTTCATTCAGGATTTTGATAAGTCGTGAATCCAGGTCTGAGTTGTTGTCGCGGTAATCAATTTCTGCATATTCTTCGCGAGCTGGAAATGCGAGTTTTTCTTCTTCAAGGCTGAACTGGGCATGAACGGTCGCCTTGTTTCCACGGGCATCCAGACGAATCCATTTCTGCAATTCTGGAATATAGACGGTGTTCAGGGCATGAATGATATATCCATCGCTGGCATCATCAGCGCGTGTTAGTTTCTGATAACTGATTCCCGAAGGAATTCCATTTCCACGAAGCAAGGCCGCAAGCAGACAAGATTTTGTCCAGCAGATTCCGGTTCCGTTTTTTAAAACCTCGGCTGCATTTTTTGAAACAACTTGTGCCTTTACATCCCAGGAATGCGTTATCTTGTCGCGAACAAACTCGTATGCGTTTTTTATGTAATCAATCTGTGAATCTGATTTTTCACGAAGCTCTTTGATTTTTGCTTCAATCAGCGGATGAGAAAAATTTATGCTTGGCGTTTCGTTAAGATATTCACTCAGAACTTCATTCATTTCAAAAAACTCCTTGGCCCGCTGGCACACCTCAACCATAACTTCATCAGAAGGCAGATGCTTACTGTCAATTTCTGCGGTTGTGACTGGACCGGTAAAAATCTTTCTGGCTTTTGCGAACACTCTGTCTGCCGGGAAGAAGATATCCTTTTGGGAAGCCATAATTAAAAGCGGTGCCTTGAATGCCGCCATCTCTTTTTTGCTATATTCTTTTGGAGGCTTCATTTCCATTTTGTAAGAAGACATCATCAAATCAAAAAACTCGCGCCAGGTTTCGTCACCCTTACCGCCCATAGTTTCAATCACGGCATCAAGAGTTTTTTCTGACGGATTGGAATAGTACTTTATAAATGGCACGACCATCTTTCCCAGCATTGGAAGAATTGGCCCGTGAGCTATTCCAGACGGCACAAGCAGCAAGGCACTTTTGACTCTTTCCGGAAATCGCCATGCAAAGGAAAGAAACATCGCAGAACTATAAGAAGACACAACAAATGAGATTTTCTCTTCGCCATAATGATTCAGAACTTCATTAATCCAAAGTCCGTATTCGTCTTTCCTGTTGCTGATATTTCTGTAAGGCTCGCTCTTTCCCGGCATTCCAATCACATCCGGCGCAAGAATGCAGAAGTCTTTAAGCAGCGGCAGAAAGAGTTTGAGATTAAGAGTTGTGATTCCGTTACCACCATGAATTGTACAGATTCTAGGCTTGTCTTTATCCCCAACAAGAAGACAGTGAGTTTTACCAAACGAAGTTTCAAAATAATCTTCAGAATAAGGAACTCCAAGAGCCGCAAGAGTTTTGTCATAAAACTCATGCATCTTGTTGAGACTTTCCTGATTTTTGTAAACGAACTTTCCCATAGAAGTACTCCAAGGACAAAGAATTGCGGATCAGTTTACCACAAAAACATTATTATATTTTGAGATAAGGATTGTCAATAAAATGTTGAGAATCATCAAACTGAAAGAAAGTTTTCTGGTTGACTACGGATAAAATGAACAGTTTCCATCAAAAAATCCGTAGTCTCAGGCAAATAAACTGATTTTTTGAACATAATATTTTGCAAAACTACGGATAAAATGTTATAAACGGGTTAATTGATCCGTAAATCCATAGTTTTATCAGATTATACTTTGGATTTTATCATTAAGTCCATATAATGGTGTAAATTAAAAAGAGTCATAAACTTCAATCCTAATTTATAATGTTAAGTGACCAAACTAAAACATTAGAAAGGAGAAAAATTTATGACTCAATTGAATCTTACTT
>JAEETM010000165.1 GCA_016290335.1 Treponema sp. | reverse complement strand
TATACCTACTTTAAGACCGTTATCCAATGAAACCTGCGGAGCATCCAAAATTATCTTTAGCATCGGATGGCTGGTTGCTCCGTAACCAGTCTTGAATACAAAATTAACTCCTGGATATTCATACATGATATCATTGTAACCGCCCCAATAACTTTCCATGTAATAATGACCTATACGATAAGGTTTTCCCATAACCTGTTCAACCTGTTCCATACTGGAACTCATGGATAGTCCTTTAACTGTCAACTGGTTAGGCTGAATAGGCGCAGCAAAAGATACACTCGCCGCAAATGTCATCAAAACAGTTAAAAGCATTAAGAACAACTTCTTCAATGTTAACCCCTCCTTGTTATAGTTAAAATATTTTTTATAACACACCGTTACCATGTTTTTACTTTCTGTGTACAAAAGTACCGCCTAATTGTATTTTAGTTACTTGATTTGTTTTTTCATCTACATATATTTCAACTGTTTCAGATCCGGTTCTGCCAGAAAAATTCGTGTATTGCGGGGTAACATATCGGTAACAATAAATAGGACCTGTATCTTTTTCAAAATCATATCCAATGTATGTTTTCTTATCGGGGTTGCCTAAACGTCTAATAACTTCTTCTGTTGTTGCTCCAATACCAACGCCACTTGGTTGCAATACAATCTGTGGATTGTTAATTGCGGTAACATTTGATAAGTAAGGGTCATTTACCTTCCCGCTAAAACTCCAGGTAAAGAAACCCGCGTCCAAGCCGCCCGGATTGAAATAAAACCTATATGTCGGGTTGCCCATTACATAGCCTGCCATGTCGGTTTTAATGGGTTCCCCCCATTTAGCAACCACTTCATCAGCACTCATGCCAATATGAACACCATTTATAGTTTGAACCTCAACATATCCTGACATTGCAAATGCAACGTTGGCAAACACAAGCAAACCTACGAGTAAAGCCATTATTTTCTTCATCATTATCCAATCCTCCTATGTTTATACTTTCCTGGCAGTCACTTCTACAATTTTCCATTCACCATTTATAATTTGCAAGTTTGCCTTTCCTTTAAAATATTGAGTCGAAATACCGGCTTTATGCTGATCCCTTGCTTCTAACGTGTATTCAATCACTGCCTTTGCGTTGTCTGCAGAAACCGTGCGTATTTCTGTCAGTGTGCTGGAGATAGTAGTAGAATAACCAGTTACGAACTTATCATAGCCACCTACATAGTTCTGCATTCCCGGTCCCAGGTAATTAAAAGCTGTGCGATACTCTTTAGCCGTTATCGCCTTATGGAATGCTCTCAAAGTTGCTTCTGCATCCTGACCGGTTCTTTTGTTTTCAGTTGCTGCAACGCCCTTGTTTCCTGCGCTATTGCCGGCTTTATCCTGTAATGTAAAAGAACCTTTAGGGTAAGCACCTCTGAATACATCTTCACGGATTTCTCTTGCTTCTTTTGCCTGTTTTGCTCTGGCAATATCCTTGACGGCTGTCGGACTGACAGCCTGGTACACCATCAGTCGACTTTTAAAGCCAGCTTTATCGACAAAGTCTTCATAATGGCGTTCTATACCGTAAAACGTCTGGACACCGCGTCTTACATAAGAATTTTTCCCAAACTCCACAACACAGATTTCTTGATCCACCTTTGGAATGGGATTCCCAAAGATGTATTCATAATCAACACAAAGATATTGTGTCTCTGAATTACTAATCTTATTCAGAATAAAGCCATTAATCTGCTGTATATTGCCAGACGAGGGTGATAATTGATGCTTTTTCCATAAATCGTCTGATGCAGTACTCGCTTCAGATACTGCCACCAGTACTTTATTGAAATCGGACCACAACGGTTTCAATTCTTTAAAATCATCATTGACCGCGACAAAGTCTGTAGCTCCCGTCAATTTATTCCCGGCTTCCAATATTTTTAGCGGACTATTTTTTAACTCTTTGTCATCCAGTATGCGATAAGCCTCTTCTAAAAAAGCTTTGCCAATTTCTTCTTTGGCTTTTGTTTTGTCCTTTGCTTTCTTATAATAGTTCAAGACGGCTTCCCTGTCGCCATTTTTAATTGCTTCCTGCGGCGTAGCGTCCTCAAAAAAAGATACACCGAACCCAATGACAACGACAGCCAGTATGAACCTGAATCCCCATTTCAAAAGCGTGCCAAAAACACTGCCTTTTTTTTCTGTTTCTTGGGGAGTGGAATTCATTTTTTGTATGGAAGACGAATCATCCTGCTCCGGTTGCGTAGCAGACGAAACACTTTTCCATTCACCAAACTGAAAACCACATTTGCCACAGAACTTATCCCCGTAACTGACTTCATTTTGACAATTTGGGCACATATATTTATCTGCGGTCATTTTACTTTGCCCCCTTCGTGCTAAGCTATCGACCAAGGCTTAAATCTGTTTTTACCGCATAAGGACTATAATTAGTTATGTAATCCAAAAATTTCTGACCTTCACTGCCATCAACAGCATCTGACGGAATATTGACCGAGCCTCTCCGGTGTGTTATTACATAATATTTGGTTTTTATGGTAATAGCCCCTACTGCTACAAGTACAATTCCCCAAATCAAAGAATCAGAAGAAGCAAGTGTAGCTAATCCGCCTAAAATCATCATAATACTTACAGCACTGAACTTTTTTTTAACATGTACATCCGTGATTTCACGAGCATCAATCGTCGCTCTTTGTTTTCCAAATTTAAAAACATATTGCTTATATTGTTCCACTTCCATAATCGGACCATTTGCAGTTATATTTTTTACTTTGAAACCGGTCATGCCCCAACTTGTTGAAAATCCCCATTCTTTATGCCCGTTCACGGAAACAGCATTCGCTGCCGGAGCCGGAGTTACATAAGCAGCACCCGGCGCCATCTGTACTGAGTTTATTACATTGCCAAGCGCAACACCGCATTCCTTGCAGAACATCGTATTATCATCATATGCTTTTTTACAAGCCGGACATTGTTTCATCGTAACATCTCCTTTATCAAACATTTTCACTTCAGCAATTCCCGGTAATCTACCTGCAACGCCTCTGCAAGCAGCATCAGGGAAGATATTTTAAAGACTTCCCTGCCGCGTTCAATATCTGAGATGCGAGAGCGGGAAACACCGGAAAGGCTGGCTAACGTTTCCTGCGTCATCTGTAATTCTTTGCGCCGGAACATAATGTTTAATCCAATGCGCCTGCATTCTTTTTCCAGTATGTCCACATTAGCCTCCCTTCTGTTTTAATTATCTCACAAAACACTGCGCTCAACTGTGCTATATCCTGACACTTTGTGCTTTATACAGATAATAACAACCCAACATTCAGGATTTTACTGTAAAATCATTCTGAGGCAATTATAATTTTGAAAAAACCAGAATTGGTGTCCCCACAGGACACAAAATTAAAAAAACATGGCCAGTGAAGACTTTGCTGGAAAAAGCAGATTATTTAATTGTTTAAAAGTTAATGTGAAAACATAAAAAAAGCCTGCATCAAGCAGGCGTAACGAAAGAATTGTGCAATCTATAATTTAGCAGGAAATTCTGTTAGCATTTTTATCTGCTGACCTATAAGGATGGCGCGGTTAAAAATGCGGGCACGCCGTATTATTTTCATATCGGCCGCACCGCAAAAATAACGCGGCATCGCACCGTCTTCACCTTGTCTCCTGCTCAGGATTTTGATGAAGGGTTGCTGCGACGCCGCAGTCAGTTCATGTGGCCGGGTAAGCTGCGCCACATCCGTTTTGAGTTTTCCGGTCCGTCTGCCCAGGCAATTATAGACCGCCTGCCTGCCGCCCGCATCATTAATGTGAAAGGCAAATTTTTCTCATTCGTAATACACACAGCGATAGGTTATATTCTTTGGATTATTGAGCGTAACGGACATAAGCTTTTTCCCGGTAGCAAAGTTATAGACAGACATGCATTCGTTATCGTTTGCAGCCCAGCCCCAGCCGATCACATATAAATCGCCGGGCAGGTGCTGGACGGAGCCGCAGGCCTGGGAATATTTGCCGGGAATGTAGTAGAAGCAAGCCGCTTCCGCTTTTTTGTCCGCCGTATTCACTGCGTAGGATGTAATACGGGTCTGCTTGTCGCGGTTGTTGTTATCAAAAAGGGTAAGGTATCCGCCGTCCACTGTCACGTAGTGCTGGCAGGAAGATTTTTCATTTTCGGCAAGCCCAAATTCGTCACCGCGGCCGGAAAGTTTCCAAACGATTTGGTCTTTCCGTTTACTCCGGTCAAGACAAAGAATGGAACTTAGATGACGGAACGAGCAGACCAGGTTTCCGGATTCATCGAGCCGCATGGCATTAAAATGAACATAGTCCGGAGCGTCCGTCTTCTGGTTCGCAAAATCTTTGCTCCTGGGATCC
>JAEETM010000057.1 GCA_016290335.1 Treponema sp. | reverse complement strand
GGAGATTTGGGCTGCCGTTTTGCCAGATTCCAAGGAATCTGTTCCGAATGGCGGCTTTGACAAGCTTGTTGGCTATGTTTCCGACGGCGGCGGTTATGGTATTACACTCATTTCCGAAGACCTGGATATTCTTTACGAAACCGCTACAAAAATCAAAAATCATCTGGAAGCCGATCCCGAAGTCATAACTGCAAAGTTAGACACTAATTTCGACACAACCACAATGATTATTGATATGAGCCAGGAATATTTAAGCTCACTTGGAATTACAAGCTACGAGGCCGGAATCACTTCTGCAATACTTTTTCAGGGAATGGATTGCGGACGTTACAAAGACCTTGAAAGCGGCAGCCGTTACGATTTACGCATCACCTCAAACATCACCGATAAAAACATTACTGCCGATGATATTTCGAACATTCAGATAATCACTCAGGGCGGTCAGAAGGTTTCTTTTGCGAACCTTTCGGATATTAAGGTTGAAAAATCAATTTCGCGAATAAATCATTCCAACCGTGCTAAAAAAATTACAATTACAGCTTCACTTGTCGGTGAAGATACAACCGGAGTTTCGCAGCGTGTAAATCAGTTTATTGCAAACAATCCTCTTCCAAACGGAGTTCATTCTAAGGCTGGTGGAATTATGGCACTTATCGGCGACATGATTACCCCTATGCTTTCTGCGCTGATTATTGCCATCTTCCTTGTTTACACCGTAATGGTAATTCAGTTCGAAAAGTTCCGTCAGCCTCTTTTGATTATGGTAACAATTCCGTTCTGCTTTATTGGTGTTGTAGGCGGACTTTTAATGTTCGGCTCCACCTTGAATCTTCTTTCACTTTTAGGTTTAATTTCACTTGCAGGTGTTGTTGTAAATAACGGTATTATTCTAGTTGATTATATAAACCAGCTGCGTAAACAGCGGCGAGAAGTTCTTGCAAAAGCAAAAGGTTTTCAGGATAAAGATGGAGACTGGCACATAGAAATGAACACCGAAGAAGAAACTGAGCTTTTAAAAAGTTCTGTTCTTGATGGAGCCGCCAGCCGAATCAAGCCGATTTTTATTACAACACTAACAACCCTGCTTGGGGACATTCCTATGGCAGTTGCAAAAGGCGAAGGTTCAGAGCTTTATGCTTCTATGGGTCAGGCAATTGCGGGTGGACTTTTAACCTCTACCCTAATCACTCTGATTTTAATTCCTGTAATTTATTTTATAAGTGAATCTAAACACAAAACGAGGTAGTTATGAAGATTCTTTCAAAATCACTTTTCAGAACTTTGGCAAAGGCAGCTTTAATTTTGTCTATGGTTATTTCTTTTTCCGGCTGCTATTCTGTTTTTACAGGTGGAACTGGCGGACAAATTGTTGATGCAGAAAATACATCCTCTATAAACAGGGGAATTGCTTACGTAGATATTTATGCTTACACAGACCGTGCTACAAGAGATTCAGATTACAATTCCTGGAAGGAAGGCACAACCTTTTCTCCATCAAACTCATACTACGGCCACACCGCTACCGACACCGACGGAAAGTTCACAATTCCTAAAATCGTATGGAAAGAAAACAAACCTGACTTTGGAAAAGATGCCGACTATACCACAATCTACCTTTTGTATTATCACGAAAATTACGGACTCACAAAGGATGAAACTGTCATAACTTCAGACAGCACAAGCGACACAGTTTATGCCGAGCTTACTGCCATCAGAAAAACAACTTCTTTAAGCATCAGCATTTATGATGTTTCCACTTCGAGCGCAATTACTTCAGATATTCTTGTAAAGGTAAGTGTTCCGCAGAATACAGATACACTTACAACAAAAGCTCCAAAAACTTATGAGCAGGTTGTAAACAATGGTTCCGGCACAATTACTATAAGTTATCCACGCTGGAAAAATGCAGAAGACAAAAAGAAAAAAATAGAAAACACACCGGAAGTAAGCATAACATATTTCCAGAGTGCTGATGATATTACCTGGAAGGCCTGCGCAAATGCCGATAACACCGCAAAGGATTACTCATTCCTTGATGACAATTTTGAAATCAAGAAAACGGTACAAAACGCATCGTACAAGATTTCTCTTTATGGAAAGGCAACAAAGCTTAACTTCCCTGCTGTAAACGGTACTTACGGCGATACAACTTCTAAAGATAGCGATGGTGTTGTTATCAGCATGAAGGCAAAGGATTCTAACGGAACATACACAATAGACTGCGGCGAAACCACAACAGTTGCACAATCAATTGGAACAAGCGGAACTCAAACTCACGGCAACTTCAGCGGACTTGGAAACAGCTTCTCCTGGACCGACACTTCTTACACCCAGAAAAACACAACAATCGATGTTAAATTTTTTGCAAATGGCACCGAAGTGGACGATGTGAAAACTCTCCGCAGCGATGTAGCTTCATATAATTTTAAGTTAAATTGATGAATAAGAAGATTTATAAAAAACTTTTTTCATTTATACTTTTCTCAATTTTATTTACCGGTATTTGGGCGCAGGAAGAATATTCACTTGAAATGCTTCTTATTTCTACAAAGGAAAATCACCCGGAACTGCTTAAGCTCCAGGAAGAATACCGTCGCAGCCTTTTAGATGTAAAAGATGCCTGGGCCGACCTTGAACCAAAAATTGAGTTTCAGGCAAGCGGAACTTATATGCTTAATCCTCCTGTTGATACAATCTACCTGAATGTAGATGAGCTTATCGACTCAATTCAATGGAATGGAATTAAGCCTTCAACACAGGGACAATACGTTAAGATTTATGATGGAATGGAAAACACACTGTACAACTTTCAGTTTTCTTTAACGCAGCCTGTTTTTACCTGGGGCAAGATTCCAAACGCCATCAAGCTTTATAAACAGATTTCCGAAATTAAACAGACTCAGATTACACAGCAAACCGAACAGCTGGAAACAGAGCTTAAAACCAGGCTCCTCAGTCTTTTTTATTTAAACAGGATTCTTGAGATTCTTGATGAAGAACAGACTTACGCAAACAGAATGGTAGAAGTAAGCGAAAATGCCGAACGTTCCGGTATGCTGCTCCACCAGGATGTTGTTGATGCAAAGATTCAGGCAAAGGAGCTTGAAATTGCAAAACAGGATTTGCTTGAACAGATAAGTAACCAGCTTCTGGAATTGAGCCGTACAACCGGCATCCAGGATCTTACAAGAGAAAATATCGGTTTTGATTTTGTTGATGAGCTTGGAGCTTCTTTTGACAGTCTTCTTAAGAAAAATCCCGAAGACCTGGAAAAGGAAGTTCTTTCTGGGAATCAGTTATCAATAAAAATGGTAACCCAGCTGCAGGATGTAAACAAAACTGCCGAAAAGATTTCGCGTGGTTCCGAAAACTGGAAGCCCGATCTTGCACTCCAGATGAGCGGTGGTTATTCCGGTTCACGCTTTCCATTTATTGAACCAAACTGGCGCCGGAAAGATGATTACTCCCTGAATGTTTCTGTTGGCCTTAAAACCGTTGTATGGGATGGCGGTAAAAAGGTTCGCGATGTTTCCCGCAAAATGAGTGAAGTTGAAACTGCCGAAATAAACAAGCTGGACGCCCGCTCTACCCTGAGCAAAACCTTTAATTCCCAGTGGAACGCAGCTCAGGTTTGTACAATGAAAATTGAATACCAGGATTTGAAGATTGAATCGGCAACCTCTAAAATTGCACAGAAGCAGCAGATGTATGAATCTGGTTACGGTTCCGAAACAGATGTTCTTTCAGCAAAAATTGAACGCTGTAATGCTCAAATAGAAAAAGAAAAACAAGCCTTGTCCCGCGCAGTTGCCTGTCTTACTATCGAATATTTACGAAAATAATTTCTACAATTTTTTAAAAAAAAATATTTTTTTTTGTAACCTTTCAATCGCAGTTTTATTATATTGGTCCATATGAAAAATTATTGCCATTTTGTGGTTGAACCACTCACCAAATCTGAGGAGTTGGGGCTTGCTAAAAAGGCAGCTGGGGGCGACAAACAGGCACGCGAAACACTTATCCGTGCAAACATTAAATACGCGCTTTCCTACGCTAAAACTTTTTACGGCCATGGTCTTTCAAACGAGGATGTCGATGATGAGGCTGTCATAGGTCTTATAAAGGCTGTTGACCACTTCGACTATTCCAAAGGTACAAAAATCATCACACTTGCAAAAATCTACATTATGAACGAAATCATGCACGCAAGTAATTGTTCTGGCTATGTACCGCGTCAGAGTGAGGACCGCCTTAGAATGATTTTAAAAATCAATAAGGCGATGAAAAAACTTAATCCAGACTGCAGCCAGAAAGAGCGTATTGAACAGCTTTCTGCTAAAACTGGATTTTCCAAAAAGGTGATTTCTGAGTTTTTTGAAGAAAGCTTACCCTGTGTCAGTCTTGATTCAAAAACCGGTGACTGCCCGGAAGATTCAATGCTTTCTACAATTGCAGACGATTCTTCCTATACGCCGGAAGAAACCGCAGTTTATCACCTCCAGAAACAGGAGCTTTACGAAAACCTCGAAAAGCTTGACCCTCTTGAAAAGCAGATAATCTGCATGTTCTACGGTCTGCAAAATTACAAAAAAACCTACTCGCTTTCCGAAATTGGCAGCAAGCTGAATGTAACAAAGCAGTATGTTTTTAACATCAAAGAGCGCGCCCTGAATAAGCTCAAAAAGAATATGCTTCCGCAGGCGGCTTAGTGGGAGCTTAAACCTGGTTTTCCGGGTTTGAGTTTTTTAGTTTCCACGAACGCAGGCTTTTTCTAACAGTTCAATTAAACCTGAATACTCCTTCTGTATCTTCTTTCTGCTTGTATGAAGAAGATGCTCCAGCTCTGTATGAAAAAGCTTGTCCTTTGCGGAAACAGGCATGTAATCAATCTGGCTTTGTGTATAGTAATGCTCAATGCAGCCTTTTGGTAAAATGTAAACCCGTGCTGCTTCAGCTCCTGCAACTGAAATGTAAAAGAGGTTTTTTATAATTCCAAGATTTTCAGCAAGATTTTTCGGCATGATTTTTTTAAGCTCATCACCTTCCCGCATTATGCCCTGAAGCACTACGGTTTTATAAGTGTCTATGTTTTCGGCACCGTTGTACTTGCTTTCTATTGCATTGAGCTTTTCAAAAAATACACGCAGCTTTCTCGGAACGGAACCCCTGTAATTGCAGATGTAGCGGCCGGTCATTATTAAATATTTTTCAAGTTTTAAGATTAGTTTTTCCAGAGTGATTTTTTGTGCAAGCTCTTTCTGCGTAAAAATTGTTTTGTAAAAATCCTGCTGACGTTCTTCCTGTCTTTCAAGCCATTGCATTACACGTTCATCATTGCAGAAAACATCGCGAAGCTTACCGCTGAACAGTGAGTCCAGATCTGTAATAATGCGACCATCGGTTCCTAAAAGTGCGCACACCTTGCAGAATACGCCAAGCTCGTCCTTGCCGCCAACATCAATAATTCCGGTGCCAACTGAGCTGTAGGAATTATGAATGTACGGTAAAAGATAAGTGAACATCTGCTGGTCGGTGTAGCCTTCTACAAAAATCTGATTATCAGAAAAGAAAAACTGCTTATGGTATGTATTAAAGCGTGGCAAAAACCGGCGGAACAGCATTGCATCATTTTTTGAAAGCGAATCTATGTGCGTTGGTTCGCGGTTAATGTGGCACACAATTACACCAAGCAAATCCTCCGGGAAACGAAGGTCAATGAAAAACGGAGAGTGAGTAATCAAAAAGAAAACTCTGTCTGGGTTCTGCTTTGCACACTTCTTTACTTCCTTTATAAAAAAACTTTGCAGCTGCGGATGAAGGTGAAGCTCCGGTTCGTCCAGAATAAGGCAGGATTTATTTTTCTGTGAATAAAGCGCAACAAGCAGGGTGATTATTTCCTTTAAGCCGTGACACTCAACCTGGTTCAAATCGTACTGAACATTCCAGGCCTTGTTTTTTACAACCGGAATAATCTTTCCATCAATATCATCTATAAAGACAATTGATTTTCCAAACATATTTGAAAGCACAAACTCAACTCTTGAGCGCACTGCTTCGTTATCTTTTAAAATTGAAATGTAAGAATCATCCTGTTTACGGTCTGCCTTAAAAAACTCAACCTCGTAGCCGCCCTGCTCAAACTGTTCACGCAAAGCCTCTGCCAGAAGCGTTTTTCCCGAGCCGTTTGGTCCGACTATCAGATTTACTTGAGTCCAATCATTTTTTCTAAAAACCGCCTTTCCCCACAAAAAAGGAAGCTTTATCTTAACAGGAATCTGAATCACATAAATATTATACCACGAATATTCCTAAGCTGGGGATAAAATTGCAGTTTGAAATTGTAAATGTGGCAAAATCGCCCGTAAAAAATCAAAAATTCTGCCGTAAAAATTTCAACTTGACAGATGGCCTGGCGGTGTTATACTTATTATAAGTTGTCTTTTACTAAAACGTTTTACCTTTGACTCTCCGCAAGACGTTTTGGTAAAAGACTTTTTTATTCTAAGGGGTTAAACGTTTTACTTTTTAGTTAAATTAACCCGCATGGAGTTCAAAAAATGAAAAATAAAAGTGAAAGAAAACCGCTGACTATCAGGCAAAAAAACAGCATCAAAGATTTTCTGATGATTATTCCCTTTTTGCTATTAATCCTTATTTTTTCATACTATCCGCTTTACGGCTGGGTTTATGCTTTTTTTGATTATAAGCCGCCGTTCCCTCTTTCCTGGGAAAAGTTTGTAGGCTTTAAGTGGTTTATTTCCATGGTAGAAAATCCTGTAAAAGTAAAAAAGCTTGTACAGGTTTTAACAAACACTTTTGCCATGAGCGGCCTGAGTTTGTTCTTCTCCTGGTTCCCAATGATTTTCGCAGTCTTTTTAAACGAAATCAGTTCGGTGCCTTTTAAAAAGTTTGTTCAGACCGTAACAACCCTGCCTAACTTTATCAGCTGGGTTCTGGTTTACGCAATTGCATTCAGTGTTTTTAACAGTACCGGTGCTATCAACAGTGTACTTATGAGGATGGGGATTATTGAAGAACCGATTATGTTCCTTCAGTCATCTTCGCATGTATGGTTTAAGCAGTGGCTGTGGCTCACCTGGAAAAACGCAGGATGGGCGGCCATTATGTATATTGCGGCAATTACAAGTATAGATGAATCGCTGCTTGAAGCTGCCAAAATCGACGGTGCTTCACGTATGCAGTGCATCTGGCACATCACAATTCCTTCAATCCTGCCAACTTACTTTGTACTTGTAATGATGAGTCTTGCAAACTTCCTTTCAAACGGAATGGAGCAGTATTTCGTATTCGCAAACTCCTTTAATAAAGCAAAAATAGAAGTTCTCGACCTGTACGTTTACAATCTTGCAATGGGAAGCGGCGGTTATTCTCTTTCTACCGCAATCAGTATTCTAAAGACTTTTGTAAGTATTTTCCTTTTGTGGCTCACAAACTTTGTTTCTAAAAAAGTCCGCGGCGAAAGCTTGATATAGTTCAGGAAGTTTTACGAGGAGATATTGAAAATGCCAAAGATTAAAAAAACAGTCGAAGATTATTTAATAGATATATTTACATACATAATCTACACTTTCTTTGCTTTTGTCTGCGTTTATCCTTTTTACTATATAATGATAAACTCCGTAAGCGCCAACGATTTAAGTGAACGCGGCAAAGTTTTACTTGTTCCTTTGAAGTTTCATTTGAACAATTACAAGCAGGTTATGAAAATCAGTGGGCTTCTTACATCGTTTAAGATTTCCATTCTGCGTACAGTAATTGGAACTTTATTTACAGTTGTAGTTTCTGGATTTTTGGGCTACATGTTTACAAAAGAAACCTTATGGAAGAGAAAGTTCTGGTACCGTTTTGTAGTTGCAACAATGTATTTCAATGCCGGAATTATCCCCTGGTTCATTACGATGAAAAACCTTCATCTTACAAATAACTTCTGGGGTTATATTTTTCCGGTTGCTGTTCAACCATTCTATATTGTTTTGTGTAAAACCTTTGTAGAAGGTGTCCCAAAGGAACTGGAAGAAGCCGCCGTTATTGATGGTGCAGGCACGCTTCAAATTTTCTTTAAGATTATTGTTCCTGTAATTAAACCGATTGTTGCAACAATTGCTGTTTTTGCTTCTGTTGCTCAGTGGAACTCTTTCCAGGATACACTTCTTCTGGTAACAGACCCAAAATTGTACACCCTTCAGTTCACACTTTATCAATACATAAATCAGGCAAGTTCTCTTAAAGCACTTGTAAACAACAGCTCTTCGGCTTCGGCACTTGCTGCAAGTCTTGCGCACGCACAAACCGCTACTTCAATCCGAATGACCGTTTCGGTAATTGTAGTTCTTCCGATTATCTGTGTTTATCCCTTCTTCCAGAGATACTTTACAAAGGGAATTATGATTGGTGCCGTAAAAGGCTAACAATTTAATCTGTGGTTATAACAAATCAAGGAGATTTGATTATATAAAAAAAACAAAGGAGGATTATCAAAGTGAAAAAAGGAAAGTTTATTTCTGCAATCACATTGATCGCTGTTTCCGCTGCTTTATTGTGCAGCTGTAATGGCAAGAAGGATTCAAAAGCTACTGCTGTCGCTCCTAAAGACGACAATGCACCTATGACTTTTGAAATTTTCGACGTTGCTGCTAACTATCAGGGTATGCAGTCAGGTTGGTTTGCTAAGATTGTTAAAGACAAATTTAACATTGAACTTAACATTATAGCTCCACAGGTTGCAGGAGATGCTATTTTCCAGACAAGAGCAAGCTCAGGCAATTTGGGTGATATCGTTATCCTTGAAGCTACACAGTTCAACGACTGTCTCGAAGCTGGACTTATTAAAGACATCAGCGACAAAGTAAAAGACAGCCCTAACCTTATGAAGTTCAGCAAACAGATTGATACTTTCAATAAAGCATTACCTAACAATGCTGCCGGAAAATATTATGGTATTCCAACAGAAATGATGGATACTTCTCCTACATCTGTAACAGCTGAAAGAATCTACTCTCTTCCACAGCTCAGATGGGACCTCTACAACAAAATTGGCGCTCCAGAAATCAAAAACCTTGATGACCTCTTGAACGCATTTGTTCAGATTAGAAAAGTTCACCCAACAAACGAAAAGGGAGATCCTGCTTATCCACTTTCATTGTGGCCAGACTGGGACGGTGGCGACGGTATGATTGGTATTGCAAACGTTGTTCAGCTCACAACATGGTACGGTGAAAAAATTAAAGGTTCAGCAATTCTTAAACCAGATAACACATTCTATCCTCTTACAGAAAAAGACGGTTCTTACTACAAAATGCTTAAGTTCTTGAACAAGGCAAAGAGAATGGGTGTTGTTGACCCAGATTCAGGAACACAGGACTGGAACTCTGTATGTGCTAAGATTTCTAACGGCCAGGTAGACTTCATCTGGTACACATGGGAAATCGGTTTCTGGAACACAACAGCTCGCTATCAGGATGGAACAGCCTTCTGCTTTATCCCTGTTGCAGATCAGAACTACTACACAGACTCAGATGCTTACTTTGGAAGCGGACGTGTATTTGGTGTAGGCTCAAAGGTTGACCCAGCTAAATATGAAAGAATTATGAAGTTCCTCGACTGGTATGCTTCTCCAGAGGGATGTCAGTATCAGCACATTGGTCTTGAAGGCTTTAACTACAAGAAGCTTGCTAACGGTAAATACGAGCAGATGAACGACAACGCTCTTATGGACAATCTTCCAGTTCCAGCAGAGTTTGGTGGCGGCGGATACAGCGATGGTAACAACGCTATCAACCAGTGGATTTGTAAATCTGAATGTACAAACCCTCTCACAGGCGAAATCTATGCTCCACAGTACTGGGCTTCTTACAAAGAGAAGAACATGACTCAGATGAGAAAAGACTGGGAAAAGAAATATGATGCAACAGACGCTACAAACTGGATGGCTAAAAACAACAAGCTCGTAGTTTCTCCATCAGTTTCTGTAAGTCTTCCATCAGACACTCCTGATATTTCTGTAATTCGTAATCAGGTTAACCAGGCAGTTTGCGACACTTCTTGGCGTATGATTTTTGCTAAAGATGATGCAGAGTTCGACAAGATGTGGGCAGAATTAGGCAAAGAAGTAAACGGCTTTGGTTTTGCAGACCTCTACAAGTTCGATACAGCTAAACATCAGATTGAAGTTGATGCTAAAGTTGCTGCAATGAAATAGCGAAAGCTGCAGCTGATTGGTAAACGCCAATTTAATCTGCTTTCGCTGTAAGTTTTGCAAAGCAAAACTTACCACTTAAGAAAGGGGTTATCCGTTGATTCGGGTAGCCCCTTTTTGTTTTTTTATTCACTTTTTGTGCAGTTTTATCCTTTTATAAAATCAACTTGTAAATTATACTACAAATACAGGAGTCTTATTATGACATATTATGTAAACATCAATTCAAACGATAACGGAAACGGAACAAAAGAAAAACCGTTCAATAAAATACAGCTTGCAGCAGATATTGCAAAACCGGGGGATGAAGTAATTGTTGCACCGGGAATCTACCGCGAAAACGTTAACCCGAAAAATGGCGGTACTGAAAATAAGCGGATAATCTATCGTTCAGAAAAACCACTTGCAGCACACATCACCGGCGCAGAACCTCTTACAAACTGGACAAAGCTTGAAGGCGATGTTTACACTGCCCGCATTTCAAATAAAATCTTTGGAGACTACAACCCCTACAAAACTCTCGTAAGCGGCGACTGGTTCATAGCTTATATGATTGCGCACACTGGCGATGTTTTCTTAAACGGAAAATCAATGTACGAAGTTCAGTCTCTTGAAGAAGTAAAAGAAGCAAAGGTTTTTGTACCATCTTGGGATCACGAGTTTTCTGTATACAAATGGTACTCCGAGCAGGATGAAGCAAAAGACGAAACTGTTTTTTATGCAAACTTCCAGGGCAAAGATCCTAATAAAGAAAATGTAGAAATCACTGCGCGCCGAAACTGTTTTTACCCTGCAGAAGAAGGTCGCGGCTTTATTACTTTAAGTGGATTCACAGTTTCTCAGGCTGCAACTCAATGGGCACCGCCAACCGCATACCAGGAAGGAATGGTTGGACCTCACTGGTCAAAAGGCTGGATCATTGAAGACTGCGAAATCTACGAATCAAAATGCTCCGGCATTTCTCTTGGAAAATACCGCCAGCCGAACAACGACAACAAGTGGCTCAAATGGAAGTTCAAGGATGGAACCCAAACCGAGCGCGACTGTATCTGCCAGGCACAGGTTGAAGGCTGGACAAAAGAAAACATCGGCTCACACATCATCCGCCGCTGCAACATCCACGACTGCGGACAAACCGGAATTGTCGGACACCTTGGCGGAGTCTTCTCAATCATAGAAGACAATCACATTCATCATATAAACAACAAACAGAATCTTGCCGGTGCAGAAATTGGTGGAATTAAAATGCACGCCGCAATCGACTGTATCTACCGCCGCAACCATATCCACGATTGTACACGCGGAATGTGGCTGGACTGGCAGGCACAGGGAACCCGTGTTACACAAAACTTTTTCCACGACAACGTTCTGCCAAAAGAATACAACCAGAATGATGAAAGCATGGGCGGTTGTGCAGAAGACCTCTTTATAGAAGTTTCTCACGGACCAACTCTTGTAGACAACAACATCTTCCTTTCCGACAAGGCTGTAAAAATGTGTACTCAGGGAGTTGCTCTTGTTCACAATCTTATTGCCGGTTCTCTTGTTGCAGTTGGCAAAGGCGTAAACAACGGAGCCGCAACACTTTCTTCTCCGCGCTACACACCTTATCACATGCCGCACAGAACAGAGGTTGCCGGCTTTATGACAATCCTCCACGGAGACTGCAAGTTCTACAACAATATTTTTGTTCAACAGCCAATGCGCCCAGCCCTTAAAAAAGGAATGGACAATTGTATAAATAATGACTGGGATGACGGAAACATTATTGCCGGTACTTTTAAATATGATGACTACCCTACTTACGAAGAATGGCTCAAACAGTTTGAAGGCTACTGCGGAATGGGCTCTCCTGCAAGCGACCGTTATTATTCCAAGCTCCCGGTTTGGGCAGAAGGCAACGTTTACTTCAATGGTGCAAAAGCAATGAAAAAAGAAGCAGATGCTTTTGTTGATACAAAGAACAAGGTTGAACTCGGTTGGGAAGAAAAAGACGGCAAAGTGTTACTTAAGACTAACTTGTACGAAATCCTCCAGAAGGAACTTCCAAAAGAAACCGCCGCAAAATACCGGCTTCTTCACACAGATGATATTATGATGGCTTTTGAACCGGAAGAAAAATACGAAAACCCTGATGGTTCTCCTATCACATTTGATACTGACTTTTTTGGCAAAAAACGCAGAGGTACAATTATTCCAGGTCCGTTTGCAAGTGGGGATGAAAGTTAGAATCTTTTCTTTAGATTGTCTACAACTTTTTGAATTATAATGAATATAATGTCATAAAGGAAGATACTCGGAAAAAAGATGTAGTTTTTGATACTGAAAACTGGTTCAAGATCATCAATATCAACATCAGGTCCTTGCTTAATGACATTATAAAAAGTCCTAACTACATCAATAATTGCTACAATTAAAGAAATTAAAAGGTACGCAATAACAAGCTTGATAATTTTTTGTAGAATACTCATAAGCAATCTCCTGTGGATAAAATATTATTAGAAAGGGATAAGCATAATATAGGAAATTGAAAAATTGTACAATATCTAAAGAGATTTAGTTGATGTATAGCAACTTCCTTCCGTTGTAATATAGGCGGTATGAAAGACACAACGATGAATATGACGGATGGAAGTCCTGTCAGACTTATACTGAAGTTTTCGATTCCCCTCCTTATTGGAAACATTTTTCAGCAGTTTTACAATCTGGCAGACTCTATCATCGTAGGTAAGTTTATCAATGCCGATGCTCTTGCTGCAATTGGAGTTACCGCTTCCATTACGTTTTTATTCTTCGCGTTGTGTAACGGTTTTGCTTCCGGTGGCGGCATAATCGTTTCACAGAGCTTTGGGCGGGGAGACAGCAGGCAGGTAAAAAACTGCATTGCAAATACAGGCTACATAATGATTGTTCTCCCACTGTTCGTTGGCATCCTCGCCTTTTTTCTTTCCAAACCAATTCTGCGGCTTTTGAACACACCGGAAAATATTTTTTCAGATGCAGTGATTTACATTCGGCTTATGTGCTCCGGCCTTCTTTTTGTTTCCATTTACAATTATGTTTCTTCGATGATGAGGGCACTTGGCGATTCAAAAACACCGCTTTATTTTTTAATATTTACCTGCATTCTGAATGCCGGCCTTGACCTGCTCTTTGTTTGCGTTTTCAAAAAAGGTGTTCCAGGGGCTGGTATTGCAACGCTGATTTCGCAGTTTGTTTCTAATGTTTTGTGTCTCACTTACGCATTTAAGTTTAATCCGTACTTTAAGTTTTCTAAGGAAGATTTAAAAATAAACCATACCGTTGTTGTCAGGACAATCAAACTTGGCGTTCCGCTTTCACTGCAATTCTCGCTCATTGCAATTTCGTGCATGGCCTTACAGCGGGTTGTAAACACCTTTGGTGCAGTAGCCGTTGCCGCCTTTACCGCCACAAGCCGCATCGAACAGATTATCCATCAGCCTTACCAGACCATGAGCGCCGCCCTTTCCACCTTCTGCGGTCAGAACTACGGCGCCGGCAAAAACGACCGTGTTATAAAAGGCTACCACCGCACCTTCCTTATGATGACAATTTTCACCGCGATTATGGTTCCCCTCATCCAGATTTTCGGTCGCCAGATTGTGAGCATTTTTGTTGATGAAGTTGATGTTATAGAAATGGGTGCCAAAGCCATGCGCATCACAAGTATTTTCTACATCTTCCTTGGACAGATTTATGTGACCCGCGGTATTCTGAATGGTCTTGGAGATTCCTTCTTTGCCCTGCTCAACGGAATTGTCGAAGTAGTTGGCCGCTTTACCGTCCCATTCCTTTTGACAATGATTCCAGCCATTGGTCTATGGGGCATCTGGTGGTCTGTAGGAGTTGTATGGTTTTTAAGCGGCTTTACGGCCTGGTTACGCTACAAGTGGAAGAAAAGAAAACTGTTTGCAATTGGAATGTAGCACAAAAGAAAAAACTATTCGCTCACACTAATTTTTGTAACAGTAATTTCTATAGTATCTTTTGAATCGCCGGCCCACTGATAACCATTTGTAGCAAAAACAATGGCATTGGCAGCACTTTTCAGAGTAATGCTTCCCTTATAGCTACCGGTTTTTCCTGAACAATCTTCATACTTTGTTTTTTCACTATAAGAAGGGTCGTAATTTTTCCAGGAAGAAGAACCATCACCATATCTAACCATTAGCTTTGGATTAGGAGATGAAGCTGCCCAGGTCTTTACGGCATAAGAGTATTCATAAGAAACAACTGCATTTTCGGAGGCAAAGCCCTTGTCTTCATAAAGATAAAGCACAAGACCCGCATCTGAACCTTGAGTTAAAAGAGCTGTGGCACTTGAGCCATCTTCACTAATAGTGGCTTCTACACTACCTGCAGCAGTGGCAACTACAAGTCCCTGCTTTGGGCGTATTTCTGGCTCGGGGTCATCATAAATGCAAGCTGTTAACACAGTACAGAATAGTACTGCTAAAGATAATAATACAACTGAGATTTTTTTCATTTTTTACTTCCTATTTTGGTTATATTAATATCTTTTATCAAAATCTTTTCTTTCTTCTATACTAGTATACTAGCGTTTTTGGTAAAAAATATAGGTGATTTTACCTAATCACTAACTATTTTTTATTCTTTTTTAAGTAAATATTTCTATACAATATGCCCTTTATGTGTAATAATATAAGTATCAAAATATCTTTTTTTCAAAATACCTCTCTTTCTTCACCTAATTCCAAATGTCTTGGAATTTAACTTTAATTAATAAACATTTCCTTATGGAGGATTTTGATGAAAAAATATATTTTAAAAAATAGTATTTTATTTACATTTGCCCTGCTCTGCTGTTTGGCTGGACTAACTTCCTGCCACATTCCGTCAGATATAAAGTTATATACAATCACCTTTGATACCGATGGCGGTTCTGAGGTTGCCTTTCAGCGAATCTATGAAGGAACTTCTGTTTCTACAGTAAAGGCTCCTAAAAAAGAAGGCTACGGCTTTGACGGCTGGTTTATTGGAGATAAACCTTTTGACTTTAATACTAAAATTTATGAGGACACAACATTGAAAGCACACTGGCGCATTTTAAAAACTGTTACTTTGGACACCCAGGGCGGACAGGTTCTTGCTGCTTTGAAAATCAAAATTGGAGACAAAGCCTCTCCTGCCACTCCTAAAAAAGCCGGTAGAAAATTCTTGGGCTGGTTTACTGACGAAGATTGCACTCAAGCCTTTGACAAAGCTACTGCTATAAATGAAGATATTACTCTTTATGCAAAATGGGAATTAAACTCTTATCCAAATCCTTACAAGTTTAATGACGGTAGAATTGTTCAGACTAAAGAAGAATGGGCAGAACGTGCAGAAGAAATCTATAATGACTATCAGACAAATATGTACGGAAAATGGCGAACTGGAGAAAATGTTGAATGGGAAATTAAAGATGATGAAAGTGATGCAAATATTAAGTATATCAACATCACAGTTACTGCTAATGGTAAAAGTGTAACTCTGCCTTCTGCTAAAGTTCAGCTCCCTGATTCAACCACATTAACACCGCCAGACTCAAAGGGTTGGCCTTTTGTACTTGGTATTTCCAGTGGCGTTTCAGAGGGGACAGCCTTAGCTAACGGATATGCATTTATCTACTTTAAAGGAAATCCTGTTACCTGGAACGGCATGACTTTTGAATTGGGCGGTATTACAGATATAGCTGCAGATGACAACAAGCACACAGGTTTATTCTACGAGCTTTATCCTTACGACAATTCAGATCCAGACAGCCAGACTGGTGAACTTATGGCCTGGGGCTGGGGCATGTCTAAGATTCTGGATGCTCTTTATGATGGAGCCGCCGAACAGCTTGGAATTAATAAGGAAAACTCTATTGTTACTGGAGTTTCACGCTATGGAAAAGCCGCAGCAGTTGCAGGAACCTTCGAGCGCCGAATTAAAATGGTAGCACCAGGATGTTCAGGAGCAGGCGGAATGGCTTCTTACCGTTACTTCTCTGAAGATATGACCTATGACTTAAGCTCTGTAAATGCCAGCTCATCTTATGTATGGACAGCAAACGAACCTTTGGGCAGCCTGCAGGCAGATAGTGAACAGGGCTGGTTTAATAACAAGTTCCGTTCTTTCTCTACTCCAGAAGCTTTTGAATTAGACCAGTATATGCTTGCCGCAATTAATGCAGACCCAGACCGCTATTTTGTAATTATGGGTGCAGCTAGTCAAACTGATGACTGGGTAAATGCTCCTTCTATGTGGCTTAGCTTCCGTGCTGCAGAAACAATTTACGACTGGCTCGGACTTGGTGATCATATTTTCTGTTATTTCCACAACAATGGTCATGCAGTTGCCCAAGATGATATGAAGTATCTTATTGATTTATTCAATGATAAGGTTTACGGCAAAAAGACTCAGATTGCAGATTATGATTATGAAGTAGCTCTTAAAACTTCCGTATTTGAAGAAGCTGCCAACTATGACCCTCTATTTGATTCGATTGACGAGCAGTGGGAACATCCGGAAAACAACGAGCGCAACCATGCAAAGCTTGCTGATATAAGGAGCAAGAAGGAAAAACTATACAAGTAATAAAAAATACCTAGTTCTTCCTTTTATTTTATATTATACTGTCGGCGTGTATTTCAATGGAATCTGGTGAAAGGCCAGAGCTGAGTGCGCAACTGTATGATAGCTTTAGAAACTGAAATAACAGTTTCTAGAAGAACCTGTGACAATCACTGAGGTAAACTTTGTTGAGCCTTGGGAAGATTTGGTTTTTTGGAATATACCGGCTATCGAGTCAGGAAACTTTGGTACACGCTTACAGGTTATTGCCTGTAACATCGCTCTTGTGGGTGATGAACTTCTATTTTTTTAGATTCTGCGCAATTTCGGAATCTGGAGACTTTTATGAAAAAATCTATTTTTTCTCGCGCAAAGCTGGCAGGCTTGCTGGTTTTATTTGTATGTACCTGGACATTCTTCGCAGGTTGTAAAAATGCACCAGAAGATGCTCCAAGCGGTTCTGATACAATTCAGCAGAAATCTCCTTCAGGAGATGACACTCAGAAACCTTCACAGGAAAATACTTTCATTAACGCCCTTCTTGGAACTTGGATGAGCCAATACAAAGATGGTTACACTATCACAAAAACTACAGTTACTTATGATGATGGTGGTTATGGTTATGGCTGGGAAGCAGAGCTTGCTGATGTTACAGAATCATATATCTATGTTAAAAAAGCTGATGAAGAGTTTGTTGCCATCAGTTATAAAGACCTAACATCAGCATCTTGTTCAATGGCTACTGCATACAAAGAAGGCGGAAAAGCTTCTACAAAAACACTTGAAGAAGCCAAAACCGAGTTCACAGTAGAAAACGGCTACTACGGCTACTACGGCGAATATATCAAGCAGTAATCTGTTATTGTCGGATTTGACCCGACAATCCCTTTCTATGAAAAAGCTTTTTTCTGTCCTTCTTCTATTCCTCTCTCTCTCTCTCTTGACTGCACAAGTACCCGGTGATTCAGATACACAATCCAGCGACATAATTCTTCCACCAATCACAACCATCATCGAAGAAGAAAAATCTGAAGTTGAACAGAAAAAAGTTTACACCGCCAAAGAAATTGAACAATATCATTCAGAATCGCTCACCGATTTTTTACAATCTGTTGGTGTCCAGATTTTGAGTTACGGTAACTATGGACTTGAACAAAAGCCTTCAATCCGTGGCTTTACCGATGAGACTGTGCGTGTAATTATTGATGGAGTTTGTATGAACAACGCACAATACGGTACTTTCGATTTTTCCATCATTAACATAAATGACATAGAAAAGATTGAAGTTGTTAAAGGTGGATTTACAGAAGGTGTTAGTGATGAAGGAGCAGTTGGCGGTGCAATCTACATCACTACAAAAAAATATTCTTTTGAAAGACAGTTTTACTCAGATACTTTTTTCAAAACTTTTTTCGCACCATCGCAGCCACTCGATACAATATCCCAAAGCCTTGGGTTTACTACTCCAATAGGAAAAAATCAGAATACTTTTATTAAAGAATCACTCAAAGGCGAATATGCCGCAAATAAATACTTATACACACAAAAATTAAACAGTAAAAAACCAAATGTACGTTATTTTGATTTTGCTCCAGATGATTCAACCAGAGTTGAACGCGAGCATTCCGAAGTTTTTGATTTACAGAACAGTCTGAAAGCCACACATTTTTTTGGCAACGGCAACTCGTTTTCAATAAGCGACATTTTCTATTACGGCAACAAGAATGTCCCTAATGTTGAGTTTTCCACAGACAACGGTATTCAAAAAGATTTGAACAACGCACTCTCCATCACTCTTTTTAATCCAAGCCTTTTTGATTACCTAAAAATGCAGCACACCCTTTCCTGGATTTACGATAACCGTGAATATACCGCTCCATCTGAACACTCCATCCACGACATAAACACTGCCCGTTATGCAGGCTTCATCGACCTTTATAAATATGACAACTATTCTCAAACCGCAAGCCTCACTCTGGATTTTACACATCTTAATTCAACAAACGACGGTACACATAATCAATTTACCGGAACCTTTAAGGAAACAAGTCAGCTTCAGTTAGGTGAACACTTTGGCTTAAGTCTCCCGTTAGCACTTAAGTTCTGCAATAAAAACTTTGCCTTCATTCCAAAAGCCGGAGTCCGATTCAAAACAAAATATATCGATCTTCTGCTAGACGGCTACCGCATGGTTCAATTCCCTACAATGGACGATTTATACTGGGATGCCGAAAACTTCCATGGTAATCCAGATTTAAAACCTGAAGACGGCTGGGGTGGCGACTTTACAATAAATGCCCACGACATCTGGCTTCCCTTCTCCATCTGCGTTTACACTAACTATTACAAAAATAAAATCCAGTGGTCAGGTACAACACCCAAAAACGTAGCCAGTGCATTTTATCTTGGCGCAGACATTGAGTTTGATAAACACTTTTTTGACGATAAATTACAAATCAGAGGAAACGTAGAATACCTTTACACCAAGTTGTTAGACAAAACAAACAAGTTCACTTATGGCAAAAAAATAATGTGGACTCCCGACCTCACTGCAAGCCTCTACGTATTAGCAGCAATTAACAATCCGATTATTTCCACCATCTCAATCGATGGCAGCTATACCGGAAAACGTTACAAAACAAATATGAATCTTGCTCATCTTGACCCGTACTTTCTCTTAAACGCAAGTATTCAGTTCCAGAACATAAAAAAACTTTCCCTATATCTCCGCGCCGAAAACCTCTTGAACACCAGCTACCAGTCTGTAGAAAACTATCCTATGTCAAGTATTTCTCTTACTTTAGGTGGTAAGTTCATAATACTGTAATTAGTTCTTATTGTTTATAAATCAGCTTCTTAGTCTAACCACAGATTTTCATCCATATAACCAATTCTATTTAAAACAAAATCTGTGTTAGACTGGCTGAGGTTTGCCTCATCAAGAACAGGTTCAAGATTGGTCGCAACGTTATTAACTAACTCTGTCAAATTATCAGGGCCAATCCGTTCCCATTTTTCGCGAAGCATTTCTCTAAACCACGGCGCATTGTTAAACAAAATAAACCAGCAGTGAGAACGTTCATATTTATCATCACCAACTTCTTTTGATTGCCATGCTCCTGCAAAGTATTGTTTTTTACCACTCCAATATGCACCGCTATCTTTGTCATTTTCAATCGGACTATACGCCCAGTTAAAATCCCACTGGGCTTCTCCCAAAAATACATACTCACTGCCCATCAGATTTTCCGACAACGAATAATTATCAGGATTTATACCAGCATTCTGCTTACAGGAAATAAACGAAATACCCAACAATAAAATAAATAAAAATAAAACAGCTTTTTTCATCTAATTGTTTACACCGGTACTTTTCGTGCAACTTCCAGCACATATTCGCCACAATTAATTTTCTGCTGCAATTCTTCTCTAGGCATTGGCTTTCCAAACAGATAACCCTGTAAACGTTTGCAACCAATTTCCTGCAGGAAGGCTCTTGCTTCTTCCGTTTCAACACCTTCCGTAAGAGTGTCCATTCCAAGCTCCGTTGCAAGATTCACAACATTCTTCAAAATCTGACGGGCCTTCACATTACCGGAAAAGTTTGAAAGGAACTTCATATCAATCTTCATCACATCAAAATCATATTCTTTAAGAACATTCATG
>JAEETM010000009.1 GCA_016290335.1 Treponema sp. | reverse complement strand
TTGGCATTTTACAGTCAATGGCAAAAAAATACGGTATTGATTTAGGAACCTTGATTTCTGGTGATGAACCTCGAATGAAAACCTACTGCCTTACCAAAAAGGATAAAGGACTTTCTGTTGACCGCCGCAGCGATTACAAGTATCAGGCACTTGCTGCAGGCTTCCAGAACCGCAAGGCTGACCCTTTTATTGTTACAATCACACCGGAAGAAACTCGTGAGATTCACTATAATGCGCATCCGGGCCACGAGTTTGAATATATGATTGAAGGCTCCATGAAAATCGTTGTTGACGGTAAAGAAATGGTACTCGAAGAAGGCGACAGCATTTATTTTGATGCAACAAAGCAGCACGGCATGCAGGCCCTGAACAATAAAAAAGCTAAGTTTTTGGCAATAATAATTTAATATTCCGCGGTAATAAAGCACATCGCGAACATTTCATAAGGATTTAATATGTTGGAAGATTTTCTAGAAAGAACTGAGTTCAAAGATTATAAAGATTTTTTTGAAAACTATAAAATAAAGGTGCCTGCAAACTTCAACTTTGGTTACGATGTTGTTGATGTTCTGGCCCAGCGTACTCCAGATGCCACAGCCTTTATCTGGTGCAATGATAATGATGAAGAGTTGGTAATGAGCTTTGGTGAGCTTAAGGAACGTACAGACCGTGCGGCTGCATATTTCCGCAGTATTGGCATTAAACGTGGTGACTTTGTAATGCTTATTCTTCAGCGCCGCTATGAGTTTTGGATTTCCATTGTTGCCTTGCATAAAATTGGTGCTGCCGTAATTCCGGCAACCCACATGCTCACAAAAGAAGATATTGTTTTCCGTTGCAATGCCGCTTTTATTAAGGCTGTAGTTGCTGTTGACCATCGGGAGCTTTTCAAATATATCGAAGATGCTCAGAAAGAGTGTCCTTCTCTTAAAACACTTGTTGCAGTTCCACCTTTTGGAATTGACCAACCTATGAGTGCAGACTTTAAAGCTGCTCATCCAACTTGGCTTGATTTTACAGAAGGCTGCAAAAATGTAGGCGAGAGCGAACTCAATGACTTCCGTTCTCTTAAGCGCGAAGACATCAGTAAAAATGATGATATACTTCTTGCTTATTTTACATCCGGTACAACAAGTCATCCAAAGCTGGTTTCCCACAATTATCTGTATCCTCTTGGACACATAGTTACCGCAAGCTACTGGCAGCAGGTTCAGAAGGGCGGACTCCATCTTACAGTAGCAGATACAGGCTGGGGCAAGGCAGTTTGGGGTAAGCTTTATGGTCAGTGGATTGCCGAATGTTCTGTATTCATTTATGACTATCACGATAAGTTCAAGCCAATTGATCTTATCAAGCAGATAGAAAAACATCACATTACATCGTTCTGTGCGCCACCAACAATCTACCGCTTCTTGATTCAGGAAGATTTAACTCAATATGATTTCTCAAGTTGTCTACATTGGTCTACAGCCGGAGAACCTCTCAGTGAAGAAGTATTCAATAAATGGAAGGAAATCACCGGAAAAGAAATCCGCGAAGGCTTTGGTCAGACAGAAACAACGCTTTCCCTGTTCAATTACGGCAACGAGCGCATAAAACCGGGCAGTCTTGGAAAACCAGCCCCTTATTACAATGTTACGTTAATTGACGATGAAGGTAACGAGGTAGAAGATGGTGAAGTTGGTGAAATTGTAGTTGATATGAAAAATGGCAACTTCCCGGGCTTATTCATGGAATACTTTGGCGACCAGGCCCGTACAAAAGCTGTTATGCATGACGGTTACTATCACACAAGTGATAACGCCTGGCGCGATGAAGACGGCTATTTCTGGTTTACCGGCCGCAACGATGATGTAATCAAGTGTTCCGGTTACCGAATTGGTACTTTTGAAGTTGAATCCGTTCTAATGCAGCACCCGGCAGTTGTAGAATGTGCCGTTACCGCCGCCCCAGACCCAGTTCGTGGACAGGTTGTAAAGGCTACAATCGTTCTTGCCAAAGGCTACACCCCTAGCGACGAGCTTGTAAAGGATATCCAGACCTTTGTAAAGAAAACTACAGCTCCTTACAAGTACCCTAGAATTGTTGCCTTTGCCGAAAGTCTTCCAAAAACAATCTCCGGCAAGATTATGCGCAAGGATATTAAATAGGTTTTTGCGAAAGTAGATAAATAAATAATTTCTACAAAATCTCCTGTGGGTGTGGTATAATAGTAAAATATTTATACAAATATCGCTGCAGGAGATTTTTTTTATGACCGATTCAAAAGAGCTTTATCAGAAACTTGTAATTTTACGGGATAAGTTAAAACTAAAGGAAAAAAATGCTACTGGCCGAATGCCGGTAATCTGTAATGATGAGGCTCTGATGGAGATTGCAAAATATCATCCGAGGGTGCTGCGAGATTTTGAAGGAATCCATGGAGTTGGAAAAACTTTTATAGATAAATACGGTCTGATTTTTCTGGATGAAGTTGCAAAGTTTGATGATAAAGATGTTGCAGCTCCAATGACTGCCGAAATCACAAAAACTCTAAAGGAGCTGGAAAAAAATCTTATTACACTGAATAAACGTAACCGCCTTTTGTATTGCGGAACCCTTCGAACAAAAGAAGGCTGCGATTTAGCCGAAGAAAACACGCAGGAAATCTTAGATCTTTTGTTTGGCAGAAAAAATAAGGTCATAATCAGAAACGATGAACTGCCTGGTGAAAAAGGTGCTGCTACAACAAATGATGAAAACACAAAACGCGGCAACGCATCCTCAACCTATAAAAAAATAGTTCAGCTGTTACGAGAAACTAACAAAGACCTGCGCGATAAAGGTCAGAACAATCTTTATATTGCTTATCCTTTTGTAATGGGAAAGCTTTTAAAAGGTGATTTTGATGTTCGTGCTCCCTTGTTTTTCTTCCCGGTAAAAGCCGAAAAAACTTCCATTCAGATTACGCTCACAAGAGATTCTTCCCGCGACCAGATTTTTAATAACGCGCTCATTCTTGCAAACGACAAGTTCAACAACGTAAGAAAACCACTTCCAAATCCAGACCCGGATGAAAGCTTTAAAAGCGAAGATGAAGTAATTAACGGCTGTTTGAACTTTTATAAAGAAAACGGTCTTGAAATCCAGGCTCCGGAAATTGACAAAATCATAAAATATTTTAATTACACTCAAAAGGATTTTCCAAAATACAACAAGGGCGAGCTCAACGTTGTAAAAAATCTTGTAATCGGAAAGTATCAGATTTGCGACAGTACAATCCAGAAGGATTATGATGAACTGCTTGAAAAAAAGATGAGCACAAAGCAGATAAACGACCTCTTATCATCTTTTTCTACTGTAAACGAAAGTGCCGACTTTGGAGAAAAAGAAAGCAAACAAAATGAAGAAGAACTTTCGAATGACATCTCTGAAAAAAATCTTCTATACATTAACAGTTTGAACAGCTCTCAGGAGCAGGTTATTGACGCAATCAACAAAATGGACCAGCTTGTTATTCAAGGCCCTCCGGGAACAGGAAAGTCTCAGACAATCACAAGTCTTATTTCTCATTTTGTCCTGCAGGATAAAACTGTTCTTATGGTTTCTGAAAAGAAAACTGCAATTGATGTTGTTTATTCCCGTCTTGGAACTCTTTCCCGCTATGCGCTTTTAATTGATGATGTTGGAAATAAAGATGATTTTTACAGTCAGGTTTCTGCTATGCTTTCCAGTGCAGCCGATGCTTCAAAGAGGGCGAGTGAGCTTGTTACAGTTTCTGCAAAAATCGATAACGATGTAAATGCACTCAATGTTATTGCAGACAAGTTATATATGCCTAACAAGCTTGGTGTTGAACCTTACGTAATTTACGAAAACTCCCACAAAATTGACCCGAAAGACCAGAACTCTGTAAAAGCACTGATGAAAATCCAGAATGGTTCAGATCCAAAGCTTTTTGACCTTACTTTTGCAGACCTTGAAAATGCCCGAAACAGTTTTGCTGATGATGATTTATGCTCTAAGCTTGCGTTTTACATTAAAACAAACCAGGCTTCACCATGGATTGATTATTTTAAAACTGATTTAACCGAATATCAGGTTGCCGAGCTGAATGTTTTCCTGGAAGAAAAAAAATCAGAACTTGATGAAGCTGCAAATCTTTCGGTGTTTAAAAAAGGCTCAGTAAAGCGTAAGGTAAAAAAAGAGTGTAAGAATACACTCAAGGATTATGCAGAGAAAAAGCCTGGTAAAATCATAAAATGCTTCTTTAAGGAGCCGCAGAAAACGCTTGAAACCGTAAGCCAGCTTCCGCTTTATCTTGAATCTAAAGAGCTTTATGGCGGAAAGAATGAAAACGAAATCCTTTACTTTAAGTCGCTAATCCTTTTGCAGGAAAGTCTTGGAAACCTCAGCTGGAGCGAAGCAGACAAAGAGCTTTTAAATTTTATTCTCAATATTCACATTTCAAAGTTTGAAGCAGAAAATAAAGATGCCGTACTAAAAATCAAGAGCTTTGATAATATCGTTAAGGGAATAGACACCCAGCGCGACAAAAAAACAAAAGACACAATCAAAAATACAGAAATCAAGCTTTCTCAGTATATGCTAAACCTTACAAAGTCAAAGCGGCAAAACGAAATTAAACGTGCTTTGGAAACTACAAGAAAAATGAGCGTAAGCCGCTTTATTACAAAATACAAGCTTGAACTTTTTGACAGCATAAAAATCTGGATGATGACCCCTGAAGTTGTTTCTGAACTGATTCCTCTGCAGCACGGTATTTTCGACATTGTAATTTTTGATGAAGCTTCGCAGATGTTTGTAGAAAAGGGTATCCCATCAATCTACCGCGCAAACAAAGTTGTAATTGCTGGTGATACAAAACAGCTTAGACCTACAAAACTCTTTACCGGTCGTTTTGAGGAAAATCCTGATGAACTTGCAGAAGATGAAGAAACAAATGAAGCACTCGAAGAACCAAGTCTGCTTGATCTTGCAAAATACAAGTACAAGGATGTCATGCTTCAGTATCACTACCGTTCAAAGTACGAAGAGCTTATTGCTTTTTCGAATCACGCATTCTACGACGGCAAGCTGTTAGTTTCTCCTAATGTTGCAACTCCAGAAACTTCGCCAATCGAAGTTCACAAAATTGAAGACGGAATGTGGATTAATACCGCTAACCGCAAAGAAGCCGAATTCTGTGTTAAGCTCATTAAAAAGATTTTTGCAGAACGAAAGAAGAATGAAACTATCGGTGTAATTACGTTCAACTCTCATCAGCACGACATGGTAGAAGACTGCATTGACGAAGAGTGTGCAAAAGACAAAAACTTTGAGTTAGCAATTGCTAACGAACGCGTGCGAAAGGAAGATGGAGAAGACAAGAGTCTTTTTGTAAAGAACATAGAAAATGTTCAGGGTGATGAAAGAGACATTATCATTTTCTCAGTTGGTTTTGCAAAGAACGAGCAGGGCAAGATTTTCAGAAACTTTGGCTGGCTGAATAATGAAGGTGGAGAAAACCGTCTGAACGTTGCAATCAGCCGTGCTAAAAAGAAGATTCACATTGTAACTTCAATTCAGCCTTCAGAGCTTGATGTTACAGGCCTTAAAAACCAGGGACCGGCTTACTTAAAGAAATATCTTGAATACTGCTTTGCCGTAAGCGATGGAAACCTTGACCTTACAAGAACAATCCTCGATAACCTTTCAGAAAACGTCCACCTCAGCGATTTCTACGGCAACGACACAGCTTTTGAAGAAGAAGTTTTTGCCAAGCTTAAAGAGCGCGGTCTAGATGTTTATGCCAATGTTGGTATTGGCGGCTACTGCATAGATTTTGCCATTAAAAAAGATGATGCTTACGTTCTTGGAATTGAATGTGATTTCAACCTTTACAAAGATTCTACCTCAACCCGTGAACGTGACTACCACCGCCAAAAATACCTCGAATCCCGTGGCTGGAAAGTCTACCGCCTGTGGAGCTCCGAATGGTGGAAGAATCCCGAAGCCGAGCTGGACAAGATTGTGAAGTTGTGTGGCGTTTAATATAAGTTGTAAAAAGCGTTAAAAATTGATATTATATCTCATCAAAACTTTTCAGAGGATAATATGAACAGAAGACTTATTACTGCGGCTTTACCTTATGTAAATAACGTTCCGCATCTTGGAAATATAATTCAGTCGCTTTCGGGCGATGTTTTTGCACGTTTCTGCCGCAATCGTGGTTACGAAACTCTTTACATTTGCGGAGTTGACGAATACGGTACTGCAACCGAAACAAAGGCAATAGAAGAAAAAAAAGATCCGCGTTCCCTCTGCAATTTTTACTATCAGGAACATAATAAAATCTATAAATGGTTCAACATCAACTTTGATAAGTTTGGCCGAACTTCAAATCCTCAGTGTACAGAAATCACTCAGAGCCTGTTCAACGACTTGGACAATGCCGGCTACATCACAGAGCATGTAAACAAGCAGCTTTTCTGTCCTCACTGTAACATGTTCCTTGCAGACCGCTATGTTGATGGAACTTGTCCTAAGTGTGGTTCAACAAAGGCCAGAGGTGACCAGTGCGATGAATGTGGTTCACTTCTTGACCCTATTGAGCTTAAAGATCCAAAATGCCACACCTGTGGTTCAACTCCGGAAGTTCGCGAAACAAAGCATCTTTATATAAATCTTCCGGCTCTTGCTGATAAGCTTGAAAAATGGATGTCTACTGCAAGCGTAGAAGGTAAATGGTCGGACAATGCGCTCAATATCACAAAGGCCTGGATTCGCGACGGCTTGAATGAGCGAGCAATCACCAGAGACTTAAAATGGGGCATTCCTGTTCCAAAAGAAGGCTACGAAAATAAGGTTTTCTATGTTTGGTTTAATGCACCGATTGGTTATATTTCCATTACAAAGCAGCTTGCAGATGAGCTGATTAAATCTGGACGCGGTGGTTTTGACTGGAAATCCTGGTGGATTCCTGAAGAATCTGAAGAAGCAAAGGGAAAGCCACCTGTAGATTTATTCCAGTTTATTGGTAAGGACAATATTCCTTTCCACACTGTAATTTTCCCTTGTACAATGCTTGCTTCACCTCATAACTGGACAAAGCTTTATCACATGTCTTCTACTGAATATATGAATTATGAGGATGGAAAGTTTTCTAAGAGTCGCGGAGTAGGTGTTTTTGGTACAGATGCAATTGAAAGCGGAATCCCTGCCGATGCATGGCGTTTTTATATTTTCTATAATCGCCCAGAAAAACAGGACTTCCAGTTCACCTGGAAAGATTTTATGGAAAAGTTGAACTCAGAGCTCATTGGTAATCTTGGAAACCTTGTAAACAGAACCCTGCTTTTTGTAAATAAATATTATGATGGAATTATTCCTGATGCTCCAGTTGACCAGGAGCTGTGGACAGAAATTAAGGCACGTGAGGCTAAAATCACAGAGCTTTTGGAATGGGCAGACCTTAAGGAAGCCTTCCACGAAATGTTTGCGATTGCCGATATGTGCAACAAAAAGTTCCAGGCTGCTGAACCTTGGAAAACCCGCGTTTCTGATCCTGCCGCTGCTGCAAGTCTTATTCATAACCTTTGTTATGCTGTTAAGGATTTAATGATTATGATGAATCCTTATATGCCACAGTACACTCAGGTGATTATGTCTTACTTTGGCAAGGCAATTCAGGAAAGCAAGGTTGGTACAGATACAAAACCTGGTTATACCTGGGCTGATCTTGGCGTAACAGAAGGTCTTGAAAAAGTTGGACCAACTGAAGTTTACTTTAAGCCTCTTGATCAGAAAACAATGCTTGCCTTCCGCGAAAAGTTCAGTGGTAAGCAGAAAAAGGATGAAGAAAAAGCTGCTGCAAAAACTCAGAAAGAAAAGGCTAAGGCAAAAGAACCTGAAGCTCTTCCTGTTGAAAAACAGGCAGATTTCTTTAATTCTACAATAGAACTTGTCGTAGCAAAAATTACAGATGTTAAGCCGAACCCGGAAGGCGATAAGCTTTATATAGAAACTCTTGATGACGGAAGTGGAACTCCTCGTACAATTCAGTCTGGCTTGAGAAAGTATCTTAGAGAAGATGAGCTTTTGGGCAAAAATGTTATTATTGCGGCTAATCTTGCGCCTAGAACAATGCGTGGAATTGAAAGCCGCGGTATGCTGCTTGCCGGTGATTATAAGAATGCAGAAGGAAAGGATTGTGTTGAAGTTCTTGATGCAGGCTGGGCTAAACCTGGAACAAAGGTTGTGCTTGAAGGGGCAGATCCGGCTGCTGCAAAAAAGGATGTAATCACTATTGATGATTTCTTTAGTGTTCAGATTGCGTCAAAAGACGGTTTTGTTCAGATAGCAGGCAAAAAGCTTCTGGCTGATGGCAAAGAAATTAAGGCTGAAAAAGCTGTTAATTCTGATATTCACTAAACAATAGCGTCATGTTCGACATAAAAGTAAACGAAATAACCACAACGACTCACACTAACGACGGCACTTTTTTGCAGACTCCCTTCTGGTGTGAGTTTAAGTCACGTCACGGCTGGAAATACAAACGTTTTTCACTTGAAATAAGCTTTTCTAAAAAAAATGATAATGATGATTTATCTTCAGAGTTCTGCAGTCAGGAAGTTTCGGTTTTAACCAGAAGCTTTGCACATAATCTTTTTTCAATTGCTTATATTCCGCTTTTTCCAAAGCTGCCGTTTTCTGAGCTGACGGCTGATGAACAGACTATTGAGTTTGCTAATCTTGTATCTGATATTGCCAAAGCCTTAAAAGCTCAGCTTCCAACAAACACAATTGCAATCCGCTTTGATCCTTATATTGATTTTGAATCAATAGAAGAGAGGGATTTGTTCAATGTTGGAATGAAGACTGTTGCCTTTGCAGACGGGCTGAAAATACGTAAGAATAAGGTTGATATTCAGCCGCCGGATACAACACTTGTTGATTTAACTGTTGGTGAAGATGAAATACTTGCTAGGATGCACTCTAAGTGGCGTTATAACATTCGTTTGAGCGAGAAAAAAGGTGTTGTTGTTCACCGTTATTTGGGAAATGATATTAATTTGTCTGAAAAAATAGACAAATTTTATGAATTAACAAAAGAAACTAATGCCCGTGACGGTAATTCAAGCCATGCAAAATCATATTACGAGGATTTAATCAAATCTTCTGCAAAAGAAATTGAAAACGGAAACGATGTTCCAGTTGTAAGCCTTTATATTGCAGAGCATGAAGGTGAAGAAATTGCAGCAATAATGACTCTTTTTAGCCATGATGAAGCAATTTATCTATATGGAGCCAGCAGTAATCATAAAAGAAACCTGATGCCGAATCATCTTCTTCAGTGGACTGCAATAAAAGATGCCAAAGCTTATGGCAGCAAGTTTTACGATATGTATGGTATGCCACCTGAGGGAGAGGACGAAAATCACCCTATGCACGGCCTTTATATGTTCAAAAGCAACTTTGGCGGTAGAATTATCCATCGGCCTGGCAGCTACGATGTTCGCTTAAAAGCTCTTGCTTACAGTTTGTACAACATTGCCGAAACTTTACGTGCCTTCTGGTTCAAAAAAGTGATGAAAAAGGTTCGCGGAAGATAAAGATTGTCGGGGCAAGCCCGACAATGACAATACTTTTTTAGACATTGTGATAAAGATTTATCATTTTTCAATCATTTTTCGGGCGGTTTCAAAGAACTGAGGTTCGATAATATCGGGTAAGGATGATTCTATATTTGTCAGTGTTTCAAGAAGGGCATTTTTTGTTTTGCCGGTGATGATTGCTTCGCAGTAGCCGGTTTCGCGTTCCTGGCGGGCGGCTTTGTCTTCGGTCTGGCAGAGGAAGGAAACTCCGGGAATACGGTAAAGTTGCTGGAGTTTTTCTTCTGGAATGATGGGGAACTTTACGTTGAGTGTGTAGTTAGGGATTTCCGTGTCAAGCACGGAAATGACATGTGTTGTTTGTTCGGGAATGATTGATAACATAAACAAAATGAAATCATAAAAATTAAGACTAACTGTCATATTCGGGCTTGACCCGAATATCTCTTTGTATGCGCACCAATATGCAGTTGTCATACCGCTGAGCCGAGGATTTATTTCGATTACATACCATTTTTCATCATCAAAAACTAAATCAACCTGAGCTGGACCGCATAATTCAAGCTTTTCGGCAAGCAGTGAAAGCATTTTGTATAAATCCTCAAGCTTATAGCGAACTCGATCTTCATCACTAAAAAGCGGACCAAACTTTACACTCTGTTTTGGACTTGTAATGCCGTACTGATTCACAGAAAACTTAAAGGGCGGTAAAATCACACAATTTCCGTTAGCGGCCCGGTAGATTTCGCAACCAAACTGCTGGCCACAAATGTATTCTTCTACAATACGGTCGCTGTTATTTTTACGCGAATTAAGGTAGGCACGGGCTTCTCCTAGTGTGTTTACAAGCTGCATGCCATAAGAACTGAGTCCGAGCGGGTCTTTTATAATCAAGGGCAGGCGCATTTTTTCAAGCTTTTTAATCACCGCTTCTTTGTAAACGTTGTAGCGAACTTCCTTTTTGCTGTCTGCCGAAAAATACAAATCATGATTAACAAAAAGAGCTTTTGCACAGTTTATATTGTATTTTTCTAAAAAGGCGTGAGTTTCCTGTTTGTTAAAGCAGAGCATTGTAGTTTCCAGCGGATGACAAATCACCTTTATTCCAAGCTCCCTGAGACGTTCGCAAATTAAGGAATCTTTAACAGGAAGCCAGTCGTAGGGAACAGTCCAGAACGAAAGTGCAATTGCTAAATCCGGATTAAGCTTTTTAATGATGGAAACAATTTCTTCGGTGTTATCGGTTTGATATAAAATAACATTTTCGTGCGCAGGGGTATCAGAAGTAGTAAGAAACATCCCCGGCTTTTGTGTTACTGCATAAAACGTATGTTCTGGATGATTTTTCTGCAGCTCTTCAAACTGCTCCCGCCAGGATGGAAGTGTATTGATTAAGAAGGTTTCGCTGTCAAAATAATTTGAATTATTGCTGTAAAAAACTATGTTCATAATTTATTCCAGGTATTTATTCCATGCTGATAATAACCGAGACCGCTGCCTTGTATTCATTTTCTTCAGATTGAGTAAGAAGAGAATCGGAGTAAAGCGATTTTTCGAAAAGCCGCCCTGTAAGCAGAACAGTATCAACATTTGCAGTTTCAACATTAAACCTTAGGTAATCTGCAAGCATCACGGTATATTCCATAGGTGCAAGATTCTGCGAATATGGTACGGCATGGCGTTCGCCCCAGTCAATCACCTTCATAAATAGAGTTGTAAGCCGGTCAAGCTCTGCCTTTTTTTCCTTTGATTTTTTTGCAGATTTTAAAAATGCTTCGATTGATTTTTTGAGCATTTCAGAATCGGTTTTAACGTAAGCTTCTTTTTTCTTACCGCGGTGGAAAATATCCCTCATCATTTCGCGGAAGTTTGTAATGAACTCACGGAAAAAATCTTTAATGCGCCGCTGCCGCATATATTCAAAAAAACTGCCCGAAACAAAAGGTCTTGCAAGAAAGAGCAGAAGGCCAAAAACAATAAGGGCTACACCAAGAATCTCAAGAATGACAAATAAAACTTCAAGGTTGACAATGGGCTTGTATTCGCCAAACATATTTTCCAAATCGAGAGTTTCTGCTGGTGGAGCTTCTGGGATTTCTATATGCTGAGGCTGTTTTGGAGGCCTTTTTTCAACGTAAACAAAATCTCTTTGCATAAGGTTGAGTTTAACAAGTGCCTTATTTGAAGAAAGAACTGCACCAAAAATAAGACCAGCCGTAATCATCATCACCGAAAACCTTAAAATATTGCCACGATGATTCCATTGAGCTTCAAAACCCATAAAGGCGTAGTAAACTTCCTTTTTATAAATTGAAAGCAGGTGAAGAATAAAGGTAGAGCTGATAAAAAACAAAAGGGCAAAAAGATAGGTAAAAATAGTTTTCTGATAAGTGATAAAAGGCAGCGCACTTAAAAGACAGATTACAAAAACTTGAATAATTAAAAAAACAAAGGTGGAAGATTTCTGCCTCTGCAAAAAATCTTCGCCAATAAACTTGTCTTTGTATAAATCCTTAGCAATACGTTCTCCAGATTTACCTTCGCATTGGGCTTCAAAATCACAGTACAGGTAAAAAGGCGGGAAAACTATTGTGTAAAGGAAAAAAGCTGCCATTGAAAGGATGATAAGTAAAGCAGGATTTACAAAACCGCGTAAAAGAACACATCCAACGCCGACAAAAAGCATGCTGAAAATAAAAAGCCTTAGTATATTTGCAGATTTTGATTTTGAATCGAAAAAGTAATTAAAAATTAGGAAAAAGATAAGGCTTAAAACAGCTGTAGCAATATATAAAATGAGGGCAAACTCGTTGAAAACAGGGTGTGATCTATAAGTAAGGTTTGTAATGATAGAAATTGCGGTAAAGAGCAGGGAAGTTACAGAGGTAAAAATCATTGAACGTTCAAAAAACACGTTAGAAAACTTTACTTCCATATAGACCTCGTAATTCCAAGATTTTCGGTACTCATATCTGTTCTTTCTGCGGCGGCTTTGTCGTTGTAAAAATCTACTTCTTTTGGGCCGATAACAAAAAGCTGCGTTCCAAATGGGAGCTGACTCTTGAACTTTTCTTCGGGATTATAATCGAGCTTTCCTTTTTCTGTTCCTATTGTTGAGATGATATCTAGAATAAGCTCAATCTGATTGTTGGCTGGTTTTAAATAAGGAAAACCTGTTCCATAAGCCGCAAAGCCACATCTCTGACGTAAAACTGCAGCACGTTCTACAATGTGGGCAGCCAGTTCAAGTGCTCTTTCTATTAAAAGGGGCCTGCGGTCAAAGCGGTAATCTTCTTCTGCAAGATTTACAAAAACAAAAAATGGGACATCAAAAGTATCCTGATACTCATTTGTAAAAAGTGAACCATATTTTGCACTTGCCCGCCAGTTTATTCGTTTAAGCTCGTCTCCGTTGCGGTATTCCCTTAAAGAACGGCGCATAGTTACATCTTCATAACAGATGTTTTTTATGCTGATGTTGCCCTGTGGAAGCCCCGGAAGCGGATCTGCAGTTAAAGTGATTTTTGCAGGACGCACAAAGATTTTCATTCTTGAATCAATTTCATTTGTAACGGAAAAAAGATTAAGCGGATCTGAAAACTTAAGGTTTACAGGACCTGCATAAAACTCACCGCGCTGTTGAACGTGTATGCGGTAGGAGATTTTCTTAATTTCTTTTGGACGGAGCAGAATCAGCTTTCTGTTGCCGTTATCATAAACATAGATAAATGAAATATCATCATAAACATAGCACACAAAAACAGGAAGCATGGAATAGTTTATGATTGAAAAAGTGATTTCCGCCTGTTCGCCGCTGTGAAGCCTCATTGTTGAAAGGTTGCGCTCAATCTGTATTTTTTTAGAAAGGATAAGCGCATACAGAAAGCAGAGCAATTCTGTTAAAAGCACAGCAAAACAGATTATCTGTACAAGCTTGTAGGGTACAGTAAGATAAAGAGCAAGACTGAGAATTGGAATTACTTTTACGGCAAGCGAGGACTTAATCATTCGGAAAGCCTGTTATACGTGCGCCTTAAACGACGGAACCGGCACCTGGTTCACCAGCTCCTTTATAATACCGTCAGTCGAATAACCTTTAACAAGACTTTCGCCGCGCAAAATCAATCTTTTACGGAATACCGGTAAAGCCAAAAGCTTAATGTCTTCCGGCGTTACATAATCCCTACCTTGAATGGCGGCGAAAGCCTGTGCCGCCTTATATAAAGCAATAGAACCTCGCGGCGAAACTCCTGCAAGAATCCTTGAATCATTTCTTGTTTTGGAAACAATATTCAAAAGGTAAACAACAACCGCTTCATCAATATAAATGGAAACAGCTTCTTCCATACATTCAAGGATTTCGTCCTTTGTGGTAACGGCTTGAATATTTTCAACCGGGTGAACAGTACTTCTCTGGGCGGTTATAATCTGAGCTTCTTCAAGCTCGTTTGGGTAGCCTACAGATAGGGTAAGCATAAATCGGTCCTTCTGTGCTTCAGGTAACGGGAAAGTTCCTTCAGATTCAACAGGATTTTCTGTTGCGATTACAAAAAATGGTTTTTCAATTTTATGGATTTTTCCGTCAACGCTCACCTGATTTTCTGCCATAGCCTCAAGAAGTGCAGACTGTGTTCTTGGAGTGGCACGGTTTAATTCATCAACAAGCACAATCTGCGATAAAACAGGTCCGGCCCTGAACTCAAACTGTTGCGTAGAAGGAATCCATACGGAGCTTCCTGTAACATCCGAAGGCATTAAGTCCGGCGTACACTGAATCCTCGAAAAATCAAGCCCCATAGCCTTTGCAATCGATTTTGCCAAAACTGTTTTTCCAGTTCCCGGCACATCTTCCAAAAGTACATGTCCGCCCGCAAAAACCGAAGCCAGAATCATCTCTACAATTTCCTGCTTTCCCTTAAAAACCTCTCCGGTTGCCTGTATAATCTTTTTTGAAACATCCTGTATTTTACTCATAAGGATATTTTACAGTTTTTTCTATATTTTATCTATTGAACAAGTATTATAGTTTTGTGTGAAGATGATAAAAGTGTTGTTATAAGTTTTGAAAAATACGATAAAGTGTTTTTTTAATTAGAAAATATTGTTATTTATTTTTTGACAAATCATAAATTTACGTAATATAATTATTTAAAATAGTTTAAGGAGTAAAAGAGTATGAGAAATTTAAAAGTAATTTATTAGTTTTTATAGGTTCCTTTCTTATTGGATTTTCAAGCTGCAAAAATGATTCTGTAAATTTAAGTAATAAAACAACTACAAAAAATGAGTCACCTTCATATTCTGAACGTAAAATGGAACTGGAAAAATTTGCATTATGTGGTAATTACGTTGCAACTATAAACGATATGGAAAAGAATCTTCTCATTTTTTTACAATCTGAACAGGAAGATGATTCAAGAGCGGCTGAAAACAGCGATATAAAGATTTCTTTAATATCAAAAGAAACAGCTACAATTGATGATAAAAAGAAAAATACCAGAAGTGCAAATATTGAATCATTTTCAGATATAGATTTTTATTTGTATTCAATTAAAAATGGAGAAAATGAGGGATTTGCCATAACATGTCCTGACCGTAGAATTGGAAATATACTTGCAGTTGTAGATAATGGCGTATTTACCCCAGAAGATGATTTTATGCAGCTGTTTGGCAGTTGCCTTTATGACTATGTAGAGAATATATTGTACATATTCGAATATTTCTGTACACAATAATGAAGAAAATAGAAGTTGTATATTAAAAACCGAATGGGGGCAAAGAGAAATATATAAGGGAGATAATGGACCTTATTGCTATACAATATGTTTTCGGGCAAGATTATCAGGCAGGCTGTACTACTGTTGCATTGGCACAAGTATTAGCCTTTAATTATTCAAAAACAAATAATAAAAAAACTAATGTAGATGATAACTGTTGGAATAATGTAAAGAATTGGAATGTTCTAAAAAATGCTTGTTGGACAGATAAAAAATATGATTGGAATATAATAATGTGTAGTAATTCAATTGAAAATTTATCTTCAATTGGTAAAATTCAATTACAAACTTTTTTATACGAGGTAAGTCAAAAAATAGGTGTGAATTATGATACAGAAGTGACTTTAGCTAGTATAGAAAACGTAAGAAATGCAATAAATAAATATAATTTTATTTGTGATCAGGTATCGGATTATGATTATGATAAGGTAAAAACATCTATTGATAATGGATGTCCGGTTATTATTGAAGCTATGGCAAGAGTTAAAAAAAGAAAATTTTTATGGTTTGAAATTTTACAATCAAAAGAGGGGCATGATTGGATAATAGATGGATGGTCGAATTTTAATTTTACTGCTACAAATGATAAAACAAATCAAACAATGGATTTTTGGGGTAAGTTTTTACATTGTAATATTGGATGGTGTGGTGATCATAATGGATATTATTATCAGGGGATTTTTTATATGAAAAAGGACACTGCTGCAGTTGAAGATCATATGGTAAAACGAAGTTCCATCGGTGAAGAAAAATATTATAATTTATATCCAAAAATAATAACAAATATTCATTAATTGGGAGTAAATGTGAAAAATAGAAGATTACTTTTTTCTCTTTTTTTTATTATTCATTTCTTATTATTTTCATGTAATGTTTTTTTTAATTCTGGGATAACGTTTGACGAAAGCACATTTGAAGAAGAATACCAACTTTGGAAAGAAAATAACTTTACAGATTATAGTTTTATTTATGATAATAATTGTTTTGATAGTCGACCATTCCATATAATGTTTAATGTTTCTGTTAATAATGGAATAGGTGTAAGCACACCAGCTAATGAAGATTCATCTCATGCAGAAAAAATAGAATCAATGGAAGATGTTTTCGATTATATAAAAAATCTAGTTATTGAAAAAGAAAAAATGTCCAGAATAGGTATGAAAAAACATTATTATTTCGATATAACTTATGATGAACTATATCACTTTCCCCAAAAAGTAAAAATAGAAGTAGATATAAAAAATGCAAAAAAAAGTATGGATGTTTATTCTGAAAATATACAAATAACTGATTTCACTCTTACAAATACACAATAATCATCTTGTATTTTATTTGCCCACATTCCTCTAAATCACTATAATACCCCTATGACCAAGAATGATTTATATTTTATGATTTCCGCCAAAAAAGAGCATGAGTTTTTCTACAAGGGTAAAACCTACAACCTTACTTACGGTAAGGACGAAAAAGGCGAGTATATTCTTTTCGGTCAGCTATACGAAGGCAAGCGTTTTTATTCTTACGGCGAGCTGATGAACGAAGCTAAAATAGACAATCATTTTTTTAGGGAAATGCTGGAAGATTTTGAATGAAGAACACTCAGATAAACATGACTGAGGGACCGATTTTTTCCAAGCTTCTTAAGTTTTCGGTTCCGCTGATTTTTTCAAGCCTCTTACAGCTCCTTTTTAATGCGGCAGATGTAGTTGTTGTTGGACGTTTTGCAGGTGATAATTCTCTTGCGGCTGTTGGTTCCACAGGCTCTCTTGTCAATCTGCTTATAAATCTTTTTATGGGCCTTTCAATCGGTACGAATGTTGTTGCGGCTCATTATTTTGGAGCGGGCAAGCATAAAAGCGTACAGGATACTGTTCACACGGCAATTCTTCTTTCTGTTATAAGCGGAATTATTCTTACTGCGGTAGGTGTGCTTCTTGCAAAGCCGATCTTGATTTTAATGCAGGCCCCAACAGAAGTTTTGAATCTTGCCGCAATTTACCTGAGGATTTATTTTGGCGGGATTACAGCTACGATGGTTTACAACTTTGGAAGTGCCTTGCTCCGTGCTAAGGGTGATACCCAGCGACCTCTGATTATCCTTTTTGTTTCAGGCATTATCAACGTTATCCTCAATCTTATTTTTGTAATCTGTTTTAATCTTGACGTAGCAGGAGTAGGCTGGGCAACCGTCATTTCACAGTGTATTTCTGCAATACTTGTAATCATCATCCTTATTAGAGAAACTGATGATTTCCATCTGGATTTCCGCTGCCTTAAGCTTGATTCCCACATTTTTGCACGCATAGTTAAGATTGGATTACCAGCCGGCTTCCAGGGAATTATGTTTTCTTTCTCCAACGTAATAATTCAATCCTCTGTAAACTCCTTTGGAGCAAGCCTGATTGCCGGAAACGCCGCAGCTTGTAATCTGGAAGGCTTTATCTATACTTCCATGAACGGTTTTTCTCAGGGAGCCTTGACCTTCTGTTCTCAAAATATGGGAGCCAAAAAGCCGGACCGCATTAAAAAAGTTGTATGGATTTCACAGCTTTCGATTATTGTGATTGGAGCAGTAATGGGAGCCATCTTCCTGCTATTTGGTCATGGTCTGCTTGGTATTTACTCAAAGAGCGAAGATGTAATTGCCTGCGGAATGGGAAGGCTTAAAATTATTTTTACAACCTACTATCTTTGCGGAATGATGGACGGCCTTGCCAACTCAATCCGCGGAATCGGCCACTCCCTCATGCCAGTAATATCCTCTCTGCTCGGTGCCTGCATTTTCCGCATAATCTGGCTGGCTACAGTTTTCCAGCTCCCACAATTCCACATTCCGGTTACAATCTTCCTCTCATACCCAATCAGCTGGATACTTACGTTTGTTGTTAACCTTATCTGGTATAATAAGTACATAACAAGATTATCCCGCTCTCACTAAATTCTTCATTTTTCTTCATTATGCATTATGCATTCTAAATTATGCATTATAAATCTATTCATTTTTTTTTAATTTTCCTGTATTATACTTACCCATGAATATGGAAGCCTTTGTTTTAGGTTGCGGTGGAATGATGCCGCTCCCTTACCGTCACCTTACATCAGTTTTATTGCGCCGTGACGGTGATTTATTCCTTTTTGACGGTGGAGAAGGCACACAGGTTTCGCTCAGACGGCTGAATCTTAAATGGAAAAAAATCGATGCAATATTTGTTTCGCATACTCACGCAGACCACGTAACAGGACTGCCTGGAATCCTTATGCTTTCTGCCCAGGTAGAACGTACCGAACCGCTTTACATTTATGGTCCGCCGAAAATCAAGGAATATATAGAAACCAGTCGTAAAGTGCTTGATATGTACATAAATTATCCGATTGTGGTAAAGGAAATTACAGCTCCGTGCGTTGTTCATTCAGGTAAGGATTATTACATCCGCGCTTTTCCGCTTGACCATACCAAAACCTGCGTAGGCTATACACTCGAAGAGCTTGACCGCCCCGGAGAGTTTAATCCCCAAAAAGCAATGGAATTAAAGGTTCCGCGTGGTCCTCTTTGGGCTCAGCTGCAGTCTGGTTTTGAAGTAACTGCAGAAGACGGAACTATTGTAAAGCCGGAACAGGTTCTTGGTCCTAAAAGAAGTGGCCGCAAGTTCAGCTTTGTTACAGACACCCTCTACAAGCCTTCTATTATTGATGAAGTGCGCGGTTCGGATTTGCTTATATGCGAATGTATGTTTGAAAACGAGCTTATTGATCAGGCAAAAGAAAAAAAGCATATGGTTGCCTGGCAGGCTGCTACAATTGCAAAGGAAGCCGATGTAAAACGAATGTATATGATTCACTACAGTCCGCGCTACAACGACAAGGATCTTCAAATCCTTCTGGACCAGGCTCGTGAAGTGTGGCCAAAGGCAGAGCTTTCAAGAGACAGAATGCATATTGAGATTCCTTACGATGATTGAAATAAGAAACTTCTGCAAGGATTATTCATCATTTTCTCATAAAAAAAGCAGTTTTTCGGTAAAGGATATTTCAATGAAAATCGTGCCGGGGAAAATTACTGCTTTAATTGGACCAAATGGCTCAGGAAAAACCACAATTATGAAGGCAATTTGCGGTTTTCATTATCCGAGTAGTGGGGAAATCATACTTTCTGATAATGACGGAAACAGCATAAATGTTGCAGAAAAGCCTGAACTTGCAATGAACTATGTTGGTTATGTACCGGAGCTTTCTGTTTTACCGCCGGAAATGAAGGTTCTGGAGTTTTTGCAGTATGCAGGAGAGCTTCATGGTTTACACGGAACAGTTCTTACTGATTCAATTACCGAAGTAGTTGAAAAATGCTCTTTACAGGATGTGCTTGAAAAGAAAATAAAAAAGCTTTCTAAAGGTTATGCCCAGCGCCTTTCTTTTGCACAGGCAATAATTCATAAACCTGCAAACCTTATTCTTGATGAAGCAATTAACGGTCTTGACCCGGCACAGATTATGCAGATGCGCCAGATGATAAGCAGTGTTTCAAAAAGCTGTGCTATCCTTATGTCCACCCACATTCTGCAGGAAGTTGATTCCCTTTGTGATGAAATATTCATAATAAATAAAGGCAGAATTGCAATAGCGGGAACAGAACAGTCAATTACAAAAGAAAAAAATACGGAAACACTTGAACAGGCGTTTTTCAAAATCATAAATGATGGAGAAGCGGAAAATGAAAAATAAAACACCGGTTCAAAAATCATTTAGTGCTTATTTAAAGTATCAGCTGCTTCTGTCTTTTTCTCATCCGCTGTTTTATATTCTGGCAGTTCTGTTCTGCACCTACATCAATTTTAATTTTTTTATAAAGAATCAGTTTTTTTCTACAGGTACATCAGACTTGCTGCTGCTTTTTTCTTCCGTGCCTTATGTAAGCATACTTGTTATTCCATCCCTCTGTTTTAAGAAAAGCGAGTCTGTTTACAACAGCTTTGTGCCGGTTTCAAGAATAGCGCGTGCTTTTGCTGATTTGATTTCTGTACTTATTCAGTATTGTGCAATTTTAATTCTGCTTTTACCTTCTGCAATTGCAGTAAACTTTTTTTGCGATGTTGATTTCGGACAATTTGCAGCGGGAATAATCTGCCTTGTTTTTTACGGAATAACAGTTATTTCGGCATGTATTTTTATTCAGGAATTAATAAGCTCCAGGATTGCGGCTCTTATAGTTTCTGCTGTAATCCTCATAATCATAAACAGCGCACATCTTCTTGCAGTTTATATTTCATTCGGGAGCTTTTTTACAAATCTTCTTAAAAAAATAAGCTTTGCATGGCATTTTAATTCGGCTGGCAAAGGAATAATTGATACCCGCGATTTACTGTATTTTGCAGGTATTAGTTCACTTTTTTTTCTTGCGACAGTGTTTTTGAGTGAAATAAAAGATGGTAAGCAGTTTTCAATTCAGGAAAAGCTTTATAAAGGTGCTCTTGCCGTTATTGCAGTTCTTGTTATGCTTAATGGACAGAAATATTACCATCGGTTTGATTTTTCCAAAAACAAGCTTTATACGCTTTCAGAATATACACAAAAGCTTCTTGATAAGGTTGATGAAAACATAAAAATTACGTTCTGCCGTTCTGCCGAGCTTTCAAAGCTTTATCCGCAGGTTAGGGATGTAAATGATTTTCTGCAGGCGTATTGTTCTGAAAATAAAAATATTTCGCTTATCGTAAAAGACCCAACACTTGATGAAAGCCTTATAACAAATCTTGAAAGTCTTGGTATTACGGGGCAGCAGCTTAGAACAGCAGGCAGAAACACAACTGAATATGTAAACGTTTATTCTGCAATAATTCTGGAAGGCAAGGGACAGACAGCCGCAATTCCGTTTATGATTTCGGCAGAAACTCTTGAGTTTGAGCTGGATTGTAAAATAAAGCAGCTTTTAAGCGGTAAGCCTTTTATTGCGAATATTGTGTGCGGAAACGGTCTTTCTTTGTATGATGATTATAACTATGTTGTTCCGTGGTTGAACTCACAGGGCTTTTACTGCAATGTTTTAGATGTTGATGATGACGCTTTTGCACAGGAGCTGGAAGAAACTAGCGGTGTGCTTTTTGTAATTGGGGACAGTCATATAAATATTGATTGCGCAATTGCTATTGAAAATTACATTCTGTCGCAAAAGGGAAACGCTTTTTTTGCAGTAAGTCCGTACAGTGCAAACATAGAAACAGACTGGTCAATCACGGAAAATAAAAAAACAAATGTTGTAGAAATGCTTGAAAACTGGGGAATAAGATTCCTGCCGGAATTTGCGGGTGATATTTCGTGTTCAAGAATCACAATGTACAGTGCAGATGAAGATGAATACACAAAAATCATAAATTATCCGCTCTGGATAAACCTTTTACCACAGGAAAACTGTAAATCGGGAATGACTGTATTCTGGGCAACACCACTTGAGATTACAGAAACTTCAAACTATTCATCTGATGATTCGCAGACTGGAATAAACGTGGTGCCGTATCTTGTTTCTTCGCCGGCTGCATATTCTTATGAAACAGACAGGTCCAGCCCGGAAAGGCTTATAGAAACTAATCCTATGCTTCTGGAAAGTGCTGACATTTCCGGTAAGGAAAAACATACTCAGATTTTGGGAGCAGAAATTACGGGGCATTTGACGGGACTTTACAATCTGGCTTCCAGTGAAAGTTCGAGTGTTATTGTTATTCCAGACCAGTATTTTGTTAATTCACTTATGATTGGGTATAACGGTGGCGAAACTGGCGACTACAGAAACTTTAATTTTATGACAAATACACTTTTAAAGCTTAACGGCGAAGAAGAGCTTGCCGGCTTACAGGGAAGAAGCTTAAAAGACACATCCCTTTATAAAATCAGCGATACACAAACCTTTATCACTACAAGCAGCCGTTCACTTTTAGTCCTTTTCCTGCTTGTTCCGCTGCTTGTCATAATATGCGGAATCTTAATAAAGGTACTCAGAGGCCTAAACTTGCGCAAGTCGGTAAACACTGTTACAGCCTGTATCAAAGCTCCGGAGAACAGAAAATGAAAAAAAAGCTGATTGCATCTTCCGTCATCATTTTTATTCTCCTGGTTACTTATATAGTTTCTTTTTTTAAAACTACCGATAAGCGCAAAGCTATAAATACAACGCTTCTTAATACAAAGTATCTGCCTGTTATAAACGAGCTTGATATTTCGCAGGGTGGCAAGGCTGTTCAGATTATTAAGAAAAACGGAATATGGTTTTTAAATGATGCTTCGGGCAGTATTCCTGTGGAAGAAAAACGGGTGGACGACTTTTTGAAGGAGCTTTCAAAAACAAGAACTGCGTACAAAATATCAGGGAAAGCAAACGGAACGGGTGGGGAAAAACAAAAGCTTGATTCTTTCGGCCTTACTGATGGTTCCGAGCTTGTTTTAAGGTATTATTTTGACGAGCCGCAGGGAAGCAGTGCCGGTACGGGAAGCGGTAACTTTTACGAGCTTATTTTTGGAAATCACGATTTTTCCGGTACTTCACGCTTTTTTATGACTGGAAAGGCTGCAACCGTTTACGAAATTGATTCTTCTCTTGATAAATATCTTTCAACTTCACCGCAGATCTGGTACGACCCGTATATTGTTTCAAAGGCAATTCAAAAAAAACTTTCATACAGGGATATTCAGCGGATAAAAGTTGATTTTGAAGGGAAAACTTCAATACTTACTACAAAAACAGAAGATTTTACAGAAAAAACTTCCAAGCTGCTTGAGCTGAGGCATGGTGGACTGATTGAATACGATAGCTTTAACACGCCGCAGATGACAATTAAGCTTGAAAAGGGAGATACAAGCCAGATTATCATACGTATTTACCAGACAGCAAAGGATTCTGAATATAATGTGGAAGTTGAACATAGCGGCGGAATTGGTTTTGAAAAAGCCGGCAGTATAACGGTGAGGTCAAAAATCAGCCTGTGGACTTACAACAAAATTAAGGAAATAATGTTGTAGAAAAAGTGAGCGGCCCAGACTGCAATAATATCCTGCCTTCTTCTGTAAAAAAGCCTTAAAATTATGTGCGCAACAGCAGCATTTATAACAGAAAGCACTCCAAGGTAAAAATGCGCAAACGAAAAGGCTGAAAGTGCAATAATTTCGGCTGAAATCACCAGAATTATACGCAGCACTTTGTTTTCCTGCACTTTATGTATTCTTTTTAAAAGAGAAATGAGCGCATCTGGGAAATAAGCACGGTAAATCACTTCTTCATACGCAGAAGCAAAGAAAAAATTAAGGATTATAAACAGCCACTGGACTGCATTTTGCGGTTTTACAATCTCTGTATTTCCACCATCAGAATTATTCTGTACAAGAATAGAGATTGCTTTCATTATCAGCGAATTAAAAAACAGAAGACTGAAGCAGAAAGCAAACGAAATAAGAGTGTAATACGAAAACTGGATTCGTTTTTGAAGGATTAAAATGTAAAAAATCACTGTAAACACGAACAGACACAGTGCTTTCCACGGAAAAACCGGCTCGGAAAAGATAAAAGCGTCTTCAGATGGCATAATAAAGCACGGAGGAAGCACGCAAAACGCAAAAATAAGAGAAAAAATCAATATTTCATATAGAAAAGAATGTAATTTCATTAGAATTGTGATATTATATTATATTGAATAATTGTTTAAATTAAAAGATTATCGGAAAATTGGATAATTGTATTGCATTTTAAAAAAGAGGTCATTGTGTACATTCTTGTTGGTATTGTAGTAGTTATTGCTGTTCTTTGTATTCTTGGCGGAATCTATTCTGTATCAAGGCAAAAAATTGATTTTTACATTACAGGCTTGGATTCTAAGTTCAGTTATTCAGATCTCAATTTGTTATGGAAGCTTTCACAGATGTGTGAGCTTGAGCAGCCAACAGCTCTTTTCTGGTCTATGCCGGCCCTTACTAAATGTATGGCTCACATTACATCTCAGGCTGCCAAAACCGGTGCAGATAATGACCCTAAAATGCAGGCACTTATTACAAAACTTTTTGATTACCGCACAAAGCTTCAGAACGAAACTGACGAAAAGAAAGGTCTTGAATCAACACTTTATCTTGATAAGGGCCAGAGATTAAGAATTATTCTTCCTGGAGAAGGTGTTTTTACTTCAAAGATTTTGAACAATGGTAAGGAAATAATAATTTCGGTACCTCGAAAAAACAATATGATTCCTATTACTGCCGAACAGTGGGTTGGAAAGGTTTTAAGCGTTTATTTGTGGCGAAAAGGCGATGCACGTTATGTTTTTGACACAAGGGTTGTAAATCACGGACTTTTCCTTGGCGAATCATCAATTTCTATCCAGCATTCAAACAATCTTACACGCAGCCAGAAGCGAAAAGCTGTCAGGGCAAAGTGTAATATTCCAGCAAGCCTTTATGTTGTTACAGCTGCAACTGCAAATAACAGCTCGGTAGAAACTCAGGAAGGCTATAAGTGTATTATCGAAGATATTTCGGAATCTGGTGCACTGGTTCACATTGCAGGAAAAGGTCAGCCGAATATTCAGATTAAGCTTCAGTTCAACATAAAGAATAAGCTTGTAATCATGCTTGGTATTATCCGCACTGTTGAATATAACAGCGAAATAAATGAATCGCTTCTGCATTTTGAATGTCTTAAGATTGAGCCGGCTATGAAAAATGAAGTGCTTGGTTTTGTTTATAACATGCTTCCATCAGAAGAAAAGGAAGTTATGGAAGCTATTCAGATGACGGATGAGGATAAAGGGGATGATAGCGGAACTGAAATTGACGAGGATACAATAAGTGATGCTCCTGAAGTTCCAAACAGTGTTTCTGATGAAAAGAAAGCTGATTCTTCTAAAGCGGCTGAAGTGAAAAAAGAAAACAAAAGTTCTGCAGACCTTGATGCAGATGAACTGCCGGTTGTAATAAAGGGTTCAAACCAGAGTGGGGCGGATTTAGATTCAGTGGCTCCTGATACTTCAAATCCTGTAGAAGATATGCATAACGTAACCTTTAATCAGAGAACGAATCTTGATGATTTTAATGACAATAAATAGCAGGTGATTAAGATGAAGAAAATAATATTTGTGTTGCTTTTTATTACAGTTTTTTCTCCTGTTTTTTCACAGAGCTTGCAGAAAAAGTTTATAAAAGGAAACATTACCGATAAAACTAATGCCGTGCGGGAAGCTTCCGGTTCAGAAGCTTTATGGCTTACAATGCAGTCCCTGAACTTTATTCTTGATAACAAAGATTATCTTGTTTCTGACAGAGATTTTGATGGCTTTGCCCTGGCTACTATTCTTTCTATAAATAATGAATACATCAATTCGTTGTATGAGATGGAAAAACAGGAGCTTTTGTTTCAGCTTATAGAAATATTTAATATTTTCAGTGAGAGCAGCACTGTGCAGATTGGAGTGCTTTCTAAAGTCGAACGCCTTAACAGCTTTATTTCTACTTCAAGATTTACAACTCTTTTGAATAATTATGTGCAGGAAAATAATGTACAAAACGTCAATCCAGAAACCTTCCGTGCTGTTATTAGTACTTTGGGCGTGATTGGAAATAATGGTTCTTTTACGATTTTGTATAACAAGCTTAACGATAAAAAATATGCTGATTATAAAAATGAGCTTGAAAATGCAATCATAGAATTGTCCCCAATTGCAATGAATGAAGTTTTACAGATTGTTCATTGTAAGGATATTTTCCAGATTAATCAGATTTTCACATTAATTCAAAAAAATACAAAAAATTCACAGAAATTTTTGTCTGAAATTGCAGAAAATGTGCTGAATGAAACTATATTATTAGTACGCAATTCTCCAGATAAAAATGCTGTGGTTGAGCTTCAGATTTATTCGCTTAAGATTCTTAGTGATAATAAATGGACTAGGGCTTCTGCAAGCGTAATTTCCTTCTTTAATTCTGCAAAGAATGAATACGCCGAAAAGATTTTGAGTGACAGCCAGTTTGTAACAGTAATCAATTCTTTAATCAGCATAGCCCCAGTTGATGCTGTAAATCCACTGATTCAGTATCTTGGAGAATTGAATGGCCAGGTTGAACGCGACGGAACTGTTTCGCAGGAGGTTGCTCTGGCTGTAATCAATACTTTAGGTGCTATCGGGGATAAGTCTGCATTCGATTCACTTTTGTCTGTTACTTATCTTAATTATTCAGAACCAGTTCTGTCTGCTGCCCGAAAAGCGCTGGCAGGACTTAAATGGTAAAGAAAAGGTTTTATAATTCTGTTTTTCTTTCTGTTTTAATCTGTATTATCCTCATTTATGGCGGATTTATAAAAATCAGGGATAGAAATCCGTATTCTTCAATTATCTCTTCAGGCGAAATTACTTTTCTGGAAGGATGTCTGCTTTCAACACCTGTAAAAAGTTCAAGCGGCAAAACGTATTCTGCAGTAATTGAGGTTTATGCCACCGGTAAAAAAGCCGGACATGCTGATAAAAGCTATGATTCGGGAGTTTGTATTTCTCAGGGAAACGGACGTATAAAGCTTTTGATTCCAGCCGAAATGGTAGAAGCCTTTTACCCGGGTAAGCTTTTTTCATCAGCAAAAAGAAAGGGAGCTTTTTTGTGGGAAGCAGGGGGAGTTTATACCTTAAAAGGAAAAATGCTTTCCGAACAGTTTCTTGTAGCTGAATGTACCGGTTCGTTTTTCCCCCGCAGCTTATTCGGAAGAATAGACTTTTTCAGAGCATTGTGCAGGCTTCAATTTAAACGGCTTATGTATTCCTGGGGAAACGGTGGAGGGCTCCTTCTTGCATTGTTGTCCGGTTCAAGAGAATACACGGAGGTCAGCGTTACAGAATCATTTAAAAAATCAGGACTTTCTCATATTCTGGCACTTTCAGGCATGCATCTTTCAATGTTTTCCGGTATTGCAATGTTCATAGGTAAAAAAATAAAAAGAAAAAGGCTTTCGTTTATAATCCGTACAGTTGCAGTTGTATTATTTGTATGGTTTGCGGGTTTTTCACCATCACTTTTAAGGGCGTTTATATGCAACTGTCTGTTAATCCTTTCAGCCTTATCAGATAATGAAAACCCGGATATGCTTGCAATTTTATGCTTCAGTTTTCTGTTACAGACAGTCATTACACCGGAAAGCCTTTTTAATACAGGTTTTATTCTTTCGTATGCGGCACTCGCGGGAATCTTAATCTTTAACAGCTTTTCTACAAAAATATACGTAAGGTTTTTGCCATCGTATTTTACAATGTCTCTTTCTTCATCAACATCTGCACAGATTTTTACAGCTCCTGTATCATTAACAGTGTTCGGAACGTTCTGCCCAATTGGAATAATTGCAACTTCAATTGTTTCGCCGCTTATAACAGTATTTATTTATTCCGGGCTTGTGCTGATAATCCTGAGCCTTATGTTTCCTTTTATTTCTACAGCTAGTGGATTTTTTGTTAATTTACAGTATAATATCATAAAAATTGTAGTCGGAATATTTTCAAAATGTCCGGGATTTGGTTAGAAATTGGTTAGAAAATTATGTTAAAGCATCCAGATTATAATTCTCCTGCAGAACTAAAACAGATTCTCGATACGAATGGCTTTTCCATGCAGAAAAAGTTTGGTCAGAACTTTCTTATAAATGCTGATGCCAGAAAAAGGCTTGTTGACAGTCTGGAATTAACTGAAAATATGCCTGTCTGGGAAATTGGTCCCGGTCTTGGTTCAATAACAAATGAACTTCTTGAACGTGGTGCTAAGCTTACAGTATTCGAAATAGACAGGGGATTTATTTCTCTGATTAAACAGTTTTTTGAAGAATATGAAGCAAAGGATAAGTTTGAAATTATAGAAGGTGATGTATTGAAAACCTGGAAAGGACAGTTGGCAAAGGTTGGAGTGCCTGACCGTCTTTTTGGTAATCTCCCATACAATATTGCCGCCGCAATTATAGCTGATACAATTGAAAATGATGTGCGTTTTGAAAAATGTGTTTTTACCGTCCAAAAAGAAGTTGCAATGCGCATGACTGCTAAACCAGGCAGTGAAGATTATTCTTCTTTTTCTGTTTTATGCCAGTGGGCTTATAAAACTTCTTCTGTTATGGATTTAGCGGGCGGTAATTTCTGGCCAAAGCCAAATGTTGATTCCCGTTCTGTTGTGATGATTAAAAATCCTGATTATCCGGGCTGCAAATCTCCACAGGAGTTTATAAAAATGCAGAGGGCTTTGTTCAGTTCACGGCGAAAAACTGTAAGAAACAATCTTACAAATTATTTGAGCAGTAACGATAAGGCACTTGAATATCTTGAAAAAGCTGGAATAGACAAAATGAAACGGGCCGAAGTACTTACAATTCCAGAAATGCTTAAGCTTTCCGATGTGATTTATGAAGGTAAAAAATGTCAATAAAGCAGAATATTGAAGAAATACAACTGAAAATCTCAAAAACAGAACAAAAAGCAGGAAGAAAAGCCGGTTCTGTAAAGCTTATGGCTGTAAGTAAGTTTCATCCGGTAGAAGAAATTGCGCAGGCTGTCGAATGTGGACAGCTGCTGTTTGGTGAAAACAGGGTGCAGGAAGCTGAAAAAAAGTTCACAGTCTTAAACGAACAGTTTCCAGACAGAAAAATAGAGCTTCATATAATCGGGCAGCTTCAGACAAACAAGGTAAAGAGTGCAGTTAAGATTGCAAGCTGCATTGAGTCTGTAGACAGATACTCTCTGCTGGAAGAAATAGAAAAACAGTGTACAAAAATAGACAAGGTAATAAATATTCTGTTTGAAATCCACACGGGTGAAGAGTCAAAATCTGGCTTTACCTCTGAAGAAGAGCTTGAAAAGGCTTTATCTGCCTGTGAACAGGGCGTTTTCCCGCATATAAAGGTAAAAGGCTTTATGACAATGGCCCCTTTTACGGAAGATCAGTCGCTTGTACGCCAGTCCTTTATAACTTTAAGGAGACTGGCCGAAATAATGCGTAAACGTTATCCTTTATTGGATTTGTCTGAGCTTTCAATGGGAATGTCCGGTGATTATGAGCTTGCAATAGAAGAAGGTTCCACTCTGGTTCGTGTTGGAACTGCAATTTTTGGTCAGAGAGATTACTCAAAAAAATGAAAAGAACTTTAGCCTTTATAATTTTAATTTCTCTTTTTATGAACTTTTCATTCAATGCTTTTGCCGCAGATTCCGGTAGTACAAATGATGAAAGTGACGAAATACCGCAGAGTCTTCAGGATTTCAGAAGATTTGAAATTATTACGCTTGGTGCAATGCCTTTTGTAACACTTGATGTAACTCTGGGCTATTCAATGGAACAGTATGCAGAGGAGCTGGTTAAATACAACCAGAATGGACGTATAGGCCAGAAACCTACCTTTCCAAATCCTTTTAAGACTTCTTCTGACGGCGGCTACAATGATGATCAAATCAAAGGAATAATCATTACTTCACTGTGTATTTCGCTTGGAATTGGTATTACAGATTTAATCGTCAGAATAATCAAACGAAACAGAGTTCAGTCAAAAAAGAATAAGAGTAAGCTCAATATTATCACCATTGAAGATGACCCGGATGCAATAAAAATTGAAGTCCCTGATAATCACAAAGAAAATGAAGATGACTCAGCTGATGAAGTTATCCTTCTTGATGAAGAATTGTCAGTTGAAGATGAGGCTATAATAGAAGAGGCTGTGCAGTAATGCCATTTTTCAGTGCAAAGGTTCCTTCTGATTTTGAAAATGTGGAACGACTAGATAAATACATTGCCTCTCTGCCGAACGGAATGAACCGCTCCAAATTAAAAAGCGGTGTTTCGGAAATCCTTGTGAACGGTAAAAAATGCAAGCTGTCGCAGAAGGTAAAGGCTGGTGACCAGATTGACATTCAGTGGGAAGACAATATCCCCGATGATATTGAACCTCAGAATATTCCGCTTGATATAATTTACGAAGATGATAATGTGACGGTAGTTAATAAAGAACAGGGGATGGTAACTCATCCTGCCTGCGGTAACTGGGATGGAACGCTTGTTAATGCCCTGCTTTTTCACTGGCAGCGAGAATCTGTTCATTTAATCAAGGAAGGTACAGACAGCGAGATTCTGGCACGCAGGCGTCCTGGAATTGTACACAGACTTGATAAAGAAACCTCGGGAATCATAATTACAGCGAAAAACCGCGACAGTGAAGAATGGCTGCAATCTCAGTTTAAGGATAAATCTCTTCAAAAAGAATATATTCTGATTACAACCGGCAGACCTCCGGCTTATGCTGGTGATATCCGTACCCAGATAATCCGCGACCCGAAAAATCGCCATCGCTTTAAGGCTGTAATCGATACTGATGAAGGAAAATATGCAAGAACAATTTATCACTGCATTGCCTGCTACGGAAATTATTCACTTATCCGCGTAAGAATAAAAACAGGAAGGACACATCAGATTCGTGTACACATGAAATATCTTGGTTGTCCGATTCTTGGCGATAATATTTACAATAAGCCGGATAAAAACTTTCCGAACGCAACTCTTATGCTCCATTCGTACAGGCTCAAAATACGGTTGCCCGGTCAAAATACATATACAGCATTTAAAACAAAAACACCGCGCCGTTTTCTGGAAATAGAAAAAAAATTAAAAGAAAAGTTTCCAAAAGAGATTTTAAGATAATATGGACAAAATCAAAATCATCAGCGAGCCTTCAGAATCTCAACCCTTTATAGTTTTATATAAGACGTCCGGTCTGCCTTCTGCACCGATTTCTGCTGATGATGAAGATAATGCTTTTTCAATGACGGCAAAGTTATTCCCGGAAGTACTGACCGTATCTGGAAGAAAAGAAATTGAACACGGACTTCTTCACCGCCTGGATACAGTTACCTCCGGACTTTTGATGATTGCAACCTCTCAGGCTTTTTATGATTACATGCTGGAAGAACAGAAAAACGGACGGTTTGTAAAATATTACAAAGCTGAATGTATTGACTGCCCGAATAATTCAGAGCTTTTAAAAGGTTTTCCTCCCGTTGATTTTGATGCCAGAAAAAAGCTTTTGTGCGGAGAGCCTGTTATTGTCTCATCATATTTCAGGAATTACGGAGCAGGGCAAAAAGAAGTAAGACCTGTAAGACAGAACTCCAATCCAGCCGCAATGAAAAAAGTAGGTAAGCAGGTGGTTTACAATACAGAAATTAAACTGCTTGGCAAGGCTGCGGATGGACAAACTATAAATCACATCTCACAAAATAAAGAATTTCCAGAACATACCATTACTTTCGAATGCAAACTTACCGCCGGTTACCGCCATCAAGTCAGATCTCATTTAGCCTGGTTTGGTTTCCCTATAATAGGGGACAGTTTGTATAATTGCAACGAAAAGCTTTCCGACAATTCGCAAATCCATTTCACCGCCACCAAACTAATGTTCACTTGGAACGATAAAGTGTTCTCTTTTTAAACAACCGGCCAAAAGAAAAATGTATTTTTTTCTTGCTATTTTCACGTGAAAGTAATATCATCAAAAGTATAAAATATTATATTTTCGGGAGATTTAATTTATGGAAAAAAAGTTTTGCAGATTACCTTCAGCACTTCCACCATCCGGTTTGAAAACAAGTGAAGTGCCTCAGCTTATGTCCTTTGCTTTTGATGATAATGCTTATTCTGGTTATAAAGAATCTGGTGCAGTCGGCGGCATGAAGTTCATAATCGACACCTTTGAAAGCTTTAAAAACCCTCAGGGAAAAGGCAACAGACAGACCTTTGACGGTGAACCTTATAAGGTTACTCTTTATTTCAAGGGAAATAACGCAATTAAAAATCCGCGTGAGGATGATGCACTTGTAAAGAAAATTGTTCACGAAGCGTACGAACGCGGCCACGAAATCGGTTGTCATACATTTACTCATCCTGAAGGCGTAAAGTTCAATTACGACACAGAACCTCAGCAGAGAATTGATAATCTTTTTTATGACGACTGGATGAAAGAGCTTACCGAGTGTATTGATCTTCTTACAAAGCCGTTTAATCCTGATGTAAAAAGCGGTGATACACAATTCGGCATGGGCATTAAACGCGAGGATATAGTTGGATTTAGAACTCCATTCCTTGATTACAACGAGCATGTTTACAAAGCCCTGGAAGCTCTTAATTTTAAGTACGATGCAACAATTGAAGAAGGCTGGCAGTCTGACATGGACGGTTCAGATTTCCTGTGGCCGTATACCCTTGATGAAGGAAGTCCTGGAGATGATTTTGTTGCAAAAGAAATGTATGGAAGAAACGAACCCTTTGTAAAAAAACATCCCGGTTTATGGCTTCTTCCTGAATATGTTCTTATAATTCCACCGGATGAGCTTTGCGAAAAGTATGGAACTACAAAAGGGGCTAGAAAACGGGCAGAAGAGGCCAGCGGTGATGAGCTTGATTCTGGTAAAATCACGGGAATGGACTGGAATATCTGGTTTCAGTATTTTATGGATAAAGCAGATGCTCTTGCCACAATGAAATATTCCTTTGATTTACGTTATGACGGTAACCGTTGTCCATTTACATTTGGTATGCATACTGACATCTATTCAGATAAATATGACATTTATGATCTGGAAGGTGATGAAAAGGACCATATTAAGGCAAATGCCGCACAAAGACGTGAAGCTGTTGTAGAGTTTTTGGAATATATTTCTAAAAAGCCTGATTGCAGGGTTACTACAGCAGATAATATAAGAAAGTATCTGGAAAATCCTGTGGCTATGTAGAAGAGATTGCCGGATCAAGTCCGGCAATGACAATCATGTTGACTCTCGGCGTACAAGGAATGGTGAATAAACAAACTCTCTTGTGCCGAGGTCTTCCTTATTCAGCATTCGCAAAATTGTAAGATATGAGTCCTTTCCAATCTGTGTGAGCGGCTGGTGTACGGTTGTGAGGGAAGGACTGATCATTGCAGACGCTATAAAATCATCATATCCGATAATGGCCATTTCTTTAGGAATTGACTTACCTGACTTTTTGGCTTCGAGCATAATGCCGGTTGCAACAATATCACCTGCGGCACAGAAAACTGCATCTGTTTCCGGGAAAAGCCGTTCCATCCTTTTGAAAACAACCTGACCTTCTTCAAAATAGTAATCGGAAATAAAGAAAATATGTGATTCATCAAAAGGAATATTGTTGTCCATAAGAGCCTGAATAAAACCGCGCTTACGTTCGTACTGACAGAGTACCATGTTTTCTTCATCACCAAGAACAAGTACAAAGTTCTTTTTACCCGAATGAATCAAAAGCTCAGTTGCTTTGTAAGCACCTTCAAAATTATTAAGGCTCATTTCTACGGCATCTGGTGCGCTTTCATCAATAACGACAAGGGGAATGTTGTTCTTCTTATAAAGTTCACACACCTTTGCAGAAGGACTTATACTTAAAAGAATTACTGCATCTGCACGTTTTTCAAGAACAATTTTAGAAAGGGTAGCTTCGCTCTGTTCAAGAGTAGAGAAAAGGTTAATCGAATAATGGCTTTTACTTGTTCTGATTCCCTGTTCAATTCCCTTAAGAATCTCCATTTCAAAGTAAGAAGAGAAGAAGTTTGCAACAACACCTATAACACCAGTGCTGCCGTTTACAAGACCTCTTGCGCTGAAGTTAGGGTGATAATCAAGCTCTTCAATTGCCTTGAGAACTTTATCTTTTGTAGCCTGGGAAATACTTGGATTGTCGTGAATAACCCAGGAAACTGTTGTGTGGGAAACTCCGGCTCTTTTTGCCACGTCGTGTATTGTGATACTCATAGTTTATTATATCACGGTGTTTGTTTCTTTGTAAAGTAGCGAATAGATAAAAAGTTTTCACGTGAAAGTTTTTTGTTGACGGTGAAAGAAAACGGACTTATAATCCAAACTCAAGAGGTAAAATAAAATGATGAAAAACGTTAATTTTATAATTAAGCAGAATAGTTTATCCAGAGGCTTTATGAAAAAGCTGCTGACTGTATCTTTATTTGCATTTTTTATTGCATTTACGGCCTGTAATAATGCGAATAATAACCTTCATGGACAGATTGAGGCTGATACGGTTCCAGTAACATCAGTTTCAATTAAAAAATCTGTTACAGTTACATCCGGCGATACATACACCTTTGATGTAAAGGTTTTACCGGAAAATGCAACCGACAAAACTGTTGTATTTAAGGTTGATTCAAAATATAAAGATTATGCCACTGTTTTAGACAAAAATGCCGGAAAAATTAAGTTTGAAAACACTGGAAATAAAGAAGCAGTAATTGAAATAAAATGTACTGCACAGGACGGTTCAAAAAAGACTGCTAAATCTACTGTTACCATAAATCTTGCACTGCCACCAGTATTCAATTACAGCGGCTTTGACTTTATTTCTGCCGGCCCTGCTTATGACTGTTCTTCAAATATGGTTATTTCCTGGCATTCAGAGATCGCAGATAATGTAATTGAGTATACTGATGCAAATGGAGAAGTATTTACAAATACAAAAACTGTGATGGGAACAAAAACAGAATGCGACTGGGCTGATAAGGCAAGTTTTTACAGGTGCAGGATTGAGCTTACCGGGCTCGAACCAGATGCAGTATACAAGTACAGAGTAAAAAAGGCTGGGGCCGGTGATGATGCAGCTTCTGTTTCTGATACACGTACTTTTACGACTGCCGGAAATGACACTTCATTTAATTTTGCAGTTTTATCTGACCTTCATACGCCAAAAGGTTCAAAATCATATATAAAAAATATAAGTCAGCTGCTTGATTATTCGCTGGAAAGTATAAAAAACGATGAAAGCATCTCAAATAAAACGCTTCCTCTTTGTATTTTCAACGGGGATATGGTAAATAAGGGACAGACTTATCAGCAGTGGAACTATTGGGGACAGGAAACTTCGCTATCAAAAATGATTTACGCTTTTGTAGAAGGAAATCACGATTATTATCCGTACAAAAACAAGGACCGCGTTACCGATTCCTGGTATTTAGACTGCGTTGCAATTCCAAATGCTCAGGATTCAACCTTTAATAAAGCAATTACAACAAATCTGGAGCCTACAAACTATTATTTTATATACAATAACGTGCTTTTCATCTGCCTTGATACGATGATGATGGAAGCTTCTGATATGAGCGACCAGTACGAAAAGTCTTTTGATATGCAGCAGCAGTGGTTTAAAGAGGTTGTAAATGCAAATCTTGGAAAATACAGCTATCTTGTTGTAGCTAAGCATTATACATTTATAAACGGAAATACAGTTTCTGATTACGGTGATTACTACGAATGGTGCCAGCTGTTCGATGAATGTATGGTTGACTTTGCAATCGGCTCTGATGAACACACTTACAGCCGAACTAAGCCTCTTTATCAGAAAAAAGCACAGGAAAACAGCACGGAAGTACAGACTGTTGGTACAGTTTATCTTACAACTCCTCAGACAGAAGGCTCGTTGGATAATATCACAGACCGGAAAACAGGTGGACTTTCTGCTTTTGACGGTACGGAAGGTGGTTGCGGTGGTCTGTATTTTAATGTTTCTGATAAAAAAATGACTATGCATCTTATTGGCAGGGAAGGAAAAGAGTGTGATACATACACAGTGTATAAGCGTGACCGAAGTGGATTTACGGGATTTGAAAAATAAATTATGAAGAAAACTTATTTATCTGTTTTAGCTGTATTATTTTCGATTCTGATTGCGGGAGTTTTTTCCTGTAAAAGTGAGGCTAAAAAGGAGGAATCAATGTCTGATAATTCCGGAAAAATCTGTGCTGCTTACATTGCTACCTGGGGTGTTTATGATCCTGTAACAAACAGGCACAGGGATTGGACTGCTGGTGATATTGCCGGAAATATGCTTACAGATTTAATTCTTTCTTTTGCAGAGCTTGATGATGATGACCATGTAACGCTTCTGACTGAAGAAGTGGAAAGTTATTACGAGGCTGTTCATGATTTGAAAAAGAAGTATACCGGATTGCGGGTGAGTGTTGCCATTGGCGGCGGTTCTGAAGGAATAAATGATTTCAGGGCGATGAGTTCTGATAAAAAGCTTCGTGCAAAGTTTGTTGAAAATGTAAGAACGCTTCTTGCCGGTAATAAAGAGCTTCAGGGAATTGATATTGACTGGGAGTATCCGGGCAAAAGATTGAAATATGGTTCTGCTGCCTGGAAAACTGAGTTTGATAATTATATAAGCCTGATGAGTGAACTTAAAGCTATGATGAATGAGCTTGGCAGTAAGAATGGAAACTCTTACAGGCTGACAACGGCTCTTCCTGCAGATGCTGGTCCACTTATTGAAAACATTGTGAAGATTCAGCAGGTATGTGACGGGATAAACCTTATGATGTATGATTTTCACGGGGCGTGGAGTGATACAACAGGGCATAATGCTCCGCTTGATGAAGTAGAAACAGCGTTGAAAAAGTATCTTGATGCAGGAGCATCTCCTGAAAAGCTGGTGCTAGGCATTCCGTTTTATGGACAGAGGTGGACTGGAGTGGAGGAAGAAGATGATAATCACGGGCTTGGTTCAGCAGTTACGCCAAACTATGAAGGTGATTATGGCATACAGTATCCACGAGTTTTAAAGCTGATGGAAAATGATATAAACTATGTTCGTTACTGGGATGAGGCAGCAAAAAGCCCGTATATCTATAATGCAAAAGAAAAGGTTTTTATATCATACGCAGATACAGAATATATTGAATATGCTACTCAACTTGTACGTGAAAATAATCTTTCAGGTACAATGACTTGGGAATATGGTCAGGATATGACAAATACTCTCTTAGACGCTATGTATAGCGGTGTTTTTAAGGCAGAATAATCTGGAAAACTCAAAAAAGTGCAATTATTTTGAAAAATTTTAAAAATAATTGTTGACAACAGGCAAAATAGAGATAAAATAAAGTTAACAGTTTTCACGTGAAAGTGAAAATAACTATAACGTTAAAGATGTAAAAATATGGAGGATTACATGAAAAAGTGTTCTGGAAAAATTATGTTAGTTGGAATGATTGCTCTTTTGGCAAGTGCATTCATTTCTTGTGGTAATGGAACTCCTGGTGGAAATGGAAATTCACAGCCAGGTCCTGGTCCGGCACCTGTAAAAGATGGATTAATAAATCCTTACGAAGGTGAAGATAAGCTTGGACAGGTTAGCGAAAACCTTCTTGATGATGGAGATGCAGATGAATGTGAAGGCGAAATATTTTTCTCCAGCTGGGGTTCTGAAAAGACAAAGGTAGATGGTGGTGTTACAGGAAAGGCATGGCGAATTTATCAGAATGAAGAAGAATGGTCAGAGCTTGGTATTGATTTAACTAAATTATATGGTCAGGGAAAATCATATCTTATAACTGCAAAAGTAAAGAATGACCCTGAAAATACAGCACACAAAAATGCAAGTTTTAAATTAGCCTGGACCTTGTATTCTGGCGCAGTAAAAAATTATTGCGATGAAAACAACATAAAATATTATGATTTCCCGGATGAAACTGTAACAACTATCGAAAGCCCTTGGGGTGGTAAGTTTGATGAAACGGGTGAAGCTTTTGGTTATTCAGAAGATGATTTGAATGTTGTTGATGTTCTTTCTGATGAGTGGCAGGAAATAGTATGTATTCTTCCGTCAACACATATTGAAGAGAAGGTTGGTAATTCTGGTGTTTATGAATTCCAGCTTTCATTTTATGCAGGAGCAAAAGGTGAAGAAGGTTATTCATTCCTTATCGATGATATCTGCATAAAAGATTTGAATTCTGAATTGAAACGCTATGGACAGACTTGGGAAGATCCAAACGCTGAAGAAGAAGAAGCTGATGATTCAGACAGCGAAGAAGATGATGAGTAATCAGGATTAAAAAAAACTGCAAAGGTTTACAAAAGATTAAATAAAAAAATCATGGAGGAAATTATGAAAAAAATTACAAAAGTTCTGGCAGGACTTTTAATCGTTGGATTGTTCTTCTCTTGTAACAATAATACACCTATTGAAGAAGGACAGAATCAGCAGCAGGAACCAGGTCAGTCTGATCCAGTTAAACCTGATCCGGATGAAAAACCACCGGTAGACGAAAAGGTTGAAGCTGTAACATTCAGTGTTGAAGCTGGTGAAATAACAGAGAAAACAACAGTTGCTCTTTCTTCAGCTACAAAAGATGCAGTTATTTACTATGCATTTATTGAAGGCGAAGCTGAATCAACTCTTACAAAAGAAAATTACAGCTCTGCTGCAAAATACGAAGCACCTGTAGAAATCGTAAAAACTGGAACTCTTTATGCAATTGCTGTAAAGGGCGGAAAAACTTCAGAAATCACTTCTGCAAAATATACTGTAGTTCCACTTGTTGAACCAATTCCAGAAGATTCAATGGTAAAGTGGACTGCAGACTCAACTGCTAAAGCATGGTCAGTTTACAATTTAGATGACCTTGTAAAGCTTGCTGAAATTGTAAATAGTGGAAATGACCTTGCTGGTATTACAATCACGCAGAAGGCTGACATTAAGATTAACGAAAGTGTTCTTGGTGAAAAGTTTGCAGAACCGGAAGAAGCAGATGCAGGTGTAGCAAATGCTGACCTCATCAACTTTGCAGGAATTGGAAGTGAAGATAATCCATTTGCAGGAACTTATGATGGTAACAAGAAAACAATTTCTGGTCTTTACATCTATGGTGATCATCATGGACTCGGATTGTTCGGTTCTTTGAAGGGTGCAACTATTAAGAATGTTGTTGTTCTTGATGCAGCCGTTGTAAACAGTAATGTTTCTGGTGAAGATGATGGAAAAGATGATGACAGAGTTGGTGGTCTTGTTGGTATTACTTTTAAGGGTGAATTCACAAATACAGTTGAAAACTGTATCTTCGTAGGAACTGTAGGATCTCAGGCTGCTAAAGACAGAGGCGGTTCTTATGAATATATTGCCGGTATTATCGGACGTGTAGAAAAGACATCTACTGCTAACCTTAAGAATTGTTTGAGTCTTGTAAAACTTTATGGTTTATCAGCTGCTCTTGTACAGAGAGTTGATGGAACTGCAAACTTTGATTCTTGCTATGGTGTTAGTCTTGATAAACAGCTTTATACAAAAACAGATAATAAAGTTGATTTTGAAGCAGAAGATAAAGATGAAATTATTGCAGCAGTTAAAGAAGCATTTGGTGTTGACCTTACAGAATACTTTACAAAGGCTGACCTTGATGTAGCTCCTGTGGCAGTTGCTCCAGTAACATTCAGCATTCCAGATGGTGAAGTTACAGAAGGAAAAACTTTAGCTCTTTCTACAGAATCAAAAGCAGATATTTATTATGAATTGGTAAAAGCTGGTGAAACAACAACTCTTACAGCAGAAAATTATGAATCAGCAACAAAATATTCTGGTTCAATTTCACTTACTGAAGATGTAACAGTTTATGCAATTGCAGTTGGAAGACATAAGGCTTCCGAAATTACTTCTGCAGCATATACAGTAGTTGCACCTGCAGAACCAATTCCAGAAGATTCAATTCGAAAATGGACTTCAGACTCATCTGTTAAAGCTTGGTCGGTTTACAACTTTGATGATCTTGTAAAGCTTGCAGAAATTGTAAACGGTGGAAAGGACCTTGCTGGTTTTACTATCACACAGAAGGCAGACATTACAATTAATGAAAGCGTTCTTGGTGATGGTTTTGCAGAGCCAGCAGAAGCAGATGCAGGTGTAGCAAATGCTGACCTCATCAACTTTGCCGGAATTGGAAGTGAAGATAATCCATTTGCCGGAACTTATGATGGTAGCGGAAAAACAATTTCCGGTCTTTACATCTATGGTGATCATCATGGTCTTGGATTATTCGGTTCTTTAAAAGGTGCAACTATTAAGAATGTTATTGTTCTTGATGCAGCAGTTATTAACTGTAATGTTTCTGGTTCAGCTGATGGAAAAGATGATGATAGATTTGGTGGACTTGTTGGTATTACTTATAAAGGTGAATACACAAACAATGTTGAAGATTGTATTTTTGTAGGAACAGTAGGCTCTCAAGCTGCTAAAGACAGAGGCGGTTCTTATGAATATATTGGTGGCATTATCGGACGTGTAGAAAAAACATCTACTGCTAATCTTAAGAATTGTTTAAGTCTGGTAAAACTCTATGGTTCATCAGCTCCTTTAATAAAGACAGTGAATGGAACAGTAGATTGTAACTCTTGCTATGGTGTAAGTCTTGACAAATCAGTTTTCACAAATGCTTCTGAATCAACAGAACTTGATGATACAACAAAAGCATCAATCATCGAAACAATAAAATCTGCCAGCGGAATCGATCTTACAGATTACTTCACAAAGGCAGGACTCTAATCTGACACAATAAAAAAATAACCGGGGAGAATAAGCTTCCCGGTTATTAAACAAATTAAAACATACGGGAGAAAAAGTATGAAAAAATTAAATAAAATAACAGCAGCATTATTAATTGCTGCAATTCCTTTTGCATTGTTAAGTTGTAACCATAATAATGAAGAAGAGAATGGAAAGTCTGATCCAAAACCAAATACTGTTGTTGAAGAAAAAGTACCTGAAGATGCTATGCGAAATTGGACAATAGATTCTGAATCAACTGAATGGTCTGTTTATGGTGTTGCTGATCTTGAGAAGCTTGCAGAAGTTGTAAATGACGGAAACGATTTGTCTGACAGTACAATTACCGTAAAAAACGATATCGTTATTAATAAGAGTGTTTTGACTAAAGATTTTGAAGAGCCTGCAGAAGGTGCAGAACCAGGAACTCCAAATCCTAATTTGAAAAATCTTGAATCAATTGGAAGAGGAGAATCTCCTGAAGGTGGATATGATAAAGCATCTTTTGGCGGAACATTTGATGGAAATGGAAAAGTAATTTCTGGTCTTTATATGTATCAGGGACATCAGGGCTTAGGTTTCTTTGGTGTTGTTGATGGTGCAACTATTAAGAATGTTATTCTTATTGACGCATGTATAATTAACAGAAACATGATTCCAAATCCAGATGAGAATGCTACATATCCACATGACAATAAAGATGATGACCGTTTTGGTGGACTTGTTGGTCTTGCAGAAGAGAATGGTGTAGAAATTGAAAACTGTCTGTTTGCTGGTGTTGTAGGTTCAGAAGTTGCTCAATTACGTGGTTCACCTTACGAATATATTGGTGGTCTTATTGGTCGTGCAACTGCAGACTCTAAAGCAAAAGATTGTTTTGTTTTTGCCCGCATTTATGGCAGTCATGAAGATGTTGTTTGTGGAAAACAAAAGAAAGATGAAACAAAAGAATATTTCCCTCTTAGCGCACGAAATAACGTAAATGGTGACGGCAAAGGTGTAGAAATAAAGAATTTTGATGAAGACATTGCTGCTGACATTGCAGAGGCAGTTAAGACTGTAAAGGAAAATGTTCAATAAAATAATTTAATAATACGGAGAAAAATATGAAGAAAATAAAACTGATTATTGCTGCATTGACAGTATTTGCTTGTGCAGGACTCGCATTTGCACAGGAAAACATCATCCCTCATGGCGATATGGAAGGTGCATCTCTTGGTGAATGGATTGCAGAAGGAAGTACACTTTCTCTTCCAGCCGGAAAAGGTGTTTCCGGTTCAACAGCACTTTATGTACGCGGAAAGTTTAATTGGAGTGGTGTAGGCAAAGACCTTTCAAAAATGAACATTGTTGATGGTTCTGATTACTACGTCGAAGTCTGGTTTAAGGCCGATAACGCAGACAAAGGTAAGCGTCATTCAGATATTGCCCTTGCAATTCAGCCTGATGATTGTACAGAAGAAGATTATGACGACTTCATCTATATGGGCCTTGATCCTGTCGACGGAAAATACACAGGTTCTTCTGTAGAGCTTTCCAACAAGGAATATGTAAAGGTTTGTGGCGTAATCAGTGGCGAAGAAATTAAGAATCAGCTTAACGGAAGAAAAGCTGTTAATGTAACAATCTATTTTAAGATTGATGCACCAACACGTCCTTTCTATGTTGATAACGTAGTGATAAAGAAGGCTAACTAATTAATAATTTAAAAATATCAAATGGAGATAAATATGAAGAAATGTATTTATAAGAAAATAGCAGGTACAATTTTTACAGCTTTGCTTATTTCGTTTGTTACTGTATCTTGCGATAAACCAACAGATGATCCTGAAGAACAGGTAATACCTATTCAGGAAGAAGAAAAAAAAGTTACAACTAAACCAGATGCAGATGGTGAAAAAATCCATGCAATGATTCTTCCTAATGGAACAGGTGTAACAATTAATCCTTGGGAAAAAGCTCCAAATGCATTGGAAACAAATCTTCCAGAGTTTGTAACAGGCTTTAATAAATCCGATAACAAAACTTTGAGTGGAGCAACAAACCGTACAAACGAGCTTAAGTCTGCAATTAAGAAAGCTGTAGATAATGATAGCTTTGCTGATAAAGAAGTAAAGAACGTAATCATTATCTTTGGTGATGGAATGGGTGAAAGCCATCTTTTAGGTTCAAGACATTACTATGGAGATTTAGTTATGGATTTACTTCCATATCATTCTCCTGTAAATCATGACTCTTACAAGAAACCATCATTCCCACAGGAAAAAGTAGATTCTATATCAGAAACAGATACAATTTGTACAGATTCTTCTGCTGGTGGAACTGCAATTGTAACTGGTTTTAAGACTCGCTATGGTTATATTGGTATTGATGTAAATGGTACAGAAGTTAAAAACCTTGCAGAGCTTGCCCGCGAAAAGGGAATGCTTGTTGGTAATGTAACAAACGACCATATGGGAGATGCAACCCCTGCCGATGTAAGTATTCATGCTATAAACAGAGATTATCAGAATCAGATTTACGGTAAATTATTCCTTTCTTCTCCTGATATTGCTATGGGTTCAGATTATGGTTACAGCACATACATTCAGGAAGGAAAAACTGGTGATTCAAGAAAATCTCTTGCAGATATCTATGAAGTAATGGATAAGAATACCGTAGAAAAATTAACTGAAGATGAAGATTATTCTGGTGAAAAACTTGAGCAGGCTTGCACGGAAGCTTCTCTTAAGCTCTGGTATGCTGATAATGAAGCAATCTTACAGAAATGGGCTCGTCAAATGCTTAAGGTATTTGATAATAAAACTACAGATACTTCTTACGACTTGAATAACTGGGCTATAGACCGAAATATGCATTCTTATGATACATTTGGTGAAATTATGGATAAGGTTCAGGCTGATTACAGCATTCGTGCTGTTTCAAGTTATGAATATGGTGCTAATTATAAATATAACACGGATAAAAACGAAGTTGCAAAAAAATTCGGTTATAAGCTTGGTTATGGAAAGAAAAAGAGTACAATGCTTCCTAATTATCCGGAAATGGTTGCTTCAACATTATCAATACTTGACCATAAGGCAAAAGCAAATGGTGACTGCGGTTTCTTCTGTCTTATTGAAAATACCTGTTCAGATGGATGGGGACATGCTCAGAAGCCTTATGACTGTTTGAACGAAGTTCAGTGCTTTGATGAAGGTGTTGCTATTGCAATTAAATATGTACTTGAAAACCCTGATACACTTTTAGTTATAACTGCAGATCATGAAACAGGTGCTCTTCTGTATAAATCAAATTGGGAAAATAACTATAAGAGAATTGTTTCTCAGGACAATGGACATTCTAAAGAGCCGGTTCCTGTAATAGCATTCGGTGCAAAGGCTGATCTTTTCCCTAAACGTGCTGACACAACTGGTTGGACAGTAAAAGACTGGGCTGCTTATGTAGACGGTTCAAGAAAAGGTACAGACTACAGCTATCAGAACCGCCAGACAGGTATAAATATTGGAAAAGCAATGGGCTTTAATAAATTTGGTGACTTGAACGGAAATGGTGTTCTTGATCCGGATACAGAATCTGATTCAGTTGTAACAAACGATCTTGGAGCAATTGCTGAATAATCAGCTTTCATAAAAAACAAAATAAGTCACTGCCGTATAAATAACTATCCTATCATAAAGTACGGTAGTGACCCCTTTTAAAAAAATAAGTAAAAATACAAAAATTGGAAGAATGTTTGGAGGAAATCATGAAGAATCTTTTTAGAAATAAAAAACTTTTAGGACTTTGCCTTATGGCTGCAATTTTTGTTTCCTGCGAACACACACAACCTGAGGAACAAAAATTGCCTGAAAATACAATATTAGATGCGGGAGTATCTGTTAAAACCCCAGACTGGACAAAAAATCCTAAGGGTACAACTGGTTTGCCGTCTATAAAAGAAGATGGTTCGGCAAGTAATGTTAATTCGAAAATAATGGCAGGAATAAAAAATCTTCCTGCAAAAGATATAGCTGCAAAAAATGTCATCTTTATGTTATTTGAAAATTTAACAGAAGATTTAATTAATTCTACAGAAAAAAAATATGGCGAGCTTATAATAAATGATTTATCAGAAAAGCTTACTTTTACTGCAGCCTCTATAAATGATAATACTGAAAAAGATAACATAATCGGACTTTATCTTGCAAAGTCCTGCTATAAGAAGATTGGTTATGCAACAACAGGAATGATTACTAATTCTATTTTCAGACAATACAAGGGTACTAATCCTTCAACAGCAGATAATGAAGATGTGATTTACGATATGCTTATTTCTTCTCCTCGTCCTGTTATGGTGATTGCAAAAGATACCCAAAACAACGATGCAAAAAAGGAATGCTCTAAATCAAGTCCAAGCTATGTAAATGAAATCTATAAAAGCTCTTATAAATACACATCAGATTTTAAAGAAGCTGTTTCCTGCTACAACAGTGAAGAAGTTTTCTTCAAGGGATTTGATAATAATGAACATCAGGATATAAAAACAAAAGCAAATGGTGTTTTGAATATTTTTGATACATCTGTAACAGCTTTTCCTTCTGCAGTTCAGATTGTTAAGTTTGGATTAGCCTGGACAGAAACAAAAGCAGATCCGGATGATGGTTTTGCATTTGTATTCTATGATTCAGCTGAACGGGAAGACAAGGAAATTGCTCTTAAAAACTTTGATGAAAGTGTTGCAGTTGCTGCAAAATATATTCTTGAAAATCCAGATACAATTCTCATAGTTACCTCTGGTGCTCTTGATGGCAGTACTATTCCTGCCTTTGTTCTTGGTAACGATGTAGAAAAAGCAAAAGACAGTCCAACTCTTCTTGATTTTGTAAAAACTATGTTTGAAGGTGATCAATAAAATAAACAGGGAGTAATATTTATATGATGATATTTAATAGAAAACCGTTGATTTTTTATAAACTTACATTTACATTTGCATTAACAATTTTTTCAGCATCAATATTATCTGGCTGTAAGGATACTCCAGGAGTAACAGAAAAACATAACTTTCCTGTCGATAATACTGAACAGCCTGAGATATATTATGATGATTATGTACTTCCAAAGGGTGCAAATGGAGATGTACCAGCCTGGACAAAATCAGATAATACTTATTCTTTGCCAGAGCTGAGTTTACACGGAGAAGCTTCAAATATTACTCCGGAACTAAAAGCCGCACTTGCTGATGCAGTTGCAAAAGAAAACTTTTTCAAAAAACCAAAAAACTTCATTGTAATGATTGGTGATGGAATGGGAGTTTCTCAGATAGTTGCTGCAACAAAGTTCCGCGGTGATTTAATTATGAATGAGCTGCCATACAGAGCTGTTTCAAACTCGTTTTTACGTGGTGTAAATAATATGAGTGGAGATGTTACAGACAGTGGTGCAGGCGGAACAAAAATATCCACAGGCTATAGAACAACAAAGCTTTTTGCTGCAATGGATGGTGAGGGAAACGAATTGCAATCTTTGAGTGAGCTTGCCCGTTCAAAAGGAAAAAAGGTTGGAGTTGTAACAAATGCAGAACTTCCAGATGCAACTCCTGCCGATTTTTCTGTTCATTCTAAAAACAGAAGCCAGGGCTGGAACAAAATCTGTGATATGCAGGTGCTTTTTGGAGCAGACCTTTTTATGGGAGGTACAAATGAAAGCCTGACAAGTGCAATAAGCTCATTAACACCTCTTTCAGGAAAAACAATAAAGAAGAACACAAAGTTCAGTAATGCCATTGCTGCCTTAGATAATGAAGATTTAATGTGGAATCTTTTTTCCGGCGGAGATACAACTTATGCACGCTGGGATTCAACTTCAACAAAGAGTCCAAGCTTGCAGCAGGCACTGGCACTTTCTTTAACTCGTTTGCAGAAAACAAGCGGGGATGAAGGCTTTTTCCTTATGTTTGAAAATACATATACAGATATTTATGGCCACGCAAATGCTAAGTTTATGAAGACAACAAAGGTAAGTAATAATGTTGTTGGAATTGTAAATGAAGTTAAAAACTTTGATGAAGCTGTTGCAATTGCCTTGAAGTTTGTACTTGAGAATCCAGATACAGTTCTTCTTATAACAGCTGATCACGAAACTGGCGATATGGAGTTCAGAAAAAATTGGGAAAGCTCTGAAATAACAGATAATAGAGTAAAAGCAACTTCAGGCAGTCATTCAAACCAGAATGTACCAATTTTCGCAATCGGTTATGGACTTGAAAGTCTGGATACAAAAAATGGTGCTGCCTATACAAAAGATGATTGTACACTTCTGAATGGTGAAAAAGGTATAGTTCTAGATAATGCAATTTGCGGGCAGATTATTGGAAACCTTATTAACGATGCTCCTGATTCCTTTGGTGGTGATATTGAAAGTTCAACAAAAGGACGTGCAAGAGATTTCTTTACTATAAAGACAAAAGAACAGGGACAGACCTTTGATTTTGAAGTAACTGAAACAACTCTTCCTATTTATAAAACCGAATTGCTTCAGTTTAAGCTTAAGCCTTATTCTGAGAATGCTTATATTACAATAACTGATAACAAGGGAAATAAGCTTATAGATGCCGCTCAGTTTTCAGCAAATAAAGAAGCCGAAATAAAAACCGATGAAGACGGAAATGTTATTACACCAATAACTCAGGCTTACAATTTTGCATTCAATAAAAAAAGCGGAACGCTTGATGGATGGTACCAGTTCTCTATAGCGGCCGCTGCAAATAGTACAGGCTTGAAAATCAGCATTACTGATGGTACAGACGGTTCAACAGGTACAATTGCAGCAGGTACTCAGGTAAGTCTTGATGATTTTACAGTTCAATATGGTTCAACAAGAGGCTACGTATCTATAACTGGTGATAATGTAGAGATAATAAAATGATTCCAGAGCGAATTAAGAAACCTTTGCCAAAAATGAAGCTTCCATCTGGGACTGGAGCCAGTATTGAATGCTGGACAAAAGAGGAAGATTCTTATACAGCAAAAAACGGCTTCGAAGATTTGGAAGACATTCATACTGATTTATCTGATTTAGTTGCGACTAACAGAAATCAGAAATTAAAAAACGCGGTAAAGGCTGCACAGGAAAAAGGGTTGTTTGAAAGGCACCGTGTAAAAAATATAATACTTATGATTGGGGACGGGATGGGAGAAAGTCACCTGAAAGGTTCGCGCCACTTTTATGGTCCGCTTTTTATGGATGAGCTTCCTTTTTACCGTTCTGCAACTACAGGCTGTCTGCCGTATAATATTGATGAAAATGGTGACAACCTTCTGGTAACCGACAGCAGCGCTGGTGGAACAGCAATCCTGTGCGGCGAAAGAACAAGGTACGGTTACATTGGTCTTGATAAGGATGGCCGCGAAATAAAAAACCTCAGTGAGCTTGCCCGCGAAAAAGGAATGTTTGTGGGTGTTGTAACTAACGACCACATCGGCGATGCAACACCGGCCTGTGCGCTTGTTCACGATAAGGCCCGCGAGCATGAAGATTTAATTTACGAAAAAGAGTTTAAGTTTTGTCCGGACCTGCTGCTTGGTGCCGATTGTGGAATCAGAAAATACGTTGAAAGTGAAGAAGGGAAGTCAGCCGGGATGAAGGGCTATGACACTTTTCCAAAAATGTGCCAGGGCGAAAAAGCCTGTGGCTACAACAATAAAGCCGTAAGCTTTTGGGACGGTAACTTTGCGGAATACGAAGAGGACACCCCTGCCGGCTTTAATATGGGCAAAAATGATGAGCTTCCAACTTTCCCGGAGCTTGTAGCTTTTACGCTTTCCGATTTAGACCACAAGTCAAAGGCAAACGGCAACTGCGGTTTCTTCTGCATGATTGAAAACACCTGCTGCGACGGATGGGGACACGCCCAGCAGATTCCGCAGATAATGAACGAAGTGCAGTGCTTTGATGAAGGAGTTGCAATTGCAGCAAAGTTTGTACTCGAAAATCCAGATACGCTTCTTGTCGTTACTGCAGACCATGAAAATGCCGACTTGAGGTTCAGAAAAAACTGGGAAAATGATTTTACCCGGATTATAAGTATGGATTCAGGACATTCAGCACAGCCGGTTCCGGTTATTGCTTTTGGTGCCGGGGCTGCAATTAAGTTTGAGCCAAGAAGCCTTGGTGTTACAGCCGAAAACTTTAAGACAGGCCGCGACATCATCTGGCTTTTAGAAAATATGCATTAAAAAAAGAGGTACAATTATGAAAAAAACAATTGAAAAACAAATCGAAAAATCAATGACAAAAAGGAAGTATTTTGGTTCATTAGCGTTAGTTTTATTTTCTCAGCTGATGGCATTGTCTGCAGCAATAATGATTCCTACAATGGCTTTGCTGCTTACAACCTCTTGTTCCAAGAAAACAATTTCAAAAGGAGAAGCTTCTCCAACAAATCTTGTAAGTAAATATCGCAATGTTATTTACACCTATACCTTAGGCGAAGTAACTTATCCGGAAATGTATACACATGTTATCATTTCTTTCTTTAAAACTGATGGCGACGGTAACTTAATGGAAACAAGCTTCCCTCATACAAAGGATACTGTAAAAGAGTTTAAGGAAAATCATCCAACAGTAAAGGTAATGGCGGCTTTGGGAGGCGGAAGCTTCAGTGAGTTTTTAACACCGATTATGATGGATCCTGTAAAGCGAAAAACGCTTGCCACACAGCTCGGTCAGTTTGTAAAAAACTATAAGCTCGATGGTATAGACCTTGACTGGGAATATTATGATGATTATACAGAAGCAAACGCAGCTTATCTTGATTTTGCAAAACAGCTTAGAAAAACAATGCCTAAAGGAACGCTTCTTTCAATGGCAGGTCAGAAGGCAACAGAGTTTTACTGCGATGATTCTATAGTAGAAATGATGAAGGACGTTCTTGATTTTACAAGCGTTATGACTTACGACTTTGACTACAACGGAAGAATGACAAAGCGGATTGCCTACAACGGTAATTTTACAGAAACAAAGCTTACAATGCAGAATTATTATGAAGCAGGCTGTCCTAAAGAAAAGCTTAATACCGGTCTTCCATTCTACGGTTCAAAGTTTAAGATTAAGGATGATGTAATTCACTATAACGGTGACCCTTGCCATTCTTACGGTGGCGGAACAAATTACACAAGCACAACTGCTGCTCTCGGTAAAGATGGTGCTGCTAATCCAATGGCTTATGATGATAATGATGGAGTTGCACTCAGCTTAAAAGGTCACGACCTGTATATTTTTGATAACGAAACAACTCTCACAAATAAAGTAAACTGGTCCTGTGCCGAAAACTTTGGCGGTGTAATGGAATGGGTTGCCAGTGATGATGATGCATACTGCACATTACAGAAAGCAGTAACTACAGCGTTGAATAATGCTAAATAAAAAAAATGTCGGATTAAAAATCCGACATTTTTTTTCCCATATTATGTTTAACTATTGATGGCGGCAAACGCAGTTCCAAGCGTTATATCGTCATTTATTTTCAGAATCCTGTAATACGCTTTTGAAGCACCCTTAAGATTATCATCGAGCAGCTTTGTAACATTTTCTACAAGCCCGTGACATTTCCAGAAGGTTGAACCGTTACATACAATTGCCACCGGTTCTTCCTGCTTTTTACCTTTTCCGCTTTTTATGATTGTTGCAGCAAGAACGGCAGCTGCAATAGAAGAAGTTCGCTTAATAATTGTTGCAAGAATATCTTTGAGCTTTTTTGAATCCATAAGGTTGCCTTGTGCAACAATTGCTCCAAGTACAGTTTCTGCATTATCAGGATCATCAAGGAATAAATCAATATCAGCTGCATTTAAGTTTGTTAGCTGCATAAAACATTCGGCAAATGCAGGAGAAAAAATATGTTCTTCGCAGGCTGTTTTTATAACAAGATAAGTCAGTTTTCCCAAATAACCGCCGGAGCACATTTTTTCAAGAAGTGAATCGCCGGGATTAACTGTATCTTTATCGAGCATTTCATCAAAAGAGCTGAGCAGAATATCATTATACATTCCGCTTTCACAAACAATTATGTGTGACCCTTCATCATCAATTTTTGGAATGGCATTTTCTTCTATATAAGCATTATTTATTCCAGTTCCAAACACAAAGCCCAAATAAGAGCTGAAAGCTTTACAGCCGTTATTCCCAGGCTTCTGGCTATAGCCTGAAAGAAGGGCAGCAACAGTATCATTTAAAAGAACAATCTTATTTACAGTTTTCCAGCCTCGTGCTTTAAGAACAGCAAGCAGCTCTTTTCCAACATAGGTGCCAACAACACCAGGAGCTTTTATTTCTTTTGAAAAAACAAGTACCTTGCCGTCATTATCTTTTGTCATGGACATTGCATACGAAAAACAAAAACCGATTCTGTCTGCCTTATCCTTTAAGTATTCAATGTTATCTGCAATTGCGTTATAAAACTCATCTTTGGAAAGTTCTTTTTCAATTCCTGGCATTGAAGTTTTTTGTAAGTCAGAGATAACAGGTGTTCCATCATCAGAAAAACTTACAAGTGCAGAACGGAAGTTTGTACCGCCCGCATCTATTATTATTGCACTTTTTCCGCATAAAGCCTGATTCTCAAGAATATCACCGGAAGGTATAAGTCCGTAAACAGGAATCATCGGCTGGCAGGCTTTTGATTCAATGTTGTCGGCACTATTAGCACTGTCATTGCTTTTAAGTCCTTCATTCATATCATTTAAAATATTTTCTATTAACGATGCTGTTGAAAAACGTTTGAAGTGGTGCTTTTTAAAAAATACTTTTATCTGCTGACTCATAATTATTCCTTCATGTTTTGTTTTATTATTTTTCCGTTTATTATAACGGTTTGTATGTTATATCTTTTATCAAAGATAATTATGTCTGCTGCATAGCCCGGAGCGATTGTTCCGATTTTGTCGTACTTCATAATTTCGGCAGGATTGGCAGTTGCAAAACGAACAGAATCATTAAGTGCAAAACCATATTCTGTTGTGTTTTTTACTGCCTTAATCATAGTGAGTGCTGAACCTGCAATTACATCATCAGATTTACGATGAAAACAGCCGCCCCTCATTACAACCTCTTCGCCGTTTGCAAAAAGATGTTTTGCCTTTTGTTCTGTTGGAGTAAGGCAGTCTGTAATAAGCACAATTTTATCAACAGACTTATCGCGCTGAAGAAGCTTGAACAAATCCTTATGAACGTGAACTCCGTCTGCAATAATTTCGCATGATAATTCCGGATGAATAAGTACTGCACCTGTTGCTCCCGGGTTTCTGTGATGAAGATGACTCATTGCATTGAAAAAATGAGTTATGTGAAGGATACCAACCTGCATGCCTTCAACCATATGCTTGTATTCTGCATCTGTGTGGCCGGCCTGTAAAATTATTCCTTTTGATATGCAAAAAAGGGCAAGCTCCCTCATTCCTTTGAGCTCCGGTGCAACTGTCATGTTTACAATATGACCTTCAGAAGCATCCCATAAACGCTGCATGAGCTCTATATCCGGAAGCTTTACGGTACACGGTTTTTGAACTCCAAGTTTTTTCGGTGAAATAAAAGGACCTTCAAGGTGAATGCCCATAATTCTTGCGCCTTTTTCGTGACCCATGGCAGCTACAATTTTCTTTATTGTATCAATCATCACTTCTTCTGAGCTTGGGTACATTGTAGGATTAAAGGCTGTAACGCCGTAACTTGCTAAATCTTCAGACATCTGGAGAATGCCTTCTGTTGATGGAATATCTGTGCCGTTGCCGTTGAAGCCGTGGATATGAGTATCTATTAATCCAGGAGTGATGTAGTTTTTGTGAGCATCAATCAATTGTACGGAAGAAGAAAAAGACTTTTGCTTAAAACGGGCTTCGCTGAATACATCATCAATTTTGCCATTGTCGTTTATAAGAACTGCACAAAGGCCTTCGTTCGAGATTCCATTCAGCAGGATTCCGTTGTGAATACAGATAGCCATTTTATCCTCCATATGATTGATTTTTTATTTACACTTTATTATTCAGGCTTGCCGTTATAATAAAGCAGGTTCATATAACTGAGCCTTCGTTTATGATTTTTAATTGACTTCTTTAATTTTTCAAAATCCTTTTTACTGCTGTCCAGCCACAGGCATTCGGAAATTGCACAGAGGCGAGGGAACAGCATATATTCTGCAACCTTTGATGAAGGTAAATCTTCTGTCCAGAGATTACATTCGCCGCCAAGTACATATTCTTTTTCTTCTTCTGTAAAATCTGGAGAAACTGGTGAAAATGAATAAGCAGTTTTTAAGGTGATAAAGCTGAGGCGGCCCGGTTCTTCAAAAGAATCGTAGTTTTTAAAGTTCAGGTAACATTTATCCTGCGGCGACATTATTGCAAAATGTTTCATGCTTACCGGTTTTTTGCCGCCATCAACCTTGCGCCAGGATTGTACAATAACATCTTTTGGCAGCGGAAACTTTTCTGTATTATCAAGAACTTCATCCCAGCCAATTGGTGTTTTTCCAAGAGAAATAATAATTTCCGACATTTTTGTTGTAATCCAGGACTGGAGCTGTTTTTCTGATTCAAGCCCGAGCTTTTTCTTAAGAGCCTGACACTTTGGACATTTTTCCCATCTTGTAGTAAGACATTCATCTCCGCCAATATGAATCCACTGGCCCGGGAAAAGTCTTTTTAAGGTTTTGAAAGCAGCGGTATAAATATCAAAAATGCCCTTGTTGCCAAGGCAAAGCACATCTTCAAAGATTCCCCAGCGGTTTTCTACCTTATATGGTCCGCCGGTACAGCCGTATTCCGGGTAAGAAGCGAGAAGTGCAGAAACGTGACCCGGAAGTTCAACTTCCGGTACAACTGTAATGTTGAGCTTTTCTGCATAAGCTACAACTTCCTGTATCATTTCATCTGTATAATAATATTCGCGACGGTCGGTGTAATCGTTGTAATTGTCTTTTAAAAGCGGCATTGTGTGGGCTTCGCGCTGGGAACCGGTTTTTGCAAGCAGCGGATATTCAGGAACGTTGAAACGCCAGCCCTGGTCGTCGGTAAGGTGCCAGTGGAAGCGGTTCATCTTATGGAAAGCCAATGCATCAAGCAGTTTTTTGATAAAGTTGACGGTAAAGAAAAAGCGGCATGTATCAAAAAGAAAACCGCGCCACTTGAAAGCAGGGTAGTCGTATATTTCAAGGCAAGGCAGTGTAGTTTTGTTAGAGATGATTAACTGCTTTAAGGTTTGAATTGCATAAAATGCACCGGCTTTATCTGCAGCTTCTATGAGAATCTCTTTGTTTGAGATGTTGAGTTTGTAAGCTTCTGGTTTTGCATCTGTACCGGTGAGAGCTGAAAGTTTTACAGGGCAGGTTGACTGTACAATTTCGTACGCGCTGCATTTACAACCACAGGCTTCTAGCTGCTGTGCCAGAAAAGGAAGATATGACAAAAGCTCATCTGGTAAATTATTCTGTCCTGCAAATAAAGAAAAGCCGTTTTCAATGTTTAGTAAATCGTTTTTATTAACGATTCTTTGAGGAGCTGGTATAATTGATACAATTTTTTCCATATACATTCCTAAGATTCAATTTTTTTCTAAGATTATCGGGTCAAGCCCGATAATGACAAGTTTACAGCACGTCTGTAAGTGTGAAGTCTACCCAGATAATTCCGCGTTTCTGGCCGTTTTGTTCAAGTCCTTCTATAAGATATGCACCTAAATTACCGGCAGGATTCTTGAAAACGTTTGAACCCCACAAGGCTTTGTCTGCTTCATAACCAATCTGGAACATAACACCATTTGGGGCATAATGGTTTGCCCAATCCTGGAAATCTTCCTGCATTTCTTCAAGAGAACCGAACTGCTGGCTGTCATTTACAAAAATCATGTCTGAACGATAGGTTGGAGGCAGCCATCTGGAATCCCAGTGTTTTACAAAAACAGAGTAGCCTGGATTTATTTTTTTAACAGCTTCGTCAACCTTTTTTGCATATGAATCAGAAAGCTTTGTTCCGTAACCTCGTGTTCCGGCAGGTTGAAGCCATTCAACATCAATTCCGAATCCCTTTACGCAGGGGTGAGATTTATATTTATTCATTACAATTGTTGCAAGAGTAACTAAATCAGCATCACCAGGTTCAATCTGCAGCCATACAGAAAAACCTGCTTTATCAAAGGCTGTAAGAGCATCTTCATTTTCATCTTCATCATCATGTGAAAATATTATGTCTGTAGTGTCTAAATCTGTTGATGGTTGTGGAAAATTAAGTTTACAGTAGTTTTTCTTTTTATTGTTTTTGTCTTCTCTGATAGTACCTACTATCCAGATTAAAGCTCCGTTACTTCCTTCGTAATAGCTGGACATTTTATTTACATAAGAAACCCACTTGCTTGCAGATGGAAATGGATCTATTCCATATTCCGAGCTTCTGCATCCAGCCCATTCAACATCGCCTTTAGTTGCAATATGTTCACCAATTGCAGTTGAATTAGGCGCATTTGTACAGCACGAAATAATACCAGCCATTAAAGCTGCTCCCCCAAGAATTACTAAAATTGTTGTTATAATACTTTTCTTTTTCATTTTAACTTCTTCATCACCTTTTTTAAAGTAAAATCAACCCAGATTATTCCACAGTTTTGATTTTCCTGAACACCTTCTGCAAGGGTGTCTCCCAATTCCTTTACAGGATTTTCCATTTTAGACCAGATGCCGGAATCGGCTTCGTAACCAATCTGATATACAACTGTGTTTGGTGCAAAATGATCGGCCCAGGCTTTAAAACCTTTCTGCATTGTTGCTAACGAACCGTGTCCCTGACTGTCGTTTACAAAAATCATATCGGAGCGGTAAGTTTCAGGCATCCAGTTTTCATCCCAGTGCTTTGCAAAGTAATTAAAGCGTGGGTCAGCCTTTTTTACAGCCTTGTCTATTGCTTTTGCAACATCGTCAGTAAGCGGAGTTCCGTAACCATCTGTGTTGGCACATTTGTACCATTCAACATCTACGCCAAAGCCCTTTACACTTGGATGTTTTTTATAGCGTTTCATTGTCTGATAGGCGAGTTCAACTATATCTGCATCGCCCGGTTCTACCTGAAGCCATACCTGGTAGCCTTTTTCGTCGCAAAGTGTAAGGAATGCTTCATTTTCATCGGCAGGGAAGTCGCATACACCTTCAATTGGTTTTTCAAGCGGGAAGTTAAGAATACAGCTTTTTTGTGTGCTGTTTCCTTCTATATGACCTACAATCCATACAAAAGCAGGTATGCTTCCCGGGAACTGTTCACCGATTTTTGCGGCATATTTGCTCCATTCATCGTTTGAAGGGAACGGACGGATTCCATACATTGAGCAGCGGCAGCCGGCAAAGCTTACAGGCGCTGTTTTTTCGGGGATTTTGGCGCCTGCTTTTTTGGTGCAGGAAAGATTAAGTGCTGCAGAGCCGAGAATCAGCAGGGTAACAAGCGCTGTCGTAAAGTGATTTTTAGCTGTTCGTTTCATTTTTTACTCCATTTTTTAGTATATTTATAATTTCCGGATTTTCTTCTATATCAGTCCACTGGAAGTAGATTACGTTTCCGTGTCCGGCTTCCAGAGCAGTTTGTATTGTCTGTTTATTTTCTTCGAGTGTGATTTTTTCATCCCTGTAATAGTTTTTCAGCTGTACGGAAGGGATTATAGGAATATTTCGGGAAACTGGCATTGAAAGCTGTGCTTTGTTTACCTGGGTTTCCATATCTTGAACGAGTGTTTTTATATAGGAAAGCTCAGTTCTCATCATATGATGATAGGCCATGGGTGTAAAAAAGTTAACATGTTCAGAAAGGGTAGCGAAGTTTTGTCCTAAGATTTTTGAAACTGCACCGTTGAATATGCTTTTTGTCCAGGGAACAGCATGTAATCCAAGTATTTTTGGATTACATTGAGCTGATTCACCTGATTTAACCATGATTTCACGGCAACTTTTTGTAATATCATTTATAATTGAACAGCGCCAGTCTCCGATGTCTTTGCCCTTGCCAGATTCAAGAAAAGCTTTTTGCTCATCCCGGCAGCGGGGACAAAAACACGTTTCTTTAAGGGTATCAATAGTTGTGCTGTTATTTTCGGGAGTGATTACCTCCCAGAATTGAAAAAAACGGATAAAGTCAAGGCTAAGACTGTTCACGTTTAAGGTGCAGTCTTTTTCGAACCTGTTATAAAAGCTTTCGAGCCATTCTCTGTTTGTAGGGCATACAAAACGAACCCAACCGTCTACTGCAGGGCTTCCATCCTTTGTAATGGCAAAAAGTGTCGGGTCAGTTTTTTCATCACCAAGAAAAACAGGTTCAATAAGGTTGACAAAAAAGCCTTCGTGCTGGAGCTGTTCCAAAAAATCAGAATCTGTTTTGCAGTCCTGGCCGATAAAAAGGGTGTTGAACCCGAGCTCGTGCCAGAGGCTGATTGTTGCGTTCAGATTTTTTGGAACTGAATAAAGTTTTACTCCATACATAAGGCTTTCCTTATCATCCTTTTTTATCTTTTATTAACCCTTTACACCAGAAATAACGGTACCCTGAATAAAGTACTTCTGGAAAATAAAGAAGATTACTACAGGCGGTATCATAACCATGATTGTTGCGGCAGACATAAGTCCGCTGTTGTTGAAGTAGAGCGCGTTGAAAGACTGCAAGCCAAGCGCAACTGTGTATTTCATCTTGTCCTGGATGTAAATAAGGGCATAGTAATAATCATTCCACCAGAAAATTGCTGTCTGCAAACCGATTGTAAGAAGAACCGGTTTTGCCTGCGGTGTAATAACGTACCACAAAATCTTAATCGGGCCGCATCCATCAATTTTTGCAGCTTCATCAAGTTCAAGTGGCAATCCCATCATAAACTGACGGATAAGGAATACGTTCATGGCACTGCAGGCAAAGAATGCAGGTACTGTAAGAGGAAGGTAAGTATTATACCAGCCTAACCATTTGTACATTACAAAGCTTGGGATAAGTGTAACCTGCGGAGGCAGCATCATCGTAGAAAGCAAAATCATAAAGAGTACGTTTCGTCCCTTAAAATGGAATCGGCTGAAACCATAAGCAACAAGTACTGAAGATAAAACTGCACCAAACGTTGCAATGAAAAGTATGAACAGTGTATTTAAGATGTAGCGCGGGAACGGAGACTTTTTCAAAGCATCTGAGTAGTTACGCCAGTTAAAGCGGACTGTTCGTACACGCTGGTCTGGAGTTGCCGGTGGAAGAAGATAGCTTTCTGCCGGATACTCAGGGTTTACGTATTTCCACATCTTGTCAACTTTTTCTACATAAGCAAGTTCACGTTTTTTACCGTTTACTTCAACATTGTATACAAAATATTTCTGATCTGCTTTTCCAAGCTCTGGTATTGCAACCTGTTTTCCTTCAAGAGGAATTAAAGAAGCAGGGACAGTCTTAATTACTGTTTTTGACGAAAGTGAACCACAGAGCATGCTTGCTACAGGGTAAAGAACAAATACACTTCCTAAAATAAGGAATATTAATGCAATTGTTTTTCGTCTTACTTCAAGTCCATGTTTTGTTACTCTCATTTTTTTACCTCACTGTCGTAGAATACCCACATACTTGAGCTCTTGAATACAAGCAATGTAAGTATAAGTATGATGACGAACAGTACCCATGCAAGTGCAGAGGCATAGCCCATGTTCTGATACTTAAATGCGTTGTTGTACAGGTATAGATTAAAGAACTCTGTAGAATGTGCCGGTCCACCTTTTGTAAGTACCATTGGTTCTGCAAAGTACTGGAAAGATCCGATAATTCCCATAATAAGCTCGTAGAAGAAAATTGGTGTCATCTGTGGGATTGTTACGTGAATCATCTGCTGCCATTTGTTACAACCGTCGAGTTCAGCAGCTTCGTACAATTCTGTAGGAATACCCTGAAGTCCAGAAAGGTAAATAATCATGCTTCCACCACAGCTCCAAACAGAAAGGAATAGGAAGCAGTAGAGTGTATATTTAGGGTCGAGCAACCATTTTGGTGCAGAACCGCCGAATTGTCTGATTATATAGTTTATGATTCCGTACTGGTCATCAAAAAGACCACGCCAAAGCATTGCTATAACAACTCCGGAAATAAGTGAAGGAAGATAATAGAGTGTTCTCCAGCCCTTCATTCCGGCAACTTTCATATTAAGAATATAAGCAAGCAAAAAGCCGCAGATAATTCCGATTGGAATTGAAAGCATTGAAAACTTAAGTGTTACTTTAAGTGAGTTCCAGACATAATGATCCTTGAACATTTTTACAAAATTGCCAAATCCAATAAATACGGGAGCATTACGTCCGTCATATCTTGTAAGAGAAAGAAATAACGAGGCCAGCATTGGTCCGGCTGTAAAGATAAGGAATCCCAGCAACCAAGGGCTGATAAACACATATCCCCACAAATTCTTAGTTTTATTGTTTCTTAACATACGATTTTTACTTGTCATGTATGCCTCCTGTGTTTAAAGAAATGCGAGCAGTTGCGCAGCATTTCATTGAATTGCAGAATGGCGGGTTTACAACGCTTGCGTTGTAAACCTTCCTTTCTTAAAGAAACGCGAGCAGTAGGGGATGCTCTAGACATCCCCTACAGTCAATTACTTCTGATTTTCCCAGTATTCATCAAGGTATGTCTGAACTTCTGCATTGAGATCGTCAGCAACCTTATCTGTATCCTCTTCGAAACCAGAAATTACGTTAGCCATTGCAGTTTCCATTGCATCCCATACTTTACCAAAGTTTGGAACCCAAGCTTCGTTGTTAGGATTGTCTGCATAAGCACCTGCATCAATAAGAACCTGCCAGTTGATGTTAGGGCGTCCTTCTTCAATAACTTCGCCATTTTCGTCAACTACGCCATTCTTTCTTTCTTCAATCCAAGATTTCTGGAACTGTTTCATAGCAGGAATACCACCATAGTTCTTGTTAAGGCGGATGTAGTTTTCTGGCTGGAAGAGCCATTTGTAAACTTCCCAAGCCTGGTCGTGGTTCTTAGCACTCTTACACATTACGAATGTATCGATGTTTGTAGCAGATACAATGTGTCCGTTGAATGAAGGAATTGGAGCAATGTTCCAGTTGAAGTTTGCATCCCAACCTTCGTAAGCATAGCTCATCCATGAGAAGATTTCCCACATAGCACATTTGTTTGAACCAAGTGGATCGTTGTCGCCAAAGAGGGCAGCACCGGCATTTGAATCTGAACTTGGGCGTACTTTGTATACGAATACCTGGTCGCGCAAGTCTTTGAATGCTTTTTTCCATTCAGGTGAGTTCATCTGAGCTGTCTTCATATCATCAGAGATACCAAGTGCTACAGAATTACCATTCTTGTCAAAGTATTTTCCAACCCAAGCGCGGAATGGAGCCCAGTCTGTACCATCGTAACCGAACTGTGTAACGCCTTCCATGTCGAAGTCTGGTGAATAAGTGTTGTTTCCGTCTTTATCCAAAGTCATTCTTCTGGCCTGGTCAATCATTTTTTCATAAGTCCAGTCTTTTGTTCCCCATGTTGTAGGAGGATAGTCAATTCCTGCACGGTCAAAAATGTCTTCGTTATAGTAGAGAGCTGATGGATAATATCCGATTGGAAGTCCAACAAGCTTGTTTTCACCATTGATGCTGTATCTCATGCTGTCAACGAGTGCTTCGTCGTATGCATTAAGATCAATTCTATCTTTCTGAAGATATGGTTCAATGTCCATCCATTCATCGATGAACTTACCAACACCCATAACTCCAACAGGACCACAGATATCTGGTGTCATGCCGCCGGCAACAAGTGTAGTAAACTTCTGTTCTGAATCTGCATACTGTACAGTTACAAATTCAAGAGTGATGTTCTTTTCCTTACCAATTGTGTCATTGAATTCTTTTGCAAGAGCTTCATGAACTGCAACCTGTGAAGGATCAGTACCTGTACCAAAACCAACCATTACCTGGATCTTGGTTCTTTTATCCTTGGATGCTTTTTTATCTTTATCACATCCAGCCATGAGCAGCATTGAAAAACAAGCTGCAAGTACGATTAAAGCTTTTGAGCTTTTACGTAAAAGTTGTTTCATAATCAAAATCTCCTTTTTGGTATGATATTTTGTCATCTACAACTCTAATTATGAACGGAAAATTACGTTTGTCAAGAAAAAACTTTCACGTAAAAGTAATTTTTTTTGAAATTTTTGTTATATTTGCAAAAATAATCATAAATTGCTGGAAAAATTGTGAAAATATCATAAAAATTTTAGTTGACAATTCAATAATACTCGTGTTAAAGTTTTCACGTGAAAGTAAATGTAAAAACTACATTATTAAATGAAATTTGGAGGTAATTTTATGGCAAACAAGGAGAAGTTATTCTCTTTTCTAAAAGACAGTTCGGTTCAGATAAAAGAGAATATAAATCAGACTACTAAGGAACCTTGGCTGATGCTTGAAGCAAGCCGAAAGCGTTCTCTTACAAATACATTATGTTGGGGTATTACAAATAATGGTTCAGATTTTGCAAGAATCGGTACCCAGGAAGGTGATTTGTTAAACGGCTTTGTTCACGAAGATCCTTATAAAACCAGAATGCTTGGTTCTTATCTTTATATTACAGATATTGAAGCAAAGAAGTATTTTACAGCTACCTGGTATCCTGTAATGCACAGGAACCAGAAGCTTGAAACAACCTTTAAGTTTGGTTCTGTAGAAACAAAAACTTCTTATATAAATCTTGATGTTGAAACAATTAAGTTTATTCCAGATGAATTTTATGGTCTTATTCAATATGTAAAGATTAAGAATACTTCAAAAAATGAAAGAAAACTCCGTGTTTTTTCTGTAGAGCCTGTAAACGTAGGTGATGCACGCGGAACTCAATTTTCCGGTTTTAATTCTCTTATGATGGCCGGCGGTCTTTTTGATAAAAAAATAGACGGTCTTGTATGGCGCAACAACTATGGTATTCCTTTTGATGCAGATGAAGATAAAATCAGGGGTCTTTTCGGTAAAGTTCTGGTTCATCTTTCATCAGAAAAAACTTCAACATATTCAGCACGCTATAAGGATTTTGTAGGTCATTACACAAACACAATGGCAAATCCGGCTGGTGTATTGGCAGACAAGCTTGCAGAAGAAGATTCACAGGAAATGTGCAGCTCTCTTTCTGTAATTGCCAATGATATTACACTTAAAGCAGGCGAGGAAAAAGAACTTGTTTTTGCCATGATTGCAGAAAATACAGAAGATTATTATTACAATGGAAAAGCAGAGCTTAAAAAAGCAATGAAGATGATTGCAACTCCTGCCGCAGCACTTAAGCTTTATAAAGAAGTTTCTGACGGCTGGAAGGATGAACTCGATAAGCTTCAACTCAACGTTCCTGGAGAAGAAGATTTTGTTCATTCATTTAAGTGGCTCCAGTATCAGTGTGCAATGGTTTGCTGCCTGAACAGAATGAAGTCACGTTTCCATTCAGGCTTTGAATACGGCTTTGGATTCAGGGACATTCTTCAGGATATGCTTGCACTTCTTCCTTATGATCCAAAACGAACAAGAGACTTCCTTCTTTATACAGCTGAACAGATGTTCTCTGACGGTTCTGTTTATCACAACTTCTACGTTTCAGCACCTGGTACAAGAGGCTTCCACGCCTGTGATGATCCAATGTGGCTTATTTATGCAGTTTGCGAATATATCAAAGAAACAGCTGATTTTGCATTCCTTGATGAAGTTGTCCCTTATGCAGATGTAAAAGAAGGAATGCTTGATAAAAAAGCTACCGTTATGGAACACTGTGTAGCCGCCCTTGATCATATGTGGAAATATTCAGAAGACGGACTTCCAATCATGTATGATGCAGACTGGAATGACGATTTGAGCGGATTCCCGGATCACCTTTCTGTAATGGCAGCCGAAATGCTTTACAAGGCACTTGTTGATTTCGAAGCACTCTGCGCAGCCTCTTCAAAAATGAAAGATTACGGAAGAATCTGCGGCGAAAAAGCAAAAATCGTAATGAAATCTGTAAACGAATACTGTATCGACTCAAAGGGACTTTATACACGTCTTCTTGGGCCTGGAAAAAATCCAAAAAACAGCTTTGGTTCATCAGACACAGACGGAATTGTTTTCTTAGAGCCAACAGCCTGGGCTGGATACAGCGGAATTGCAACAAAAGAACAGTTCCTTAAATCAGCAAAAATAGTTGAGAAAAAACTTGCTGCAAAAGGCGGAATCTGTATCTGTACAACAAACACCGACCTTGCAAAAGGCAAGCTCCCTGATTTTGAAAGCGGTTATATAAGAAACGCACCTGGTAAAAAAGAAAACGGCAGTTTCTTCCGTCATCTTGAATCATGGGTAATTGCTTCTTACTGTAATTACGGCGAAGGTAAAAAAGCCTGGGAACTTTTCTACAACACACTTCCTGCAGTTTGCTATGAAAATACAGAAGCTTATTCTGCAGAACCTTTTGTTTATCCTGAATACGTTGCAGGTCCAGCCAGCCAGGATTACGGCAGAGCAGGACACACATGGCTTACAGGAACAGCTCCAACTCGTCACCGTGTAGTTGCAGAAAATATTTTCGGACTTAAACCTGATTATAACGGACTTGTAATTGATCCGTGTGTACCTTGCTGGGAATCATTCAGTGCTTTCCGTATTTTCCGTGGAACAAAGTTTGAGTTCAAGTATGAAAACAAGGATAAAAAGCAGAAAGGCGTAAAAGCTGTTAAGATTGACGGCAAGCTGATTAAAGGCAACTGCATTACAAAAGAATGGTTCGACGGTAAAAAACATAAAGTAACTGTAGAAATGTAAGGTAAGGTAGAGAAAATGATTCGTTTTATTGACCGGACATTTAAAACTTACTCAATTCCAGAGCTTGAAAAGCATGGGCAGAAGGGAAGTGCGCTTAAAATCTTTGCAGAAAGCAGGGCAATAAAAGCTTATTCTTTACCGGCTCTTGTTGATGTTGATAAAGCCGCTTCTTTGCTGCCGGTAAATCCTTCAGAAGAAGATTGTGAAAAAATCCTAAAGCTTTCGGTTTTTACCTTTATGGGTACGGACGGAATGCGCGGAAAGGTGAGTGTAGAAAAGTTTTCATATCTCCAGTCGCTGCAAAAGTACACTGGTGAAAATCTGATTACAATTCCACTTCTTGAGCTTTCTGTAGCTGCATTTGTCCGCATGCTAAAGGAAACCGGCAGAAAAATGCAGGTTTGTGTCGGTAACGACAGCCGCGATAAAGCTACAAACTGGGCTCTGGTAAATGCTGTAAGAAATGCTTTCTTGAAGAACGGTGTTCAGCTTACAGATTTAGGCGTAGCTCCAACTCCTTATGTTCCGCAATATATGATTGCAAACGGCATTCAGGGTGGAGCTGTGCTTACGGCGAGTCATAATCCTTCTAACCAGAATGGAATTAAGTTCTTTTTTGACGGAAAAAAGCTTTTAAGTGATGGTTCTGACGGAGATTTTATTCTCTCTGCCTATATGGTTGAACTTGCCTTGAACGAAACTGAAAATGGTAATTATAACAGCGATTTTGAAGCTGACATGGATTTTAAGAAATGTGATTATACAAATTACGATTACCAGGATTATGTAGACAAGGCTGTAAACTTCCTTGAAAAAACAATTTCACCTGAATATAAGCAGAAAATCAGAGGTTGCAGGATTATTGTTGATACAGCTAACGGAGCCTGGTCTGTATATGCCAAACGGTTCTTTGAGCGCAATAATATGAGTGTTGAACTTTTGAATTGTACGCCAAAGGGTGAAAATATAAACCATAACTGTGGTGTTGCAGAAATTGAAGGTCATGCTGATTTCAGTGCCCGGGAATTAAGTTCTGCGCCGGAAGTTATACGAAAAGTGTATACAGAAGGCAAGAATAGTTCTGAAGATGTATACGGAATTGCACTAGATGGCGACGGCGACCGTGGTTTTGTAATGAAATATGAGCGGAAGCTGGATAAAGTTGTTGTTTATGATGGTGATGCAGAGGCTTATTTAATCGAAGCACTTATTGCAACAGGTGCACAT
>JAEETM010000164.1 GCA_016290335.1 Treponema sp. | reverse complement strand
AATTGATGACGGACAGGGTATTCCAAAAGAAAAACAGGTAGTTCTTTTTGACAGATTTGCAAATATTGGATCAAAGCCAACCTGGACCGAAAAATCTGTTGGTTTGGGCCTTTATGTTGTAAATGAGATTTGTAAGCTTAATAATCTTGTTCTTGAATATACAGAAAACACTTTATCCGATTCTGGAAGTGTATTTACAATCCGTTTCCCAAAGATTTCTTAAGTTTTTACTACATTTTTCTTGACTCTGACATACTTTTGCATGCTTTTGCTTTCCCCTTGCTTACTATTAATTAAACTTATATAATGTTTACAAAACTTAAAAAAATGTCATTAATAGGAGGCCGATTATGAAGTTCGACCAAACTTACACTGTACCAAAAATGATTAGAGACCAGGCCGAAAAGTATGGAGACATCATTGCTCAGTACAAACGCTTGAAAACTGGAGATTTTGAACCTATTAAATACCGGGACTTGTTCCAGATTGGTATGGATTTTGCAGCAGCTTTGCTTATGCTTGGTGTACAGAGAGAAGAACCTATTGGTCTTATTTCTGATAACAGAGCAGAATGGCTGCAGGCTGATATTGGAATTATGTCGATTGGAGCAGTAGATGTTCCGCGTGGCTGCGATGCTACCATCATCGACTTGGAAAAGATTCTTTCTATTACTGAATGTAAGATTGTAATTGCAGAAAACAATTCGCAGATAAATAAAATCATTTCTTTAAAAGAAAAGCTGCCGCATATTCAGAAAATCATCACTTTTGAAGATAAAGAGCTTGTTAAAGATGATGTAAAACAGGCTGTGCAGGACAGTGGCATTGAGCTTTATTATTATTCAAATCTTATAACAGAAGGCCAGAAGTGGCGCATTGAACATAAAGGTGTGGTAGAAACTGAACTGGAAAAGGGTACTATTGAAGATACGGCTACTATCATCTTTACTTCGGGAACTACCGGAACGCCAAAGGGAGTAATGCTTAGTCATAAAAACTTCCTTACTCAGCTGGACGAAATTGTTGAGCGTATTTACCTGAATCCGGGCGACAAGGCTCTTTCTGTTCTTCCGGTTTGGCACGTTTTTGAGCGAGAAGTTGAATACGTAATTATGATTCAGGCAGCCACAATCTGTTATTCTAAACCGGTTGGTTCTATTTTGCTGGCTGACTTTAAGAAGTTTAATCCACAGGTTCTTCCTGCTGTTCCGCGTGTTTTTGAAGCTGTTTACGATGGCATTACTAAAAAGATGCGCAAAACTGGTGGTATTGTAAATAAAATGTTTAATTTCTTTGTGGGCGTTGCTGTTATTCAAAAGCGCATGACACGAAAAATGTTTAATCAGAATGCCTGCTTTACAAGTTATTTTACACCGCTCTGGTGGATTTTGTTCTTTATTCCTTGGATTTTGTTGTGGCCGATTTATGGGCTTGGAAATCTTTTGGTGTTCAGAAAGATTAAAGCAATGCTTGGTACGGATTTCCGTGTTGGTGTTGCCGGCGGTGGAGCTTTCCCTCCAAAAATTGATGAGTTCTTTTGGGCAATTGGCGTAAAGGTTGTAGAAGGATATGGCTTGACGGAAACAGCTCCAATTGTTTCTGTACGTCCGGTTGCGGCTCCTGTTTTCAGAACGATTGGTTCGCCAATTCGTGGTGTAAAAGCTAGAATTGTTGACCCTCAGGATGGATTTGTGCTTGGCCGCTGTAAGGAAGGTGTTCTTCAGATTAAGGGCGACACTGTAATGAAGGGTTATTACAAGAATCCGGAAATGACTGCAAAAGTTATGACGGTGGATGGATGGCTTGATACAGGCGACTTGGCTATTTTTACAATTCACGACGAGCTGCAGATTAAGGGACGAATTAAAGATACAATTGTTTTGCGTGGCGGAGAAAATCTGGAACCGTTGCCAATTGAAATGAAGCTTGCAGAATCCCGCTATATTAAGGCGGCAGTTGTTGTTGGTCAGGATAAGCGCTATCTTGGTGCTTTAATTCTGGTTAACAGTGATGAAGTAAAAACTTATGCCGAAGAAAACGGTATTCAGTATGATACTTACGAAAACTTCCTGCAGTCTGAAGTTGTTCACAAGCTTTTTGAAACCGAAATCAGCAATCTTGTAAACTCAAAGACCGGCTTTAAGATGTTTGAAAGAATCAACAAGTTTGTTTTAATCACCAAAGATTTTGAAGTTGGCGTTGAACTTTCCGCAAAACAGGAAATCATGCGTTTCCGCATCAACGATATTTACAAAAAAGAAATCGAAAGCATGTTCCCTGAAGAAGATTAGCAGCCCCAATTGTCATTGCTAGACTCAATTTGTCATTGCAGACGAGACTCAATTGTCATTGCCGGACTTGATCCGGCAATTTTTTTTATAAGCTCAGCATGCTTTCCAGCTGTTTTTCAATCGGGAGCTTTGTTGCTTCACCAGTTGCAAGATCAATACTTACCATCATATAACCGCCGTTTGTTTTTACAGCATTGTAAATCAGCTTTTCATCATCCAGACTGAACGAATAGATTGTTCCAATAGAATCCTTGTTGCTGTCTTTTTCAAGAAGGTCTTTTGTCTCGCCGCTGGAGTGGTAATAAATTGTTTTCTGGTCCTTACTGATTGCAGCAAAACCGTTTATGTTTGTTGCAAAAGGAAGCTTGTACCAGGAATCATCATCTTTATTTCCATCAACAGCCAGAATTGTTTTCAGTTCAATTGCAGAAAGATTTCCTGGTCTGTCAAGAGTAAGCTTATCTTCTGCATTGGCAATTCTTAAAACCTTTGCATAAGTTTCTATATAATTTTCATTTTTTGAGTCATCATCATTTGCATATACCCAGGTACCTTCATTATTTGAAAAGATACGTCCTTTATGCAGGAAAACAACTTTGCTTTTTAAAATATCAGGATTATTTTTTTCAACTTCTTCATACATTTTCCATGCAGTTTCTGTAGAGCCCTTTACAAACATTAAATCCTTAAACGGGAAATAAAAATCTGCACCTTTGAGGAATCGGTCAAATATATCAGTTTTTTCAATAAGAAATGAAAGAGCCTCTTCATTTTTTAAAGGGTTTCCATTTTCATCAGTTTTATACAGGCTTGATAAATCATAAATTGCGGGGTCATTTTGACCAGGTATATCTACAGATATAGCAGTTGCATCTTTCATTTTAGAAAGGTTTAATTCTATGTTTTCAGGTTTATAACCGCAGAACTTCTTTATATAGTTGAGCAGGCTTGTATAATCTTTTTTAGTATCCGTTATATAATCTTTTATGGCAGCTCTTAACATATATGGTGCAAGGAAAGAGTACCATTCTACGTTTTCTGCAGAATAAGAACCATTGTTTCTTTTTGCAACATAAAGACCGCTTTGTGCCATTTTACCGCCCTGTTCTTCATTTACATACCAGTAAACATTGCCGGTAATATTATTAATGCCAAGACTATCAACTACACTTTGAGAGTTTTCATCTGTCTGGAATAATGCGATTTTTTCTCCAGAGTCTGCTTTAATGGCGTATACATTATTGTTGTTGTATTTATTTTCAACCATAGTTCTTACAATAATCCATTGGCCGTCGCGAGTTATTCTAAAACTGTTTATTTCTTCATTAAGTCCAACTTTATATGGAGTTACTGCTTTATTTTTATCATTCTCTGATGGATTGTATTTGAATACTACTGCTTCGGTTTCACCTTTTTTTGCAAGAATATAAATATTGCCATTTTTATCAAACTGAATATATTCTTCCCTAAACTGAATGGCGTTTCCATAATTTCTTTTAAGCCAGGTACAGGCATGGTAATCTACGTTATTATCAAAATTGAGAATATCTACACTTGTTCCGTCTGGTTTTACATAAAGTATTTGACCAATGTTTGTTTTAACAGGAGTTCCATCTACATCCTTCCAATCTGAAGTACTCCATTCAAAAACAGTATAAACACCTTTTGCAGCACTGCTTACATTTTCTGTGTATGGACACTTATAAATTTCAAATACCGGTTGTGTTTCACACGAATCAGCCAGTTGATATTTTTCCTTAGGGATTTCAATTACTTTTTCTTCTTTCAGTTCATTTGATTCGCCTATAACAACAGAAAGTAATGTGTCTTCATTGTTTATTGTGCCGGAATTAGGTTTTTTATTTTTGTTTGATTCCAGGGTACCAGCTGCAAATTGTGTAGCAAGATATTGTGTGTTTTCTGTGATGTTGAACTTAATTAAATCCGTGCTTTTTGCATTGTTAGCCACAGGTTCATTTTTATTTGCATTTTGTTGACATCCTGCAAATCCAAAAACAATAAGGCTGGTAACCGCAATTGCAGTAACTTTTAAATTAGTTAGTTTCATGTAAACTCCTTGGTAAATCTTTTTTAAGAATCTACATAAAATTATAAGTCCGTTTTGAAAAACCTGTTGGGAGAAAACTCCCAATTTT
>JAEETM010000056.1 GCA_016290335.1 Treponema sp. | reverse complement strand
CTTGAACTTATCCTGTCTGAAATACTCAGGCATGTCGTTTACATCAACCGAAACCATGTGGTTTTTGATAATGTCTTTGGTGTAATCAAACCAGAACTTAGACATCTGTGTTAAAACGGTACCTTTTTTTGTTACAATGTTGTTCAAAATCACATCAAAACAGCTGATTCTGTCTGTTGCAACAAGAATAAGGTTGTCCCCAACATCATAAATCTCTCTGACTTTACCTTCTTTGATAGGCGAAAACTCTTTCATTTGAATACTTCCTTTTAGACTGGTTGTAAGGTGCTTTAGCACGTTTTTAATAAAAAAAGGCAAAGAAACTTCGAGTACAACTCTGAAGACTCTTTGCCTCAATGCAAATAATTTAGTTTTTTTTGCGGGCTTTGTCAATGACCGCGAAATATTCTACTCTAACCAAAGACTATCCAATGCTTGGAAGCGTTTTACAAGCCAATCTTTCAGGTAGTCGGCAGCTTCTTTTTGGGTTTTGCAGGCGGCGGCTTTATTGTTCAACTCATTGCCAACAGAGCCGTTGTTGCCGATGTTGTTCCAGCGTTTGTAGTTATTGGCAAAGTTTGTTGTGTATTTGGTGCTGACCTCGTCAATCTGGGCAGTAAGCTTAATTAAAACATCATCATTATGAATCTGCTGCCATTTAGCTTTTACTTTTTGCTGGAACCAGTCGCAGTTGATAAAGATTATAAACCAGGGATTTGCATAACCCTTTTGACTATAGTTTACATCATATCCACTTACGCCGGCGAACAAGCCCTGAGCATCTGCACAATGTCTTTTGTTTCCAAGGGCGGAATCAAAATCCCAGGGAGCTTCAAAGGTAAGACGTTTTGTATTTTTGCCAAAATCTAAATCCATATAAAAGCTGGACCAGTAAATATCAGCATCGCAGCAAACCTCGTTAAAAATGTAACAGTCAACGAGTGAATCTATATCAATTATTTTAGAAACACACGCCAGGATTTTTTCATCATCAGAAAGGCTTGAATCGTCCTCGAACTGCATTTCTACGGGTGCATAATTTTCATCAAACTCAGAAAACTTTTTTTCATAAACAGCTTCGTAACAGATTTTCCAAAGGTGGTTCATATATTTACTGATAAAATCTACCTGTGCGTTGTCGTAAATGTCGCTTTTGATTGTGTAGCCTTTTGTAAGATTGTGAACTTCTATTCTGTCCTTGTTTTTGTCGTCAAGGTGATGAAGATAATTAATATCAAACTTGTAATCTTCATATTGACTGTAGTTATCCAGCTCTAACAAATAACCAATATCGGTGCCTGTGTAATTGTCTTTTGGCTCTGAAATATTGATTCGGTTTTTATTTGTCTGCTGCTGTTCTACAAGAAGATAAACGCCCCAATATTTGTTATTTATGTAAACGTCTACCAGGTGATAATCTGTAGTGTAATAATCTGGGGCAATCAGGTGGCTCATATAAAAGGCAGTTGGATCGCGTAAAAATGACCAGTCCTTATAGGAAGCAGTTAAAACCCAGCTTTTCATTTTGTTGCCGTTATTTAAGCCTAACATATTCTGCTTTTCATCAAACTTTATTCGCAGAGGTTTTTTATCGTAACTGGTTGTCCAATTTCCTCGAACCTTTACTTGACCGGCAACTTCATTTAATTTGAAATCTATTTCACCATTTTCTTTATAAAGGGTGATTTTACATTTTTCGTAATAAGGCTCAGGAGCTTGTTCTCCCCAGCCCCAACCCCAGCCATTATTTTGTGTGACCTTAGACTTAGGTTTTTCAACAAAATCATTTTTTCCAGTTTCGGAAATAATTTTAATTACAGGCAGATTGTGATTGATTTTTGAATAATCAAGAGTGTCAGTTGGGGTATAGGGGGCATTATTATTCTTGGAGTTTAAGTTTGCACAGCCTGTGATTGTAAGAAGATTTACACAAAGCAGCGCAAGGGCGAAGTTTAACAGATTTAATTTGTAAGTTTTTTTAATCATTTTTGTATCCTGGAAATAGATTATCGGGTCAAGCCCGACAATGACAGTGTAATTAAATAAAAAATAAAGCCAGCTTCAATTAAAACTGGCTTTATGTATAGAAAGAGTATCTATAAAATATGGGAAATTATCCTATATCAATATTCTGTCCAACAAGTCCAACAAAAGCACCTGCTTTTGCTTCGCTTGAATCTGGATGAGCGATGAGCCACTTGTTGCGAGCCCAAAGCAATTTATCTTCAAGATTCTTTGCTTCAATATTTGGTTTTTCTGTGTTTGTATCTTTTGGAAGAACAATTACAACACGGAATCCTTCTTTTGAAACGCCTTTAGATGTAACTGCGTTGCATGGAGCATAGTGGAGTGTTGTTTCGTAAACCTGAACGATTGTTCCCTTTGGAACATAAAAAGCTTCAACTGAGTTTGTATTGAGCTTGCCTTTTTTAACGCTCTGGAGAGATGCAAGAAGAAGAACGATATCTGTAGAAGGAATGTTAAGCTCTGAACCACGGTGCCATTCAAGACAATTGAGTTTTGTGTTGTTACCATTGCAGTAGCCAACCTGAATTGGCATTCCACCGTAAGCGTTATCGCTGAACTCTTTTGCAATTGCCAGAGATTCAAGTCCTGCATCGCCTGGTTCATAAATAACAGCATTGTCTGGCTTTTTTGTTGTTTCATCAAGCTTTTTAAGAAGGTCTGTTACATCATAACCTGTAAGAACCTTTCCATATTTTTCGAAACTGTGTGAAAAAACTGATTTAATTTTCATTTTTTTACTACTCCTATGTTTAAGAAACGTGAGCAGTGGCGCAGCGTTTCCTTTAATTAATCTATTGTACCACGAGATTTGCGATTTTACATCAGAAAAAAACATTAAATAAATAATTTTTTTATTTGTGATGATGTGCTGGCATTATGTTGATAATGACACTTTTCTATTGAAATGTCATTTAAAATACCTTATAGTTTAATTATTATTTCATCTAAGTACACTTAATTGCACTTTGCGGAGGAAAAAATTGTTTGTAGATTATGATTTCCAGCCACGTTATGAGGATTTTAACAAAAATGGCACAATGCAGTTAGCTTCTATTTTGAGACTTTTTGAAACTACAAGCTGCAAACATTCGGATCTTGTTAAGGACAACATTCTTGCAGATACTGAAAACGGAAGGGCTTGGGTACTTACCGACTGGTACTGTGAAATCAATTTCCTCCCAAAAATCGGGCAGAAGGTTACCTGTAAAACCTGGACTCAGCCGATTAAGCAGATTCTGTTTAGCATAAGGGATTACGAAATCTATGCTGATGGTGAGCTTGCTGTAAGCTGTATTTCGCGCTGGATTATTCTTGATTTAAAAACAAACCGTCCGCAGAGATTTGATTCTTCTTTTGAAACTCAGTACAAAACAGAAGATAAATGTGTTTTTGGAGAAGCCAAGCTCCCTCATCTTGAATCTCCAGAAACTTTTACCCGCGAAGTTCCCATCACAATCCGCCGCAGTGACATTGATTACAACGATCATGTTCATAATCTGATATATATTGATTATGCTCTGGAAGCTCTGCCAGAAGAAGTTTACAATGCTAACGATTATTCATCTTTGCGAATATGTTACAAACAGGCCGTAAAACCTGGAGAACAAATTGTCTGCAAGTATGCGTTTGTAGAAGGCAAGCATGTATGCTGTGTTTTCAATTCTGAAGGAGAGCTGAAGACGCAGATTGAGCTGGGAACGATAACGAAGGCTTCTGCGTAATTGTGAACGTCAATATATAGTTTACACAATGTGTAAATAATAAATTGACTTATAAACAATAATAGATTATACTTAAAATATGAAAGATATCCTCCGTTCTTTAAGAAATGAAAATAATTATTCGCAAAGTGCTGTTGCTTCATATCTTAATATTTCAAGACAAATGTATAATAAATATGAAAATGGTCTTGCGGAGCCATCCCTAAAAAATATAAAAAAACTATGTGAACTATATAAAGTTTCAGCGGATATTTTTTTTAAGAATCTCAAAGTAGACGAGGATAATCCCTTTTCGTATGAAAGCCATTCTTCAGAAGAGTTGTATGTAGCAGAACCTGAAATCTCTTATGGCGTAAACAACAATCAAGGAAATACAAAAAATCTTTTAACCGAATTAATTAATCTTATACCTTTGTTGCAATTGCACGAACAGATTTCTTTAATGTCTCGCCTTGCATCCATTATTGAAAAACAAACCAGCATTGCCTTAAAAAATCCTATAAAGCCCAAAAAATTAAAGCAAGTACCAGATGCAGAATACAATAAATATCTGGATAGTGATGAATTAAGACAAATCAGAAAAGCCAGTTTAGCTTCAATAAGGGAGTTATTAAAAGATGATGAATGGTGAGATTTGGTGGATTGATTTTCAAGAGCCTAGAGGAAGTGCGCCTGCATTTATAAGACCGGGAATAGTTGTTCAAAACAATGAACTGAATGAGAGCGAGTTAAAAACAACAATTGTCATTCCATTAACTACCAATTGCAGACTGGCTGATTACAAAGGAAATGTTTTCCTTGAAAAGGCATCTACAAAATTACCTAAAGATTCAGTTGCTTTATGTGCTCAGATAACAACAATAGATAAACAGGCATTGATTGAAAAAATGGAATGTTTATCAACAATATTATTAAATGAAATATATGAGGAGCTAACTTGGGTTCTCGAAAGTTAGTTTTTTCATATTAATTTCGACTAGGTTCTTACTATAATAAATTGTGGATTTCTTCTATTATTAGAGTATGGAAAAGATACTTTACGAGCAGTACAAGGATTATTTTAGAGTTGGGGCGGCTGTAAGCGGGCTGTTTTATGATGAAGAAGGTTTCCTCAAAAGAATGGAGCTGATGAGGGAACATTTTAAGAAGTTCAAGAAGCCTGCGGGGATGCCGGACTTTAAGTTTCCTGATCCGCCAAAGGGGCCCTTTCCGGATGGTGATATTTTAGCTAAGCATTTTAATCTGGTGGTTGCCGAAAACGACACAAAAATGGGCAGCATTTATACTGCACCGGATACGTTTGATTTTTCTTCGGCAGATAAGTTTGTAAAAATGGCAAAGGCTAACGGTCAGGCAATTCGCTGGCATACGCTGGTGTGGCATAATCAGAGTCCAAACTGGATTTTTAAAAAGCCGGGCTGTTATGAGATGGAGTATTCTGATGAAAGTAAGGCCACAAAGGAAATGCTGGAAGAGCGCTTGAAGAATTATATTTTTACGGTTGGCAAGCGTTATTCTGCGGATATCTGTTCGGTTGATGTTGTGAACGAATGTATTTCGGACAAGAACTTTGTGTTGCGCGATTTGGAAGATCATTCCAAGTGGTTTGATATTATGGGGCCGGATTATATCGATAAGGCTTTTTTCTGGGCCAAGGAAGCTTTTCCTAATTCGAGTCTTGTTATTAATGATTACAATCTTGAGACTATACCGCAGAAACGTCAGGGGATGTATGACCTTGTAAAGGGGATGCTGGCACGCGGAGTTCCAGTTGATACGGTGGGATTACAGATGCACATCAATATGGAAAATCCACCGGTGAATGAGATTGAAAAGACGATGGAGCTTTTTGGTTCGCTGGGCTTGAAGGTGATTGTTACCGAGATGGATGTTTCGGTTTACAAGGATTTTCAGCCGGATCGCGAATCGGAACCACGTAAGGAATATACCAAAGAGCTTTTGGAGCAGCAGGCCGAACGCTACGCTCAGATTTTTGAGTGCTTTAAGAAAGAGGCGAAGGCTGGCATTTTGAAGGATGTTGTTTTCTGGGGAATTACTGACCGTTTTAGCTGGAAGAATGATTTCCCTGTGCCAGGCAGGTCGGATGCGCCGCTTTTGTTTGATGTAAAGGGGGAAGCAAAACCGGCGTTTGAAAGGCTGATTAAGTAAAAAGATTTTAAGGAAATCAATTTTAAAACTTATACTAAAAAATAGCTACCGGTCGTAACACACCCTGATCACTAAAGTAAAGTGTAAGTTTTTATAGGGTGTGTTAGCAGTTTTGCATGGATGCAAAACTGCAAGCAAAGACAGTATAAGTACAACGCTACGAATTAGCAGCAGTCTTTGCTCTCTCCCTTGCGCTATTTTTTTGGAATCACTTTAGTAAATTGATTTCCTTGAGGATGGGATTTATATGATTAAAAAAGTTTCTTTATTACGATGTATTTTTTCTTTTGTATTGGTGGGCTTTTTTGCGGGCGGGGTGAGTTCGTGTGTGTCGACTGAGAACGCGTCGGGGAGCAATACAACTTCATTGGGGAAGACTGTATCATCAGCGAAAACTTCACCGGTGAGGGGGAAAGATCCAAAGGCGGGATCTATCATCAAAACGGAAAAGGGAGCTGTGCAGGGGATTTTTTCGGATGATGAAAAGGTGGAGATTTTTGCGGGGATTCCTTTTGCTAAGCCGCCGGTGGGAGATTTGCGCTGGAAAGAACCTCAGGAGCTGGAGCCTTGGGATGGAGTTTTTGCGGCAGATCACTTTGCGCCGATGGCTATGCAGGTTGAGTTTAGCCGTTTTGCTAATTTTCTTGTAAATCTTTATGCACATTCCAAAAATGATCGTACCTTCAAAGGCCCGATGAGCGAGGATTGTCTTTATCTTAATGTTTGGAGACCAAGCAATATTGTGGCTGGGGTTGGCGGCGAAAGGCTTCCTGTGCTGGTCTACATTCATGGTGGTAGTTTGACTTCGGGGCAGAGCTGGTACGAAAAATATGATGGTACAAATCTTGCGCGCGAAGGAATTATTGTTGTAACGGTGGCTTACAGACTGGGAGTTTTTGGCTATTTTGCAGATAAAGAGCTAGCCGCTGAATCTCCGAATGGAACAACTGGAAATTATGGCTTGCTGGATCAGATTAAGGCTCTTGAATGGGTGAGCAAAAATATAGAAGCTTTTGGCGGAGATGCGGGAAACATCACTATTGCGGGCGAATCAGCTGGATCATCCTCTGTGAATGCAGTATGTGCGTCACCTCTTGCAAAAGGTTTGTTCCGACGGGCGATTGCAGAAAGTTCGTCTATTGTACAAAAAACTCCTCCGCACACTTTCCGCACGATGAAGGCAGCACTGGAAATGGGAGCAAACATCAAAAATGAGTTTAAGTGTAGCACAGTGGAGGAACTTAGAAAAATCCCTGCGGAAAAACTGATTAAGACTAAATACAAAAACAGCAGTATGACGGTGGATGGTTATGCCTTGCCGCGAACTCCATACGAAATCTACACGGATGGGCAGAATAACGAAGAGGCTCTGCTTAATGGTTTTAATGCAAGAGAAGGTTTTAGTTTTGGGGCTTTTAATTTTCCGTCCAAGAGAAATCTTCATTCACTTTTGGAATCGACATTTAAAGACCGCACAGACCAGGTGATTGCAGCCCAGAATATCCGCACAAATAAAGATGCACGGGATTATTACTACGATGTTTATTCTGCTGTGTGCTTTACTTATCCTCACGATTGCTGGACCAGATGCCTGGCAGCTCAGGGCAGACCGGTTTACGAATATTATTTTTCAAAAGAAAACGGCGAACTTGGAACCTTGCATTCCGGCGAAATGATTTACGCCTACCGAAACGTACCTCGAACTTCGAATTACAATCAATCCGACTACGACCTTGAAATGATAATGAGCAGCTATTGGCTGAACTTTGTAAAGTACGGCAACCCGAATGGAACTGCAAGCAATGGTAAGCAGCTCCCGGAGTGGAAGACTTTTAATGAAAGCGGATTGTTGCTGGAGCTTGGAGAAAATTGCGTGATGAGGGAAGATCCGTTCAAAGGGATTTATGAGGATTTTTGGGAGTAGAAGGATAGGATTCATTCTTGAATCTAGAGAGTTATTCAAGATTCCAAGTTGGAATCTTGATTCAGACTCTACAAATACTCTTCCACCAGTAATTTGTAATCCAGATACTGGATGTCGTATTTTCCCTGATGAATGTATTCGCAAAGTTTGCTGTTGTAATAAGTGTCTATTGCTTCTTGAGTTGACCCATGATACACCATCATAGCGTTACACCCCGCAGCTTTGCATATTCTTGTAAATCTTCCATAAGATATTCTGTGCCTTGGGTGTGGAGGACATCGTAACATGGTATGATGTAATCGGAGATGGCATTGACGCTTTTTAGTTTTTTATAATATAGAAGAAACGGATTCATCCAGTTTATCTGCGAGATGATTGATGAGAAAAACTACAAAATAAAGCTCATCAGATTCTTCTTTTGACATAAGACTATTTTATCATATTTCAATTAGTTTGCAATCACAAACAAAGGAGCTCATCTTGAGTGTTAAAGAAGATTTAAGTGCGGGGATTTTAAGGGGTCGGAAAACAGAATTGGCTACCCCTTAGGAGAAGGGGTAGCGGAAAACGCCGTTAGGCGGTTGGAGCGAGGGGAAGGCTTTCCCCTCCTCCCTCTCTTTACTATTCCCTATCCCCTATATTTATACTATCCCCTACTACTTATACAACGGTGAAAGTGTTTCTACAACTTTAGTGTACTCGGCGTAGGCTTTGTCGTAGGCGGCAACGTTGGCTGGGATTGGGTCGGCACTCTTGGAATTGTCCAAAGTGATGTGTTCGGCACAAAGAGCGGCGATGTCGCATTTGCCTGTCTGGTTCTTGAGGCACCAAAGAGCCTGAACTGCACCACCAAGGGCGGCGGCTTCGTCAAGGGCTGGAACGCGGATTGGAAGGTTCATAACATCGGCAGCAATCTGGCGCCAGAGTGGAGATTTTGAACCACCACCAATCAGGCGGATTTCTTTTGGCTGGAAACCGAGCTTGCGGAAGGCATCCAAACCACCACGCATTGCGAAAACGGCTGATTCGAGGCTGGCACGAGCGATGTTTGCACGGTTTGTGTTGGCGCTTGTGAGTCCTGTGATACTTGCGCGACCATTTGGAAGGTTTGGTGTGCGCTCACCGTTGAAGAATGGAATTACGAGTACGCCTTCACTTCCACAAGGAGCTTTTGCAGCTTCGCCATCAAGGGCTTTAACGTCGAGCTCGAAAAGTCCGCGAACAAACTCTGTGGCAACTGTACAGTTCATTGTACAAAGGAGTGGGAGCCATCCGCCGGTGCTTGAGCAGAAGCCTGAAAGTCCGTTGGCAGGGTCGGCGATTGGTTTGTCGCTGTAACCATAAAGTGTACCGGAAGTTCCCATAGACATTGTAAGGAAGCCGTCTGCAACTGTACCTGTTCCAACTGCACCCATCATGTTATCGCCACCACCTGCAGAAACAGGAATGCCGGCAGGAATACCATAAGCGGCTGCAGCCTCTGCACTAACTTTTCCAGCTGGGCTACTAGGTTCAATCAGCTTTGGAAGCTTGGCGAGTAAGCCTGCATCTATAATGTCGCAAATCTTTTTTGACCAGCAGCGGTTCTTTGAATCGAAAAGTGCGGTTCCTGAAGCGTCACCATATTCCATAACGTAGTCGCCGGTGAGCTTCCAGTTCAAATAGTCGTGTGGGAGCATGATGTATTTAAGAGCAGCAAAAGCGTCTGCTTTGTGATTTTTAAGCCAAAGGATTTTTGGAGCTGTGAAACCGGTGAGCATGAGGTTTCCGAGTGCATCGATAACTGCTTTATCTCCACCGGCAGCCTTTGTAATCTGGTCACATTCTGCAACTGTGCTTGTATCGCACCAGAGTTTGATGTTGTAAAGAGCTTTTCCATCTTTATCAAGAGGAACAAAACCGTGCTGCTGACCAGAAACACCAATAGCTTCAATTGTCTTTTTGTTTTCTGCGCTCAATTTTCCAAAGCAAACTTCAAGTCCCTTGTCGAACCATTCGGTTTTCTGCTCACGGGTTCCGTCAGCTTCCGAAATTAAATCCATAGGGCAGCTTGCTTTTTCGATAATTTCTTTTTTCTCGTAATCATAGATGACTACTTTCATACTTTGTGTTCCAAGGTCAATACCTGCAACAGTTTTCATAATGTTCCTCCAATTTTACAATGGTTGTTTTGTTTTTTGTTTCAATTAAATTCTATCTTAACACAAGTAATAGTCAAGGGGGATAAGTGGAAATCGGTAAAATTATAGTTTGATAATTTTCTTGTAATTTCTTCCTTGCAAACTTGTGTAAAATCCACTTTATTCTTCGAACCAGTTTTCTACCGTGAGCTGGGCAACTTTCTGGATTGCTTCAAAACGGCTGGTGTTTCGGGTTACCAGAATCATGTTGTTAGCGATGGCGATTGAAGCAATTTGGGTATCCTGATAGTCGATTGGCTGCGAAGCTTCGGCGAGGCGGGCACAGATGTCGGCCTGAATCCAGGCGGCGTGTTTGTCGTAACTAATAATGGGATAATTTGCCTGGATGTCGTCAATCAAATCTTCCAAGAGTAAAGCTTTTTTTGCTTCGTCTGCCATTCGTTGAACACCAAACAAAAGTTCGTTCCAGGCGGTTGCCGAGATAGCGCATAAGGATTCGTATTTTTCTACATGCTCAACAACACTCTGATTTGGATTTGTGCGGATTAATTCTGCAATAATATTTGCATCAAGAAGATAAAACGGTTTCATTATTTTGCCTCCACATTAGCCGAAGCTCTAAGGCTTTCAAAATATGCCGGATAATCAAAATCATCTTTTTCCAAACCGTACTTTTTGCGATTGTCCTGCAATTTTTGCACAAGACTTTTCTGCGGTTTATTTTCGTTTCGTATCTGCTCATAATCGTTTTTAGAGATGATGTAAGCAACCACATTGTTATGCCTCATAATTGGAATAGGCCCGTCTGTTTCTGCCAGATGAAGAAAATACGGCAATTTATTTTTTGCCTCAAAAACCGGAATTGGATTGTACATATAGCCTCCTGAGTTTGTGGGATTGCGAGTAGTGTCGCAGTGTTTATGATTTTATTGTACAACGCGTATGGCTAGGTGTCAAGGTTATGGCTATGAGAGGTTTTGTTTTGATAAGTGTAAGTTTTTATAAACTATTGAATTAGCACTGTATTTAATAAATCAATGTATTAATTATTTATGAATATTTAAATAACACGTACAAACAATTAATACTATACTATATATAACACCAAATATTTTTGGGATTTTTTTCTCACTATTAGTAAAAGAAACATATTTTTTATTATTTAATGTATCACTCATAATTTTCCATTCAGAATCATACAATGCAATGGGAAGTTGTTCTTCTAATAAGCTGATTACTTTCATCTTAGCACTATTTAGAGTACCGTATGCATCAAGAATTTTTATCCAGGAAATATCTAAAATTATTCCCGCAGAACACATAGCTATCATAACAATAGTATTAAGCGGGGATTCTAATAGTCCTAAAACAACTCCAATAAAAGTAACGAGTGCAGTATTCAAAGATATGTAGAAAGAGTTGACAGATTGTCTACGTGCAACTAAATCCTCGGATGTTTTTTGAAACATTTTATATTGTTCCATCAATACTTTGTCATAAGCTTGTTTCTGTGTTGTATCCAATGAATTATATTGATTTGAAAAGATATTGTAATACCCATTTGCAAAATTATCGATGCGTTCTTTTATTTTTTGAAGATTTGTTGGTTCCGATATAAGTCTTGTTTGTTTAGTAAAAGTATCAATACAGTATAAATAATTAGGTATATCGTAATCTTGTCTATTATAAATATATATTTGTTTATTATATTTCAGAGCTTTACGAACTTCCCAACCCATTGTTTGATTTTTTGCTTTTTTATTCGAATCTGACCCAATAATTACAATAATAATCTGAGCCTTTTTTATTTTTTTAGAGGCATCTGGTTTCCAATTTTTTCGTTTTCCAGAGGATAGTGTTAGTATATTTGCATTACATTTATTGTTGCTTGAATTATCAATAGTTTTTATTTGTCCACAAATAAAAGGTTCTATTTCTTCTTTCACAAACTTATAATCGTTTCCAGAATGAATAATAAAAACATTAACCATAAAAAACCTCATCATAGAATATTAAAATAGTATATCAAACAAAAACATTTTTTGTAAACGATGCAGTGATAAGAAACTATAGTAAAATCACAAACAAAAACATCTCACCTTATGTCCGGGATTAATCTCGCGGAACTCAGGCAACTCCTTCAGGCACCTTTCGGTGGCTTTTGGGCACCTGTAGGCAAAAGGGCAGCAGTGCTCTTCTTGTAAGGTGGTCTTAACTTCTGTGTTAGAGGAGGTTAACTCACCTTGGGCACTGGAGAAGAGGATTTGTGTGTAGGGATGCAGGGCCTGGGTGTAAAGATTTTCGGCAGGGGCTTCTTCGACTAGAACCCCGCGGTACATAACGCCGATGGTGTCGCAGAAATAGCAGGCAACGCGTAAATCGTGGGTGATGAAAATGTAGCTGAGGTTGTGCTTCTGTTTGAGGTCCTGCAGCAGGTTGATGATCTGGCCCTGAATGCTCACGTCCAGAGCGGAAACAACTTCATCGCAAATTAAAAGCTCAGGATTCATAATCAGGCCACGGGCGATTGAGATGCGCTGTCTTTGTCCGCCGGAAAACTCTGCGGGGCGACGGTTTAAATCTTCTGGAGAAAGGCCAACTTCGGTGATGATTTTTTCGGCAGCTTCCCACGCATTTTTTTTGCCCTGCCACAAAGAGGAGTGGCGCAGGCCGGCAGTAATAACATCAAAGACTGTCATTCGAGGATTGAGCGAGCGGGCCGGGTCCTGAAAAATGTATTTGATTTTTTCGCGGTAAGCACGGAGTTCTTTTTTTGTAAAAGCTTCTACGTTGTGTTGCGTGCCGTTGGTGTCGGTGTAGATGATGTTGCCCAATGTCTGTTTGTACATCTGAATGATAAGCCGTGCAGTTGTTGTTTTACCGCAGCCCGATTCACCGACGATTCCGTAAGTGCCGCCTTTTTTTATTGCAAAGGAAACATCATTTACCGCGTAAACTTTATTTTTATTTTTTGCAAAAAATCCTGCCTCGAGGTTAAATTGTTTTGAAAGATTTTTTACTTCGATGATGTTGCTGTTGATGTTGTTATTTTCGCTCATAAAGTTTCCCCCGAGAATGAAGTGTTTTGCACATCTGATTTTGTTTCTGATGATGAAGTGTCTTCCATCTTCCAACAAACGCAATCAACTTTCTTACACTCAGATTTTGCAAAGCTGCAGCGTGGTGCAAACGGGCAGCCTTTTTCTGGTGATGATGGATCGGTAACGCGGCCCGGTATGGAAATCATTTTTTGTTTGGTATAGTGACTGCCAAACTCCGGCATTGCCTGAACAAGAGCCTGTGTATAGGGATGATGAGGATTTTTTAAAATCTGTTCTGCTTCTCCTGTTTCCATAATCTGACCTCCATACATCACGGCAATGCGGTCGCTGATTTGGGCAACAAGGTTTATATTGTGGCTAATAAAAATGATGGAAAGTCCTCGTTCTTCTTTAAGCCGCAGCAGGAGCGAAACGATTTGCGCCTGAATGGTAACATCCAAGGCAGTTGTTGGTTCGTCAGCTATAAGTAACTGGCAATTCTGAGCAAGCGCAAGTGCAATGCCGATTCGCTGTAACTGTCCACCGCTAAACTGATGCGGATAAGCCTTCAATCTTCCTTCAGGATCAGGCAAGCCAACTTCGGTTAAGAGTGCAACTGTTTTTTTGTCTGCTTCTTCTTTTGTAATTTCCGGTTCGGTTACGCGGAAGGTTTCCCAAAAAACTTTTCCAATATTCTGCAGAGGATCAAAGCTTCTGCCTGGCTCCTGGAAAATGAGTGCAATTTTGTTTCCCCGGTAGCTTCGTAATTCTGATTGTGAAAGCACCATTAAGTCTACGGTGCTGCCATTGTCGTTATAAAAAATGTGACCTTCGGCTGTTGCATTAGCTGGAAGGAGTCCGGGAATTGCTGTTGTAGAAACTGATTTACCGCTTCCTGATTCACCAACGAGTCCGAGGATTTCTCCTTTTTTGATGTAGAAGCTTACACCGCGCGCAGCGTAAACTGGTATCCAAGATTTTCCGCGAAGGATGCGGAAGGTGACATGAAGGTTTTCTACGGATAGAAGGAAATTGTCGGGAGACGAAATGGTGTTAGTTATATCAAACTTCGATGGTTCGCTGTTAACAAAATCCACGGGGGTGTTGCGGGGGTGTTCCCTGCTAGAAGGGGTAGCGGGCGAAACTGCGTTACTGTTTTTGCGTAACTTTCTCTTCTTAAAAATCGCGCCATACGGGTCGTAAAAGTCGCGCAGTACATCGCCCAAAAAATTGAATGCGAGAGTGACAATAAGCAGCATGATGACTGGCCACAGCAGCCACGGAAAATTGCGCAGATTTGAAAGTGTTGAAATATCACGGTTGATTAGTGAGCCCCAACTAACAGCTGGGTCACTGATTCCAAGCCCCAGGTAAGACAAAGTTGTTTCGCTCATAATAAAGCCAGGAACACTTAAGGCGGTACTAACAATCAAAAGACTTGCAGTTTGTGGTATTATGTGGCGGAAAATTACAATGACTGGGGGAACACCTTCCAGGTCTGCATCCATAATAAACTCTTCGCGTTTGATAGCGTGGACTAACCCGCGGATTGTTCGTGCGGAACCAGGCCAACCTACAAGTGAAAGAATGAGCGTGATTACCATGTAAGCAGTTCCGCTGTCCATTTTTGTGTTTAAAAGTGAGCGCAAAAATAAAATAAAATACAAGCCCGGAACGAGCATAAAAAACTCGGCAAAGCGCATAATGGCCCAGTCAACGCCGCCGCCAAAATATCCGGAAATGCCGCCAAAAAAGATTGCAAGAATCATGGAGATAAAGGTGGCAACAAAACCGATTGTGAGCGAAATACGGCTTCCGTAAATTATGCGGCTGAAAAGGTCGCGTCCAAGATGATCAGCACCAAAAAGGTAAACAGGGTAGTCGCTATCTGTGCCAAAAAGATGGCGGTTACAGTTAATTATGCCTAACAGCTTGTAGGGGCTACCTTTTGCAAAAAGCTTTAACGAATGAACTGTTCCGGCATCTTTTACACGCGCGTACTTCCAGGTGGTTCTGTTTACAACTCTGTATTCGCGGACTTTTATTCCGTGTGATGTGATTTGTATATTTGCCGGGTGATAAGTATTATTTTCAAAAGTAAGGGTTGCAGGATAAGGCGCAATGAACTCTGCAAAAATCATATTAAAATAGAGGATAATCAGAATTATTACGGAAGCAACTCCAAGAGGTCTGGTTTTCAAAAAATCTAAAAACTTTTTCATCGTGATGGTTTCCTTTGTTTCCTTTTTCTATATCCTTTATCTGTATCTGATTCTTAGGTCAACAAGAGCAAGCAGAATATCGCTGATTATCATTCCGATTAAAACGAGTGCAGAAATGAACATTGTGTTAGCCAAGACTAAGTTTATATCTTCCTGCATAACGGCTTCGTACATAAGGCGTCCAATTCCAGGATAAGCAAAAATAATTTCCAGAACGAGAGAACCACCAAAAAGTCCGGCCAGCAGGTTTGCGCTGCCGGTAATGTAAGGGTTAAGTGTGTTTCGGAAGGCATGATTTAAGTAAACTCTTTTTTCACTTATGCCGCGTGCACGAAGAGCAAAGATGTAAGGCATGCCCATCTGGTCTAGCATAGTTGAACGAATCATTCGCATTGTTCCACCAACACCACCAAGAAAAGAAGCAAACAAAGGAAGAAAAACATGATGTGCATAGCTGAAGGTAAACTTCAAAGGTTCTTCGGCAAAGATTAAGTCCGGGTAAGCGGTAACAGGGAAGAGTCCAGTTACAGAAGCAAAGAGCTGTAACAAAATTAATAAAAGTATTCCGGGGAAAGCATGAAAAAAGAGTGCAAAAAAAGTTGCAGCGGTATCAAGCCTGGTGCCGGCCTTTGTAGAAAAATAAACGCCGAGTATAAAAGAAAAGGTTGTAATAAAAACAAGAGAAATTAAGTTTAAAAGTACGGAGTTCCACAAACGGCTTTTTATGAGAAAGCCGACCGGTGCGCGGGAAACAAGACTTGTGCCTAAATCGTGATGGACGAGTACCCTGTTGAGCCACTTAAAATACTGAACGTAAAAAGGCTTATCCAATCCAAACTCAGCACGCAGCTGTTCTATCTGTATTTGAGAGTAATACTGTCCGTCATTTGCGCCGCCAGAACTCATACCGCCCATTCCAGCTTTTCCACCAGAACTAGCTCCTATACCGCCAGCTCCACCACCGGAAGAAGTACCATCCGCACCAAGCATAAGCTGCTGAGTCATCATCTGATCTACAATATCACCAGGGGCAAGCTCCATAAGTCCGAACAAAGCAAAGCCCAAAAGAAAAAGCAGAAAAAGCATTGTGATTACCCTGCCAGTTACAAAGGAAGCAAAGGGAGCCTTTTTACGAAACTTCTTCCACGGCAACGCAAGAGTTAGAGCTGTGTTTTTTACAAACTGTTTTATTTTCATTTTTAAACTTATCCCACCTGAACTTGAGCTTGTGCAAACATTTTGATTATTGCTTTAAGAAAATATGTGCTGTTTTTGCACCGTTTTTATTATCGTAATAAACGTTGCTTAAATCCCAGCGATTTCTTATTGCAAAAAAGGAACGGCTTCTCATCAAATAAATAATCGGGCACTGCTCCAGAATAATCTGCTGGTATTCATCCCAGATAACTTTTGCTTTATCGTAATCGTTTGTGTAGCAGCCTTCATTGTAAAGATAGTCTACACGGGCTTCCCAATCGGTGGCTGGTTTTTCCTGCAGTGGATACCACAAGTGCAGGTTTCCATTGCTAGGCCAGACGTTACTTCCCTGAGAAGGGAATGCGTTTGATCCGAGTCCAATGAAAACACTCTGCCAGTCGTAAGTTGCAGTTAACATCTCTACAATTTTTTGGAAGTCAATCTGACGGATATTAATTTTAATTCCGATTTTTGAAGCTTCATCTACAAGAATCTGTGCAATATCATTTTGAACTGTATTGCTTGAAGGAATTGTAAGATCGAACTCCAGCTTGTTTCCATTGCCGTCGTAAAAGCTTCCATCCTTTTTTGTAAAGCCGGCTTTCTGTAATAAGCTTTCTGCCTTTTGTGTATCAAAGCGATATTGAAGTGTAATATCAGGATTGTAATAAGGATTTATTTCCGGGAAGAAATCATATTTTGCCTGGGCCAGTCCGCGGTAAGTTTGATTTGCAATTCGGTCGCGGTTTAAGATGCAGCTCATTGCCTGACGGAACTCTTTTTTTGTGAACCATTCATAAAAGGGTTTGTCTTTGTTAACAGGATTCTGATTAAAGCTCCAGAAGGAAGAACCCATTGAACCTTCTGCATTAAAAACTGTGTAATCATCTTTTTGATTTTCAATTACTTCGCTAACTTCTTCCGGGCGTGGAGAATAAACTTCTGTTTGTCCCTGTTTGAACAAAAGATAATCTGTATTCTGGTCGCCGATTATCTGACAAACAATCTGGTCGTAATATGGAATGGAAATGCCCTTGTTATCTTTTTCGTAATAATTTGGATTTCGTGTGAACACAAGGCGGCGGCCCGGAATATATTCTGTTATATAAAACTTACCGCAGGATGGAAGTGTTTTTGGATCTGTGTCTATGCTGAAAAGATTTTTTACACCTTCAACTCCATTTTTTTCTTTTGCCGGTTTGTAAATAAAGGAAGGACACAGCTGCATATTTGTAGCAAGGAGTGGTTCGGCAACAATTCGCGGGAAAACAAAATCAAAATGTCTGTCATCAATTTTTATACAGTCAATGTGAGCTTCTTCTCCGTTTTCAAGGGTAACCCACTGCTGGCCGTAACCGCTTGAACTGAATGCCGGGTCACCTGCAATTTCGTTATACCAGAAAACAAAATCATCAGAAGTAACCGGGATTTTTTCATCACGGTCGTAATAGGTCCAGTAAAGATTTTCGCGGATTGTAAAATGTACTGTAAGAGTATTTTTTTCTTCGTCTGTTTCAATTTCGTAATAGGCAGCTTCGGGTGTCCATTTACGCAAAGTCGGGTCGTAATCAGAAAGATAAAGAAGCGTATAACTGATAATGCCGGCGCTGTCTCCATCGCGTTCGCCAATCAGCTGATTAAAGGTTTTCGGATCGTTGATGATTGTATCATTCCAGGTACCGCCAACTTTTCCGTCAACATACTCACCGCCAGTCCATGGCTTAGTTACCGTTTTCTGAATCATTGCAGTATCAACTTCATTCGACAATTCATTTATCTGCGAAAGTTCCATTTCTTCTGTTTTAGAACAGCCGCTGAATCCAAGACAAAATCCAATTACAAGTGCAAAAACCAATGCACCAATTCCCAAAAAATGATTTCTTTTCATAAGGTAATTATCGGAGAATAATAGAGGGGATTCAAGAAAATAATGATAAATTATCCTTGCCAAAATCAACTTTCTACTTTATTCTATATATATTACAAAATCGATTACAAAATATTTTAACCTATCAGAAGAAAAAAATTATGGCAGAATGCGAAAAACTTGCGACTTGCCCGTTCTATCAGGGGAAGCTCGTTGTAGAAAATGATTTAGCTGAGGTTTTAAAGGCTAAATATTGTCTGAAAGACAAAGAAAAATGTGCCCGATACAAGGTGTTCTCGGAGCTTGGTCCGGATTATGTGGATAATCTTTTGTTCCCACATATGATGAATAAGGCTCATTTAATTATTGCAGAAAACAAAAAAAATCAATAAGACTTCCGTATAAAAAACATGGGACTATAGTTGTTTTTTTTACTCACTTCCACTCGTATAGTGTATTTATGATTTACATTAAACGTTTAACTAGACTCATTTCAGGCCTGCTAATGATGACTTTGCTTGCCGGGTGTGCTAGCAAAAGCAGCAAACCTGCAGAACCAGAGGTTTTTGAAAAACAGGCAGGACTTTATCAGCTGGCAGATAAATACGGTTTTAAAGTAGGTGCTAATATTTCGCACAGTTTAGCTGGTGATGGAAAATATCTCAATCTTATGAAAGAAGATTTTAACACCATCACTGCGAGCAACGAGTTTAAGGCTTATTCTCTGCTCAAACAGTCTGCATGCCAGGAACAGAACAAGCCGGTTATGAATTACAAGGCTGCTGATACAATCGCTCGGTTTGCTCAGGCTAACAATATTGGAATCCGGGGACACGTGCTTGTTTGGGATGCTTACATGCCCGACTGGTTTTTCCGCGAAGGTTTTACAAGGGATGGTGCTTTTGTTGATTCCGATACAATGAAGGAGCGTCTCAGATATTATATCACCGAGGTTGTAACTCATTTTGAAACAAACTTTCCGGGCGTTGTTTACTGCTGGGATGTTGTGAACGAAGCTGTTGCCGATGGCTCCAACGAGTGGATTCCTGGAAATCCTTATCATTTGAGAAAAACTCGTGGCGGAGTTTCCAATCTTTTTAATGATGTGATTGGCGAAGATTACGTAAAGTTTGCTTTTCAGTGTGCAAGGGATGTTGTGAATCAGGTGAATCCGGACATCAAGCTTTTTTATAATGATTACAATACGTTCTATCCGGATAAGCGGGCTGCCATTGTTAATCTTGTAAAGGATTTGAATAAGGACGAAAAGCTTTGCGACGGTGTTGGTATGCAGGGATACATTGGCGGTTATGGCAGCCAGAATGGGTGTATGAATCCGGGTGATCTGGCGCTGATTAAGGATGCAATTAAAACTTACAGCAGCCTTGGTGTTGAAGTTCAGCTCACAGAAGTTGCAGTCCGCAATTACGAAGGTGATGATGAAACTATGGCAAAGCACGCAAAGTTTTATGGCAAGCTTTTCCAGGTTATTATTGATTCCCGCAATGAAGGACAGAACTTTACCGCAATTACAATCTGGGGCTTGTGCGACAATCCTTTTATGGAACGCACCGATTATTCCTATAAAATGAACGGGCCTTACTGCGGTCTTTACAACAAATACTATGCAGTAAAAGACAGTTACAAAGAGGTTTACAAAACCTTACAATAAATGTTTTCTTCCTATTTTTTTTTGGGCAGCCGGTTGTCAATCGGCTGCCCTTTTTTATATTATGATGATAAGGAGAACCCTATGTACATACCACCTATAACTTTTACGTATAAGTACCCGGAAGTTCAGGACCAGCACATGATGAAGGTTGTGGAAAAATATCAGCCTAAGCTGGATGAAACATATACTTACCGCGAAAGAAGCTTTGGATGGCGGTTCAGACACTTCTGGCTAAATGTGCTTTTGAATACGATTGTGCTTCCGGTGGTGGTAATCAGGTATGCGGTTAAGGTGGAGGGGCGCGAAAATCTCCGGCGGAACAAAAAGCTTTTAAAGAATGGATTTGTTACTGTTTCTAATCATGTGATTGAATGGGATTTTCTTACAATACTTCATGCATTTTTTCCGCGCAAGGCATACTTTCCAATCTGGTCGCGGAACATGGAAACTCCAATGGCTCCGTGGTTTAAAACTATTGGTGCAATTCCTGTTCCAACTTCGATGCATGCCGGCCGTAAGTTTATAGCTGCAATGGATTCCGTCCTCGAAGAAAAAAAATGGCTTCACTTTTTTGCCGAAGGAAGCATGTGGTATTTTTATCCTGCAATCAGAGATTTTCATATTGGCGCTGCGGTGTTTGCCGTAAAGCATAATGTCCCGCTAATTCCAATTGCAATTTCCTATCGTGAGCCTCGCGGTCTTTACAAACTCTTCAAAAAATATCCGAACCTTACCGTAAACATTGGCGAACCTCTTTTCCCAAAGCCTCAGTTGAATCGCAAGGATGCAGAAAAAGAATTAATCAAAAATGCCCGTTGTAGTGTAATGAAAATGATGGGGATAAAGGATGAAGAAGAAAACAAAAAGCTGATGGGGATGTATAAGGGGGAAAGATAAGGTTTTTGAGGTCGCAATTTGCGACCTCAAAAGATGAAGAAGACTTTTTGAGGTCACAAATTGTGACCTCAAAAAATAAAGAAGTTTTAAGGTCACAAAATGTGACCTTAAAAAAGGAATTAATTATCTTTAAGGTCGCAAAATGCGACCTT
>JAEETM010000163.1 GCA_016290335.1 Treponema sp. | reverse complement strand
CCTGATTTTTATAAGAAATATGGTTACAGAATTATTGGTGAACTTGAAAACATTCCTGAGGGAAATAAGAAGTATCATCTGGTGAAAGACTTGTGATAACAAGGATTTTGAATATAAATCCTTTTGAAAACAGAAGGCGATAAAAAAATAGTGGAGAACAAAAATGACATTCGATGGCAGTCAAAAAGTAATTGGAAAGGGTGCTCAGGCAGAAGTTCTTTTATACCATGGATTTGCTTATAAAGTTTATAAAGAATCATATCCTGCTGAATGGATTGCTTTTGAAAAAAAGCAGCAGCAGGCTGTAAATAAGGCGGGCCTTTGTTCTGTAAAATATTACGATACAGATAATCCCCATATAATTAAGATGGATCTGGTAGAAGGAGATCAGCTGGAAAAATCCGTTTTTAAAGCTCCAGAGCAGGCCTTTGCATTACTTGCACGGGCCTTCCGTTTTGTGCACCAGGCAGATGCCGGCAATACTAGTATTCCGTCGCTGGCCTCTACTGCAGGCTTTATGCTTACAGACGAAGAAAAATTCCAAGTGCTTCCTGTAATCGATCGCCTTTCTCAAAAATATAAAAGCTGTATCTGCCATCTTGATATGCATTTTCTGAATATTATGATTCCGTCAGATTCTGAACTGCTTGCAGATAAAATCAATTACACAATCATCGACTGGATGAATACCCGCCTTGCTCCTCCTGTTTTTGACTATGCCCGTACCTATGTGATTTTCGATGAGTTTGCAAAAGAAGCTGTGGACTTTTATAAAGCCGTCGTCTGGCCGGACCTGCAAGCCCTTGGTGTTTCAGAAGAAGATTTTTTTGATGCGGTAAAAGTCTGCACTGTTTTAAGAAGCAAGGAAAAGTAAAAAAAATCAAAAAAAAATCCAACCTTTTTCCAAATCCCCGCACTATATAAGCAAACCGGTTTTTAGTAAAATGGAATAGCGATGGAAAAAGAAAAGGCTGACAAGTTAATCGTAAAATTTTCTTCAAAGGTGTATGGCTTTGCTGTAAAAAAATCATATTCGTATGATGAAGCAGAAGAACTTTCGGGCGAGATGTTGAAGGAACTTTATCTTTCTATGCTGCACGCAGAGGATATTGTAAATCCTGAAGGCTATGTCTGGAGAATCTGCCAGCATGTTTACGCAAAGTATGTGAATCAGAAAAAACTGCAAAAGGGCCTTTCCCTTGATGGAATTGAGCTTGCATATTTTGATCAGCATGACTTTGGAGAAAGTGAAGAAGAAATCAAAAAGCTCCGTAAGGAGATTGGATTTTTGACTTCCAGCCGTCGTGAAATTGTCTATTCCTTTTATTACGAAGGTAAGTCTATTGTTCAAATTTCAAAAGAACTTGGGCTGCCTGCCGGTACCGTAAAGTGGCACTTAAACAAAGCTCGTAATGATTTAAAGGAAGGATTTACTATGAAAAGAAAAATTGGAAGTCTTGGTTTATCGCCTGTAAAGGCAGTTGGATTCAGTCATAGCGGAAGGCCTGGAAGTAAGGGCGGTCCCGAATATTATCTGAATGATAAAATCAATTTGAATATTGTTTACAGCGTTTATGAAAATCCAAAAACGATGGAAGAAATTGCAGAAGATTTGGGAATGACGCCTGTTTTTCTGGAAGACAAAATTTCACTGCTTGTGGCAAACGGATTTCTTGTTGAAACAAAGGGCAAGCGTTACACAACCTATGTTAAGTTTACTCCAAAAGAGTTCTCTCTTGAAGCGGGGGTAAATGGAGTGAGGATGCAGCAGAAGGTTGCAAAAATCCTTGCCGAAAACTATGTACCTCAGGTTCGTGCTGCACTTGCGGATCTGGAAATTGGAAAAGACATTTATATTCCGGGTGGAAACCGGGAGCTTTTTGAAGCAGCTGCAATTTTCTATGCTATTTATTCAAAATGTAGTGTTCATATTGATAAAGATATTTCAAAGCACAGAATCAAAACTTTGGATGGAGCTGATTATCTGGTAACCGTTGAACTTCCATGTGAGCTTGTTGATCCAGATTATAAATGTGAATTTGATATTTCTGAACTTGAAACAAAATATAAAGTCTGTGGAGTAATGACAAGAGATTCTCAGAAATATCCGTGTTTGTATTCCTGGTCTATTGATTCAAGATTTGACAGTCGTAAAGGTGCCTGGCAGAACAATTTGAATTCGGATTATGAAAGCCTTTATGAAATAATGACTGGCTCAATCACAGAATCAAAAGCAACTTCGGACAAGTTTAAGAGACTTCGTGCCCGTGGCTTTCTTACAAAAGACGGCAAAATCAACATAATGATTGTAAAAAGCAGCTGGGATGATTTTTCAAAATTGATTCCAGGGCCAGATAAAAGTCTTCTTGATGAATTTGCAAAATTTGCATTGGAGCAGGCAATGATTCAGGCAAAGCAGTATCCGCCACAGATTCAGGATAGATTTGTTTACGACTTTATGGATTGTGCAATCGGACATACTGTTGCAATGATGGTTCTGGATGAACTTTATGAAAACGGAACTTTCCGAGCCTTGAACGAACAGGAAAAAGTCACTGCTAATCTTTTGATGTTTGCGGATAAATTGCCGGACTAAAAGACCTTTGCATTTACAACGGGGTGGTAAGGTGTAAATGCATTACTGGGATCTTTGTGAAGTGCATTTCTCACGTAGCGGCGGAGATTACAATTCCCGACAAGAGCTGCAATCTGAGAATAATTTGCAACTATTCCGCAAAGATCCCAGATTAATTCATGATCTGTTTTGTTTGCCGGCTCACGACCTCTGTTTTTTATGAACAAGATCCGCATTGGGATTTTCAAGCAGTTCCTTTATGTATCTGCGAATAGTTTTCTCGCTTCTCCTCGACCGGATTAGGAATTGTGGAGAGAAGTTTCATATGTATGATCTTACAAGAGATGTATAAAGAAAACTATTTCAAAAGCCCTTTCACTGTATCCCCGTGACGCTTTTCATCATTCTTTACGCTTTCAACTTCGGGGAACTTTTCGGCTACCGGTGCATAAGTTTTTACGGCAGCATATTCGCCCTGTGCGATTGCGGGATACAAAATCCATCTTCGGCCAGAGCGTTGTACATGAGAACGACATCCAGTTCTCCCTGTTGAGATTTGAGCAGGACATTCATATCTTTTTTGCTGATTTCCATAAAATTTCCTTCTGCGGCATTTTAGCATTAATCGGGGATTTATACAGTGCTTTGAGAAGTCTTTTCTGTTATAATTTTTTTTAGCAAAAAAAGTCGAGTTAGATTTATTTTATGTTATTATACTAAAGCCATGTTAGACGAAATGACACCAAAAATAAAAGCAGTTCAGAAAATGCAGGATTACATTGCAGCACACCAGACGGAAGAAATTAACCTTTCGGATCTGGCAAATACTGCATGTTATTCGCCCTGGTACTGCTACAGGATTTTTAAGGAACTGACCGGAATGTCCGTGAGCGATTATGTCAGACGGCTTAAGCTTACAGGTGCGGCACGTCGTCTAAAGGAATCTGATGCAAAGGTAATTGATGTTGCCTTGGATTCTGGTTTTGAAAGCGTAGACGGCTTTCAGCGTGCCTTTTACCGGGAGTTTGGCTGTAACCCGGGGACATATTCAACACATCCTATTCCGGTTTCGTACTTTATTCCAACTGGTGTCAAATTCCAAAATAGGCATTTTAATGCCTGCAAGGAGAAAGAAATGGAAACAAGAAATGTATTTATTCAGGTTATAAAAAAGCCTGCAAGAAAAGTAATAATCAAACGTGGTGAAAAAGCGACTGAATATTTTGCGTATTGCGAAGAAGTAGGCTGTGACATATGGGGACTTCTAACTTCAATGGATAGCCTGTGTGGAGAACCTGTTTGTCTGTGGCTTCCTGAAAAATTGCGTGCCGGAAAAAGTGAATATGTTCAGGGTGTTGAAGTTGCACCAGACTACAAAGGAATTATTCCAGAAGGTTTTGATGTAATTGATTTACCGGAATGTGACTATCTTATGTTCCAGGGTGAACCTTTTGCAGAAGAAGATTTTGAAGAGGCTATTACTGCTATCTGGGAATCTGAAAAGAAATATGATCCTTCTGTTGTAGGCTACAAATGGGATAAAGAAAATCCACGAATTCAGCTTGAACCACGAGGCGAACGCGGCTATATAGAACTTGTAGCTGTGAAAGCCCAGTAAATTCAAAATATTGAGTTTGACGCTGGTCTAACTGGAGGGGCGTCAAACTCAATTCTGGAATTATGCATTAAGTTATTAGTTTCTTATAAAACCCTTATCCTGTTCAGGAATTTTATCATCAGAAATAAAACGTTCGATTGTCATGTGCAGGTCGTATTTTTCGCGGAGTTCTGCGATTGTTTTCATCATTGGTGTGGCGTGATGCAGATCAATTGCTTGTTGATTTTCCCAGGAGTCGATTAAGAGGATGGTTTCGCTGGAGTCGTCCTCTCCAAATGGCAGATAATATTCATAACGAAGATTTCCTTTTTCTGCGCGGATTTTTTCAACTGTTCCGCTTGAAATCATTTCGCGGGCAAAAGCCTGTGCTGCACCTTTTTTTCCTGTGTAACGAAGATTTACTGTAATTGCCATTTTAGTCCTCCTGATCTTTGCTGCAATATTTTCACTTTATTTCTTTTTTATAAACAAGAGTCTGATCTCCGTGGCTG
>JAEETM010000162.1 GCA_016290335.1 Treponema sp. | reverse complement strand
CAGGTCAAACTTATGAAGATTTGTAAACTTAAGAATATCTGCAACTTTTACAGAGAAGAAATTAGGATAAGTTTCAAAGGTGTCAGAACACATTCTCATTAAAAGAGGATAAAGCTTTTTGATAATTTCTGTATCAATATAAAGCCATTCTGTAATTGCCTGTTTTGCCATAGAAGAAAGCTTGTCCTGAGGAGAATCAGGGTAGGCAGCTTCATCTGAATAGATTTCTTTTATGAGCTTTGGAATCTTGTTGTTTCCATAATAGTAAAGGGTGATGAGGGGAGTGTAGATAGCTCTTGTAAGACCAATAAGGTCGCGGACAATTACCGGTGTCTGCTGAGATTGAACGGCTGCATATTCAAACTTAATGTTCTGAACACTCCAGTTTGCAATCATCCTTAAAAACTTAAACTTAACTTCTGAACCGTTTACAATTTTTGCCTTGTAGGTTGCAGGTGCAATCTGAATTAAAGTTTTTGTAACGGTAATAAAAGATTCAATATGTTCAATGTCTTTTTTAAGCTTATACTGGAAAAACTCAGGCAGCACCTTTTCCGAACCGTTTTTCTGCAGAGTTCTGATAAAGTTGAAGAACCCGAAGTTCGGTTTGATTTTGTATTCAGAAGACATCATCAATTTGTCGATTGCAGCATTTACTTTTTTAGGGATGTCCGGCAAATCTTCATGAGTACGTCTTTTTGGAGGAGTAAAACCGATTGCACCGCCGCCGGTTCCACCAGTGCCACCTTTTGCACCGCCGGTACCGCCTTTTCCGCCAGCTCCTGCTCCACCTGCACCACCAGCCATATCAGAAGCACGTACAATCCTGCCGCCTCTGCCACCGCTTTGTCCGGCAGCACCTCCAGATGAGCTTTTTTCGTATAAAACCTGACCGCCGAGCTTTTTTACCATATCAGCGGCTTCTGCATCATCAATATTACCGATGTTTCGTCGTGTCTTGTCTAAAGTTCCCGGTTCCCAATCTGCGGTTTTTATACCTTCTTCACTCATTTTTTTCTCCCATACCAAAAAGTTTCATCATAAATTAATTTATAGCAAGGTTCGCAGGAAGTCCCTGCTTAGTATGCCTGGAAAGTTTTTCAAAACTATTTTTTCACCGTCTGCATTGAGCAGAACTCCATCATAAGTTCCGTACAGGTATGTGTAATTTCGTCGCATAAGGATTATGTTCAGGAGGCGCGAGGTGAGGGATACAGGTGTAAAGGTAAGATCAACCATGCTTTCGGTGTCCTGAATAATCCATTTTTTATCAATTCCAAAAGGATGAGTCATTATAACAGATGGCAGTGTTGTAGCTTTTCCATCCTGAATAAGAACATTTGAATTGTATTTGTCCGGATCAGTGGCATCAAGATTTGAATAGCCAAGCTGGAATACAATTTTTTTATCGCCAACATTGCCCATGCCCCAGGCTCTTGTTGCAATTGAGTGTACCTTAACATAAGTGCGGTTCATAATCATTGCGCCAAGACCACGAGATTTATCTGCCTGTTCGTTATCAATTGAAATCTGACCGTCAATGCTCATGGCGCAAAGCCAGGTGGCAGAACAGCGGGAAGATGTTGGGGACGGATTTACAAAAAGGCAGTCGGTATGCATTTTGTCGCCAATCGGAGAAAAAAAGAATCCTTCTGCTTTTGGTCTTACTGAATCACCCTTTACACGGAAAGAAAGTGCATGATGCTGGTGTTTTCTTCCCCAGGAGATTTTTATATATCGTCGTTTCAGATAGCTTGCACAAATGCCGCGGTCGGTAGAAAGTGGAATAAAATGATGGCGGGTAGGAATGACAGTGTGATAAAAATATTTTTTACCGGTTTCTTTGTTCCAGAATACTACTTCTGCAAGGCCGAATAATCTGAAATCGAAAAACTCGCTTATTCCAATGAATTTATCTATAGAAAAAAGATAATTCAAGCGGCTTTTTATTCTCAGCTTGGAGATAACAGTAGGAAGCGGCACGCCTGCATAAGGTGCTCTCATTCCTTTTATGCCAAACTTAGGTGATATTCCGAGAAAAGTACCAAAATTAGCCTTACCGTTCTGAACAATCTGTGCAGGCGGTTCCTTAAACTCACGAGAGTACAAAACTACTCCTAAAGAATGAATATTAGTTAATTATACCCCAATTCTTAATAAGATTCTAGCGAAATATATTAATGTATAATGCAGAATGCATAATTAAGATACGTTACACATTATGAACTATGCATTATGAATTATGCATTATGAATTATTTGTGGTATAATTTAAGGACATAACAGTTTGTTTGCGGAGGATTGATTATGGCAGTAAAAGTTTGTTCTTTGGGTGCGGCACAGGAAGTTACGGGCTCCAAGCATGTTCTTGAGGTTGATGGCAGACTTTATCTTATAGATTGTGGTGCTTTTCAGGGAAAACGTAAGGAATCGGACGAAAAAAACAGAAACTTTGCTATAGATACAGACAGACTTGAAGCTGTAGTTCTTACTCACGGACATTTTGATCACTGCGGCCTCTTACCGTTACTTATAAAACAGGGGTTCCAGGGCAGTATTTTTGCAACTCCTGCTACCCGCGATATTACCAACATTGTTTTATCGGATAGTGCAAGAATACAGGCCAGAGATGCGGAGTTTCTTGCAAAACAGGCAGCAAAAAAGGGCGAAAAGTTTCGCTGGAAACCGCTTTACGACCAGATAGATTGTGTTGATACTATGAATCAGGTTTCAACTATTTCCTATAACAGGAAAAGCTATATTAGCCCAAACGTACAGCTTGAGTTTTTTGATGCAGGCCACATAATCGGTTCGGCATTTGCCTATCTGACAATAAATCCAAACAAGGTAGAGCCTGAAAAAGAAACAAGAATCCTTTTTACCGGCGATATTGGTCGAAGCAACAAGCCTATAATCAGGAATCCTGCTACAAATATGCCTGCTCCTGATTATATTTACCTTGAATCAACTTATGGAAACAAGCTTCACGAAGATTTAGATTTTGCACTTAAGCATCTTGAACGGATTGTGCGCGATGCCTGTTCTAAAAAAGGAAAAATCATAATTCCTTCCTTTGCAATTGAGCGTGCACAGGAAATCATTTACAATCTTCATCTTCTTACAGACCAGAAAAAGATTCCTGTTGTACCGATTTATGTTGATTCTCCAATGGCGGCAAACGTAACTCAGGTTTTCGGCCTTCATCAGGAATGTTACGATGAATCTGTTCACGAAGCCTTCTTAAAGCATCATAAAAACCCGTTTGGTTTTAATTCTCTGCGCTATACACAGTCTGTAGAAGAGTCAAAAGAACTGAATGAAATGAAAGGTCCTGTAATTATTATTGCCGCTGACGGAATGTGTGAAGCAGGCCGTGTCCTTTATCACCTTGCAAATGATATTACAGACCCTAAAAATACCGTTCTTATAATCGGTTATATGGCAGAAAACACGCTTGGTCGTAAAATTATGGAAGGGCAGAAGGAAGTTCATATTCTTGGTGATTTATACGAGGTAAAGGCAACTGTAGAACAGATAAATGCTTTCAGTGCCCATGCAGATTATTCCGAAATGATTACCTGGCTTAAGCAGATAGATACTTCCCGCCTGAAGAAAATCTACCTTGTTCACGGCGAAAAAGACCAGCTGGAAGGCTTTAAGCAGCACCTTGCAGAAGCCGGTTTCCCTGACGTAGAAATAGTCGAAGCCGAAAAAGAATACATACTTGACTGATGTCATTTTCGTGCTTGACACGAAAATCTTTTAAATTATTTCATAATCCTCTTGACATTTTTGTAATTTGGAATTATTTTAATATTGTAATAATTACAAATATTAAAAGGATAAAAACAAGGCCATACTGCTTAAAAAATCGTTTTTATCCTTGAAGAAAGCCTTTTAATACACTATTATTACAATAATATGGAAAGGTTTTTCCATCTATAAAAATACAAAGAGGTTATATTATGGCTTTACGACCAGAATGGGAAGGATTTAATCCTGACGGTTTATGGACAAGCGAAGTAAACGTTCGCGACTTTATTCAGGCTAACTATACACAGTACGATGGCGACCAGTCATTCCTGGCAGGTCCTACTGCAGCTACAAACAAGCTTTTTAACGAGCTCCAGAAATTACAGAAGGCAGAACACGACAAGGTTTCTGTAGGTTTGGATGGAAAAGAAAGAAGTGGTGTTCTTGATATGGATACTGATGTTGTATCAGGTCTTACATCACACCCGGCAGCTTACATCTGCCCGGAAGGAAAAGATTTGGAGCAGGTTGTAGGTCTTCAGACAGACAAACCTTTGAAGCGTGCATTCATGCCATTTGGTGGAATTAATATGGCAGAGCAGTCTTGCGAAATGTACGGCTACAAGAGAAACGAAGAACTCCACAAAATCTTTACAGAATATCACAAGACTCATAACCAGGGTGTATTTGATGTTTACACTCCAGAAATCCGTAAGGCTCGTTCAGCTCATATTTTGACTGGACTTCCTGATACATACGGTCGTGGTCGTATTGTTGGTGACTACCGCCGTGTTGCTCTTTATGGTATTGATTACCTTATCAAATGCAAGGAAGAGGACAAACTCAACTACGGTAACGGAACAATGACAGAAGATGTTATCCGTCAGCGCGAAGAGCTTACAGACCAGATTAATGCTCTTAAGGGTATTAAGG
>JAEETM010000161.1 GCA_016290335.1 Treponema sp. | reverse complement strand
TTTATAATGCGGCCTGTCGTCTTACCGTACCCGGTCTCGCCGGAGAGATGGGAGCTACGTTAGGGGATACTGCCCGGGAATTCTATCAGGGATTGTTTATGGCGCCTCATGTGGTAATGCAGGCCGTGTTAACGGCAGTTTATGCTGCTGCGGTATTCAGAAAGCTCGGCTATAAAGTTAAACCGGTCCATAATGAGTTACGGCATGACATTATCCAGTCGATAACATTAAAGAATGCAAAAAATCTTGAAAATTTCTGTGTGGCGGTGCAACTCAATTCACCGGTTGACGCCCATGTAACACCGGTACCCAGTTACATACCCGGATACCAGGACAAAATCATTATGGCTGCTGGAACATTTGTTCAGGGAGCATCTATTGAACTAAGCGCAGACGGACCGATGAGGGAACCGTACAATGCCTTTATGCAGGGAGGCCTCACATACGAACACGGGCAACTGGCGATCAATGCAGCGGCCAGGTTGATAGGACACGCGTGTGAAAAACGCAAGACAAAGGCAATGGGCGCCATTATCATGGAGGGGGAAAAGGATAAAGAGATATTAAAAACCTGTGAAGCCATCATAAATGCACAAAAATCATAAGAAGGCAATCTGAAAAGATTGTCAAACTGAAAAACAAGCAACGTAAAAGACTACAGGATATGCAAATGGGCAAAATCCTGTAGTCTTATTTTTAAAACAAGAAGATAGAAATGATGTCAAAAAGGCGAAAGAATGACATTATGTATAAAGAATGATGTCATAATGACGCAAGGTTATAACATACGGAAAACAGCAATTACTTTACCCATAACCTGGATGTTGTCATTTCCGATAATGGGGCTGTATGAATCGTTCTCAGGCTGCAGCCGGATAGAACGGAGATCCTTAAAATAGCGTTTAACCGTAGTCTCTTCATTATCGATTAATGCAACGACAATATCGCCATTATTAGCAAAATTTTGTTTGCGTACTACAATATAATCGTGGTCAAGGATACCTGCGTTGATCATGCTGTCGCCTTTGACGGATAACATAAAAACATCATCTTCGGTACCGATCAGATCCAAAGGGATAGGATAAGTTTCTTCAATATTTTCTACCGCAAGGATGGGAATACCGGCTGTGACATTACCAACAAGGGGAACAGGAACAACTGTTTTGTTACGCCATGAGGATTCCTGCGTGAGTTCCAATGCGCGGGGCTTGGCCGAGTCACGCTGGATAAAGTGCATACTTTGCAGCTTGTGTAGATGATTATGGACACTGGCGGTAGAAGACAAACCGACAGCTTTGCAGATTTCACGCACAGATGGCGGATAGCCTTTGGCCTGGGCATAACTGCGGATAAAATTCAAAACCTGTTTCTGGCGCTCGGTCAGCATATCTTCTGTATAGTTACCGTCAAAATCCTTAGGAATTAAACTCTTGTGTCGTGCCATAAAAGAAACCTCCCAAAACCATAAAAAATTTATATAATCAAAACCGTGTGAGGTGTATTTAACTTAATTAATTATATCAGAACATGGGGGAGCTGTCAAACGTTTGTTCAATGGCGTTTGCTTTTTTATAAAATATCCGGAAATCAAAATTTCGCGCTAAAATACCGTGTATTTCATAATAATTATTTTACGTCCGATAATATATATTATGTAAAATCAGAAGAGGGAAAACAGCGTTTTTGCAACCATTTTCTTATAATGTTTCCAGACCAATGGATTTAAGATGCTTATTGAGCAAACAATCTGCATTCACTTGCTGCTTTTCACGCTGATTAAACCCGTTTGGACCTCGAATTATGCCCTTAACCTCTACAACGCTCCTATTTGCGTTTTAAGCCCGTTTTTGTTTTTGCGTGACACATTTATCATGCCCTGCCTTAAAAATCGTTCTACGGGCATTTTACGAGGTCGTTTTTCAAAATAAAAAACCGGCTCAAATTATTGGCCGGTTTTTTATTAAAAACTGTACTACCTTCTCAATTTAATACTTGCAAAAATCTTTTCCAGTTCCGGATCCATTTTTTTCCCATCTCTGGAAATGTAAGCTGTTAATCCGAATGTTTGCGGCGTAACCATTGCGTTTGCGTTAAGATTAAATTTAAAATTTTCTTTTACAAAACCGTTGCCGGATAATTCTACTGTTCCGTAATTATTGCCGAAGTTTGACTTTGTATTAACTTTTTTAAAATCGACATATTCTTTTACGGACGGATGATTCAAGCCTTCATTGATAAATTTATCAATGAGCAGATTTGTCAGGAACGGATTGCTGAAGAGTTCAGAAAACGTATTTTTATCTTTGGTTTTGGAGGAAGCAAAGAAGGCCACTTCTGAAATTTTCTGAAAATTTATTTTTGAGATGTCTTCTTTGCTAAATGATTTGCGTGCGCCTGCGGTTTCCGGTACATTATCAGCATTTTCCTTGTCTTGTCCGGCATCAGCCACTTTTTTATCTGTCGCACTATCGGTATCGTCTTTGTTCGTTTTAGTATCTGTTTTTTCCTGAGGTGCCAAAAATTCGGATAACCCGTTCCAGGGCATGGCCAGTGTAACTTTAACCGGAATATTTATGTTGATAGAATCATCATTAACCTGCGCATATGCCCATGTTTCCGGTAGTTTGATCCTTCCCCCCAGCAATTCATCATTGAAACCGAACGGAACGGTATCCTTTACCGGCACAAAGAAAGACAGGCCTTTCAGAAAAGCCTTGCGGGAAGCAATATAGCCATTGAGCGTCTCCTTGTTTCCGTCCGTGAATTCGCTGCGAACTTTCTTTTTGGAAAAAGGCGTAGCCTCCTCTATTTTATCTTTCTGTGCTTGAAGGTTGGGCAGTGGAAATGTGGATACGACTGTATAAAGCATATTGTTGGCAGATGTGATGGCAATCTGCATATCAAGAGACCGACGGAGACTCTTCAATTTATCTGTATTCCCCTTGTCGACAATGTGAAGATAAACATAAGGCTGTTTCCCGTTTTTGTTCGTGGAAATACTTATGGTTGAGTTATCAAGGAGTTCTTTAGGCGCCAGGGACAGTTTGTTATCCGCTTTTATCTCGTAAGGATCCGGCATGAATAACGAATAATCGACTTTATCTGGCGAAAGATTATTGCGCTCCAAAATCTGCAAATCTTTGTATTTACTCAGGAATTCCTCCGTAGAGAACTTCTTCCCTGTTGCCTCTTCTACTTCTTTTGCTGTAAACGCGTATATAACATTTAAAGATGCTTCTTTCTTATCAGGCTTATTGGCAAGACCGTAAAAGTTTTTTCCGCCGATTTCCATCCAGGAAGGCTGTGACTTCAATTTAAAACCGGAATCCGGATCTGTATATGTATTTGTTGCGGCAAAAGCAGATAAACTTCCGGTCACCAGAAGTGCAGTGATTGAAACGCGAAGTGCTTTGTTCATCTTTCGTTTAACTCCTAACTATTTTCCCGGCAGCAGTTTCACCTTGTCTGCCAGATTGGCGGCTGTCTTGGTTTTTGTTTTATCACCTTTTGAGATATACAGGCTGAGTAGTCCGTTGTTCCTGGTTCCCGCCAGGTTCGCACGGGTAAGAAAATCAAACCGGTTCATAACTTTAACATTGGTGTCAAAAGCAAGTTTAATAACATGACCGTCATTAGCGATTTTTGCTTTTGTATTGCTTAACACTGCATATTTTTTCAGGTCTTCATTGTTGAGCAGTTTGGGCATCAGTTCGTCCAGTGCCTTTTGCATATCGGACTGCGGGATATTGAATATTTCTTCAGCTATATCGGAAATATTTTTATTCTTTTTGCTTTTCCGGATACTGTAGCTGGCTAATATTACACTTTCATCATAAATGTTGTAAATTTCTTCCGGCTTCAGATCTTTTTCAAAATCTTTCATAAAAGCAAAATTTGCCAGATTGCTTACCATAGTATAGGGTGCTGCCCAGGCCACATTTGCTTTCAAACCGTCCTGATCCTTTATCTCCGGAGCAGCGCGTACATATAGCCAGTTATCCGGTAACGAAACAAACTGTTTCAAAACAGGATCGTTCATGCCAAAATCCGTTTTGCTTTTGTCCGGTTTAAAGAAAGTAAGGCCTTTTAAGATTGCTTCCCGTTCTTTCTGCAATGCCTTCTGGATTTTAGGATCATTTAATGAAGAGTCGCTCAGCGGCAGAAGCGCTTTTTGCAAGGCCTTGGGATCCTGTACGGCGCTGCCGGCCGTTTCGGCGGTAATCCCTTTTTCTTCATAGTCTTTTTTCAACGTGGAATTTTTGTTTTCGTCTGCTTTGGCATTTTTTGCAGCTTCTGTCTCTGCGCTGCAGTAGGATTCTGTCAGATACAGGATATTATTCTCAGAAGTGATGTACAGTTTTTTGTCCGTAGCCCTTTGGTCAATCCCTTTTTCTTTATCAAATGCGCCGGGGTATTGCGCGGATATCACAAAATAAGTTTGTTTTCCAACAGTCTTTGTTTCATAGGAAAATTTGGCATGCTGTAATTCATCTTCATCAAAACAATCCAGCATCGAGTCTTCCATATTCTGATAGGGTTGGCCTGTGGCGTGAGTGTAGGTTTCCGGGCGGAATAAAGCATAATCGGGCTTGGCTCCGGATTTTTTACTCATTTCAGCCGCCAGTTTTTCTTTAAATTGTTTCGTTGTGAAAACGATCCCTGTCTTTTTGGCGAGAACGTCTGCG
>JAEETM010000160.1 GCA_016290335.1 Treponema sp. | reverse complement strand
AATGGATAAACGGTTCTACAAGTGAGTTTATTGCAGAATATGATGGAATTACAGCTATCTGTTCAATGCAGACTCTTACAGCCGGAAAAAGAAACATCGGTTATCTTATTGAGCTCCACGATGCAACTAATCAGAAAAAATATATAAATCTTCTTAAGAATTACAGCAAGGAGCTTGAAGGGCAGGTTGAACATAAAAACGAAAAGCTTCTTGAAATGCAGGATTCTATCATCACTGGAATTGCAAGCCTTGTAGAAAGCCGCGATAACAGTACCGGTAACCACATCAGACGTACAAGTGAAGAAGTAAAGATTTTTGTTAAGAAGATAAGAGCGCACGAAGAGTTTGCAGGCTATAGTGAAAGCTTTTATACGAATGTTGCTAAAGCCGCTACCTTGCACGATTTAGGTAAGATTGCGGTAGACGATAAGGTTCTCAGGAAGCCAGGTATATTTGATGGTGAGGATTATGAACAGATGAAAAAGCACTGTAAAGAGGGTGCAAAAATTGTTGCGGAAGTTCTTAAAGATGTTGAAGATGAAGAGTTTAAGACAACTGCAATTAATATCGCTCACTATCATCATGAACGCTGGGATGGGACAGGTTACCCTTCTGGTCTTAAGGAAAAAGAAATCCCTGTTGAAGCAAGAATAATGGCACTTGCCGATGTTTTTGATGCATTAGTGAGCAAACGCTGCTACAAGGAAGCGTATTCCTTTGATGAGGCATTCAAAATCATAGAAGATAATCTGGGTACACACTTTGACCCTGTTCTCGGCAGAATCTTTATGGAATGTCGACCTGAACTGGAAACACTTTATTCCGTAAATGCACTTGCGGAATAAAATACTCCACTTTATGCTCAGTAAAACTCTATCTTGAAAGCTTGCGGTAAACTGTTCTCTTAGGAACTCCTGCTTCCTCGCCAAACTGTTCTTTCTTCCATTCTGCATATTCAGACCAGTTGCCTTCAAAGAAACGTACTTCTGAATTGTTTTCAAATGCAAGAATATGTGTACAGATTCTGTCGAGGAACCATCGGTCATGGCTTACAACTAAAGCACAGCCGGCAAAATCTTCAAGAGCTTCTTCAAGTGCGCGTACTGTCTGAACGTCAAGGTCGTTAGTAGGCTCGTCGAATAAAAGCACATTTCCGGCTTCTTTTAGCATCATTCCAAGATTAAGGCGGTTTCTTTCACCACCGGAAAGTACGCTTACCTTTTTGTTCTGGTCCGGGCCGGTAAAGTTGAACCAGCCGCAGTAAGCATGAGCATTTATTTCGCGAACACCACCTTCAAGTGCACGTCCTTTTTCGTCAACTGCACCAAGCTTAATCATATCTGCACCGCCGCCCAGAGTTTCGTAAACGGTTTTATCCATATCAAGGCCGCTTCTCATCTGGTCAACGTAAACAAGCTTTACAGTCTGTCCAATTTTGATTGTACCGCTGTCCGGTTTTTCGCCGCCTTCCATTCCGGCTGCATCAACAATCATCTTAAAGAGGGTTGTTTTACCGGCACCGTTTGGTCCGACAATTCCTACAATTGCACCGGCAGGGATATGAACGTTCAGGTTTTCAAAAAGCAGCTTATCGCCAAAGGCTTTTGTAAGGTTTTCAATATCAATTACCTGGCCGCCAAGTCTTGGTCCTGCAGGAATGGAAATCTGTGCATCCTTAAGCTGCTTTTTTCCTTCCTGTGCCATAAGCTCGTTGTAGCGGGTGATGTGTTCCTTGTGCTTAGCCTGTCGCCCCTTTGCACTCATGTGAATCCATTCCAATTCGCGCTGAATTTCCTTCTGGCGTTCAGATTCGTGCTTGTTTTCCATTGCAAGTCTCTGATTTTTCTGTTCAAGCCAGCTTGAATAATTTCCCTTGAACGGATAACCTTCGCCACGGTCAAGCTCAAGAATCCAGCCGGCAACATCATCAAGGAAGTAACGGTCATGAGTGATTGCAATTACAGTTCCAGGATAATCGTGCAGGTGTTTTTCAAGCCAGGCTACAGTTTCTGCATCAAGATGGTTGGTAGGCTCGTCTAACAACAGAATGTCTGGTTTTTGAAGTAAGAGTCGGCAGAGGGCAACACGGCGGCGTTCACCACCAGAAAGTACGTCTACAACCTGGTCGGCAGGAGGGCAGCGGAGTGCGTCCATTGCAAGTTCAAGATTATTATCAAGATTCCAGGCATCAAGCGCATCAAGCTTTTCCTGAATCTCGCCCTGTCTTGCGCATAATTTATCAAAATCTGCATCCGGGTCGCCAAAGGCTTCGTTTATTTTATCAAACTCTGCGAGCAAATCTGTAATCGGTTTTACACCTTCCTTTACAATTTCCATAACGGTTTTGCCCGGTTCAAGATATGGTTCCTGCTCAAGGTATCCGATTGTGTAGCCGGGTGCAAGATAAGTTTCGCCTGTAAAGTCCTTATCAATTCCTGCAAGAATCTTAAAAAGAGAAGATTTTCCGGCTCCATTCGGACCAATTACACCAATCTTTGCGCCGTAGTAATACGAAATGCCAATATCCTTAAGAACAACCTTAGTTCCATAAGCCCGTCCTACGCGGTCCATAGTATAAATTATTTTTTTATCATCGAATGTCTTTGCCATTTTATCCTCTTTTTTCTGTCGTGTATTTTCAATAGCAAAATATAGCATAAATCGTAAGTTCTTTCTATAATACAAAGGTATTCAAATTGGAAAGAGAGGAAGTTTTATGCCACATTCATCAGGCGGCGGAAGTCACGGAGGAGGAAGCCACGGCGGAAGTCACTCATCATCAAGATCATCAGGACCATCTGGAGTTCGAAGAGGACCTTACGCAGGTTCCACCAGATATGTCTACTACAGAAACAAAAAGCCTGTAATCATTTATTCGGATTCTGACCCGGCAACTTCATATTCTCTAAAAATTTCTTTAGGCTACATTGCTTTTGTAACGGTTTTACTGCTCATTATAAGCTGTGTCGTGTGCTGTGCTAACACCCACTCTCCAACCAGACTTACTCCGGATTCAGAAGCACGCGTTATCATCAAAGATGAAGCTAATATTTTTACTGATACAGAGGAGCTGTACGCTGCCTTAAACCGCTTTTTTGAAGCAACAGGAATTGCCCCAACAGTTCTGACAGTAAAGAATGAAGTTTGGAGTAACAAGTTCTTGTCACTCGAACATTTTGCCTACAATAAATACCTTGAATTCTTTCCAAGTGAAAAGTACTGGCTCATAGTTTATTCTCCTGGTTCGGAAACAGAAGACGGCTTTGACGACTGGCACTGGGAGGGAATGCAGGGAGATAACACAGACAACATTCTTTCAACTGTGGAAACCGACCTTTTTAACAATACCCTTCAAAAAGCACTTCTTCAAAGCGAAAAATATACAGTTGAAAATGCCATCGCTTTTGCCTTTGATACGCTTACTCCGGTTGCAATGAAAAAATATATTCAAAAATCGGCTATTCCAGGGCTTTGCTACATAGCATTTATCTGGCTGATTGTCTTCTTAAAAAATTTCCACCCTATAAAATACAAGTACTACAAAAAAGCAGAAAAATGCCCCGATAACTTTGTATACCAGGAAAAATGCAAATACTGCGGTGGCGTTTACATCGTAGGCTTTAACAAGACCTGTCCGCACTGCGGCGCACCAGTATAAGGAGAAGCTATGCCACATTCATCAGGCGGCGGAAGTCACGGAGGCGGAAGCCACAGTGGAAGTCACTCATCAAGATCATCAGGACCTTCTGGAATTCAAAGAAGACCTTACGCAGGAGCAACCAGATATGTCTACTTCAGAAATAAAAAGCCGGTAATCATTTATTCAGATCACGACCCGACAAACTCACTGAAAGAAAGCTTAGGTTATCTTGCCTTTATGACAGTTTTACTGCTTATTCTTTGCGGGGTATTCTGCCTTTTTTACTGTCATTCTCCGAAAAAAATTATACCGGATTCAGGAGCTGGTATTGTTATAAAAGATGAAGCAAATATTTTTACTGATACAGAAGAATTAAAAGCTTCCCTCAACCGCTTTTTTGAAACAACAGGAATCGCACCGGCTGTTTTAACCGTAAAAGATGAAGTTTGGAGAGAAGATTATTCAACGCTTGAACGTTTTGCTTACAATAAATATCTTGAAATCTTTCCAAGTGAAAAATACTGGCTGATTGTATATTCGCCGGGGCCAGACAGCAAAGACGGCTTTGACGACTGGCACTGGGAAGGAATGCAGGGAGATTCCACGGACGACATTCTTACAGAAGTTGAAACAGGACTTTTTAACGAAACGCTTCAAAAAGCACTTCTCCAGAGGGAAAAATACAGCGTGGAAAACGCAGTCGCTTTTGCTTTTGACACGCTCACTCCTGTTGTAATGAATAAATATCTCGAAAAAAAGTGTTACTCAATACTTATCGCAATAGGACTTCTCTGGCTTTATCTTTTCTTTACGAATTTCCATCCGATTAAAGACAGCTGGTACAAAAAAGCAGTAGAATGCCCGGCTGAGTTTGTAGATCAGGAAAAATGCAAATACTGCAGCGGCGTTTACCTCGTGGGCTTTAACAAGACCTGCCCGCATTGCGGCGCACCAATATAAGGAGAACCTATGCCACATTCATCAGGCGGCGGAAGCCATTCAGGAGGAAGCCACGGCGGCTCGGGAAGCGGAAGCTCTATTAAAACATCGAGCAAAGCCTTTCCCGGATCAAAACGATATCTTTATTACAAAGATAAAGAACCTG
>JAEETM010000159.1 GCA_016290335.1 Treponema sp. | reverse complement strand
CCGGGAAGCCATGACAGCTTTTTCAATAATCTTCCGCGCTTCGCCGGGATGTTCCTCAAAGAACTCTTCCAGCTGGTCTGTTACCAGGTTATCTACAATACCCCGGATTTCTCTGTTTCCTAATTTTGTTTTTGTCTGCCCTTCAAACTGGGGTTCCTGAACCTTAATACTGATGACCGCTGTAATACCTTCACGGCAGTCGTCGCCGCTGAGATTATCATCACTTTCTTTTAATAAATTGTTCTTGCGGGCATAATCGTTGATGGAACGGGTCAAAGCCTGTTTGAAACCGCTTAAATGGGTACCGCCTTCTTCTGTATTAATATTGTTTACGTAGCTGAAAATATTTTCCGTATAGCTGTCGGTATATTCCATGGCTACTTCAACAATATTTGTATCTTTTACGCCTTCCACATAAATCGGTTCCGCATTAATTTTATCTTTGTTGGCATCTACATACTTAACAAATTCAATAATGCCCCCCTTGAAATGGAAAGTCTCACTCCGGCCGTCCCGTTCGTCCTGCAGGGAAATGGTCACACCTTTGTTTAAAAAGGCCAGTTCCCGCAGACGCAGACGTAAAATATCATAATCATATACCGTTTCGGTGAAAATCGTTTTGTCCGGAATAAAATGTACCGTAGTACCGGTAGAATCCGCATCACCGAGTTCATACAGAGGCTTGCTTGTCTTGCCGCGCTTAAATTCAATACCGTACCGTTTTCCGTTACGGCGCACTTCTACTTCCATCTTTTCAGACAAAGCGTTTACACAGGATACACCCACGCCGTGCAGACCGCCGGAAACTTTATAACCTCCGTCACCGAACTTGCCGCCGGCATGTAATACGGTCATAACCACTTCTACCGCCGGTTTTCCCGTCTTGTGCATGTCAACGGGAATACCGCGCCCGTTATCCACAACCGTGATACTATTATCTGAATTAATGGTAACCTTTATGGTATCGCAAAAACCCGCCAACGCTTCATCAATACTGTTATCAACAACTTCCGATACCAGATGATGCAGACCTCGGCTGGATATGCTGCCAATATACATACTGGGGCGTTTCCGTACGGCTTCCAGCCCTTCCAGAACCTGGATCTGGCTGGCTCCGTATTGCCCTTCCACACCAGTAGCTTCTTTGATTTCCTTTTCGATTTCAACCTGTTTGGCTTCCTCTGCAGCGCGAATTTTTTCAGCGTCTTCATTCGCCTGCATCACTGTTTCCTTATTTTCAGCCATTATTTCCTCCGTTATTATAAATTAAGTTTTGATTGATCCGTTTTTGCAAAGTCGAAGCTGAAATTGCTGACAAATATATTTTTTCCTTTGATAGGACGATACTGTCAACCACGCCGCCTTCCGACAGGTCTTCAGCTTCATAATAATTTCCATCTTTATTTTTTAATGCTTTATAAAACTCTTTATTATCCTTTGCTGAAAAAATACCTATGATTTCCGCTGCCCTAATGAGGCAGCCTCCTCCTAAATGCACATACATATTTTATTTTCCCTTTTTTAAGAATTTCAAAATATTTACATACTCTTTTTCTGTAATCAGTGCCAACGGTTTTTCAGCTTTCAGCTGCACCGCCAGTTTTTCTTCCTGTCCGCTGGCTGTATTTAAGCGTATCTTTTCAAAATAATACATTTGGATATCATTTTTTATAATTTTAAACTCTTCTTCACTGCATTTTACTACTTTATTCAGGTCATACCATCTAATCCACGGTTCCCTGTGAACATGGTTCCATATTTTATGTTCCAGTTCCCGGACCCTTTTTCTTTCGCATATATAACAAATTTCATCATCGCTTTTTAAATAATCTCCGCATACAGGACATTTTTTAATCTTTCCTTCACTGGCCAGTTTTTCCAGCCCCAGCCTTTTTTCTTCCACGCTGATAATAGCATTTTTAACTTTTTCATTACTTATATGGGAAAATTTCTGCTCTAACCCTTTTTTTTCTTCTGCTGTTACAGATGGAATCAGAAGTTTTTCTTCTATTGCGCGTGTTTTATTATTATCCTGATTCCTGTATCTTTTTTTAAAGCTTTTTCCCAAAACAAACCTGATATCCTTTACATAATCGGTTCCCATAAAAACATTGATTTGCCGGATAAACTGGTTTTTATAATATACGAACTGGTTGGACCATACAGATGAATCCACTTCCAAAGTCAGTAGCCTTCGTTCCAATTTTACCGGACTGCAATGTTTTGCGTTATTATTACCGATTATATCCGCCCAGCAGGCTTTCATTTTAAAAAGATTATACTGATTCTGGTTAGTCTGGGAACCAACCATTTTCAATACAATTTTTTCAACATCTTCCATTTAACTTTCTTTTATGCTTCCTTTTTCCACCTTAAAATACTGATTAGACTCTAAATCAGGAATGAGAGTTTTGTCATTTACCGTAATAATGGTCTGAACCTTATCATTAATAAAACTTACCAGCTGGTTTCTCCTATAATGATCCAGTTCGCTCATTACATCGTCCAGTAAAAGAACAGGATATTCCCCCGATACTTTTTTAACATATTCTATTTGGGATAACTTTAATGCCAAAGCACAGCAGCGTTGCTGCCCCTGGGAAGCAAAAGCCCTGCTGTCAGCACTGTTTATGTATGTTTTTAGATCATCCCTGTGAACGCCTATTCCCGTATTTCCCTGCATAATATCCTTAAACCTGCGTTCCCTCATGCTTTTAATATAAAATTCTTTAATATCCGATGCTGATTCTTTTTCGGGATAAAATACTGTTCCGTCGTTTCCCTTCATCTCGTATTTCATTTCAAGGGTATCTGTCCGGTCCGAAAGAATACTAAAAACGGGTATTGAAATTTCTTTGAGTTTTATCAGATTATCTAATCTTTTTATCAAAATCTGCGAACCGATATCAGAAATCTCTTCATCCCACGGAGCAAGTTGTTCCTGCGGCTGGTTTTTGTCACGGATTCCTTTTAACAGGGAATTACGCTGTTTTAATAATCTCCGGTAACGGACAAGCAGTTCATAATACACCGGGTCGGTCTGGGATATTTCCATATCCATGAAACGCCGCCGCAGGCCAGGATCCCCTTTTATAATCTGAAGATCTTCCGGGGAAAACATCACGGCATTAAAAAAACTGTAATGATCCTTTGCCGTAGTTTTTTTTCCGTCGATTTTTATTTCTTTATGCCATCTTCCCTGGTCGTTAAACCTTTTCATCCTTATGGAGTGGTTTTCATCTTCCTTTGAAAAATCCAGATGTACGGCCATTCCGTCAGACAAAAACTTTACCATTTCGTCTTCTTTATTGGTACGGTGGCTTAAACCAAAAGCGGAATAAAAGATGCTTTCCAGAATATTGGTTTTTCCCTGACCGTTTTTTCCGTAAAAAACAGTCACCATTTTATCAAAAGATACCGTACAATGGTCATAGTTCCGGAAATTGACCAGATGAAGCCTGTTAATTCTCATTTTTTAGAAAATCACCCTTACAGGAGTTACAATATAAATGTATTCTTCTTCGCTGTCAGGTTTTATGCAAACCGGACTGAGGGAATTATTCAGATTAATCTCCGCTTCTTCCGTCTCTATATTTTTCATAATATCCATGATATAGGCAGCGTTAAATGCCACGTTGATAGGATTCCCTTCCGTATTACAGGAAATGATTTCCTCACCTGTCCCTACGTCAGGACTGCTGGACATAACTTTAATCTCTTTGTCGTTAATGCTGATTTTAACAATACTGTAATCGTTTTCACTTCCGCTGCAAAGGCTCATGCGGCTGACAGCCCCGGCCAGGTCTTTCACATTTACTTTGGTTTTTACGCTGAACTGGGGCGGAATTACCCTTTTATAATCAGGGAACCTTCCCTCAATCAGCCTGGATACTACAGACCATTTTTCGATTTTTACCATCAACTGGTTATTTACAATTGAAAATGTAACTTCCTGGGGTACCTTACCATTCAGATTTTTATTGATTTCCTTTAAAACCACAGAAGGAATGATAACGCTCATGTCAGGCGCATTATCCGCATCCAGCGTACGGATCGCCAGTCTGTGGGTATTGGTTCCAACAAACGTAATTTTGTTGTTTTTAATTTCACACAGTACGCCTGTAAACAAAGGACGGGCAGAATCCGTAGAGCAGGCAAACGCTGTCTTTTTAATCAGTTCCTTTATTTTTTCTTCTTCCAGTACAAAAGTCTGTTTTGCCGTAATGGAAGGATATTTTGGAAATTCATTTACGTTCATCAGTAAGATTTTGTAATCTGCCTTTCCTGACTGCAGGCGGACATTATTATCATTCTGGGATTTTGTAACTTTTACTGTCTCTCCGTTAAAATTCCGGACCAGATCATTAAAACGGGATGCGGCAATTACAATCTCACCCGCTTCTTCCACTTCTGCCGGTATTTCATTGCTCATGGAAAGATTTATATCCATTCCTTCCAGTCTGAGAGTATTATTATCTGCAATTATGTGCATACCCCCGAATATGGGTGTGCTGGGTTTGGCTGCAATGGCAGGCATTACAGACTGTACTGCTTTATTAAGGTCTGAAGTCTGACATGTAAATTTCATTTGTTCACATTCCTTTCTCTTTTATAATTTTTTATTTTTAATAATTATATTTTAGTCGTAATAGTAACTGCTGTGTATTGTGTGGAAAAGTAGCAGGTACCTGCATTTTTTCTCATCAAAGGCTGTGCATAAACTGTTCATAGTGTGTAAAACTTTATAAACAGTATTAACAACGGAAAAACTTTTCCACATTTA
>JAEETM010000055.1 GCA_016290335.1 Treponema sp. | reverse complement strand
TCGGTTCAATCATCGCTTTGATTCACGACTCTCTGATTATGCTTACATTCATAGTATGGACTCAGATGGAGTTCTCAAATACTGTTCTTGCTGCTGTTCTTACAATCATCGGTTACTCAATCAATGCTACAGTCGTTATCCTTGACCGTATCCGATACAATCTTAAATATATGCCGGAAGCAAAACAGTTCAACGAAATCTTGAACAAGTCTTTGTCTGATACATTGCTTCGTTCTATCCTTACAACTGTAACAACTTTGTTCGCAGTAGTTGCTCTTTATGTTTTCACAACTGGAAGCATCAAAGACTTTGCACTTGCAATGATTGTTGGTTTGATAAGCGGTATGTATTCTTCAATCTTTATTTCAAGCGGATTCATTTCTGCCTGTCGTAAAAATTGGAAACCAGAATATGGTGTACACCATTCTTTGAAACATGTTAAGAATGATGAATAGGGAATAATAAGCGGCTGCTGAAAAACGCAGTTGCTTAAATAAAACTAACGGAAGAGCTGCCTGATAGGGAAACTTATCGGGTGGCTCTTTTTTTATGGCAGTGTTTGCTGATTTATGTTATTGTTTTAATATGAAAATAATTAGAGCTTCTGTTTTAGGTTTTTGTTTTGGGGTGCGCCGCGCCGTAGATCTGGCAGAAAAGGCATTGAGGGAAAATGTTGGTACAGGCAAAAAGGTTTATTCACTTGGTCCCCTTATTCATAATGAAAATGCTTTGCAGGAATTAAACGAAAAAGGACTTGAAATAGTCGAAGAAAAAAATAATGCAATTATTCCTCCAAGAAGTGTTGTTATTCTGCGTGCACATGGAATTAGCCCAATGACAATTACCTGGCTTGGAATGAAGGAATGTGTTTTAGTTGATGCAACCTGTCCGCGCGTAAAAGCAAGCCAGAAGATGGTTGAAAAATATACATACAATGATGATTTTGTGATTATTTCCGGCGACAGGGACCACGGTGAAATGAAGGGGATTGCAGGATATGCCGGCCGTAATTTTATTCAGATTCAAAATGCAGAAGAAGCCAGACAGCTTGATTTTTCTCTGTTCGAAAATAAAAGCGTAATTTTAATGAGTCAGACTACATATAGTGTGGATGAGTTTGAAAAAATAGAGCAGGTGCTTCGTTCTAAAATCAGAAACCTTGCAGTTATGAATACAATTTGTCCTGCCACCAATGAACGCCAGACAGCCTTGCTTGAGCTTTGCAAAAAAGTTGATGGAGTTCTTGTTATTGGTGGTAAAAACTCTGCAAATACAAAAAGGTTGTATCAGACTGCGCAAAAGTATTGCAAGAAAGCCGCCCACATTCAGTCTGCGGCTGATATTCCCAATGACTTTTTCAGGCTTTCTTCCGTTGGAATTACGGCGGGGGCGAGCACTCCGGATAGGATTATTGATGAAGTGGAAGAAAGGTTGGAAAGAGGGGAATGATGAGCGGAGAGATATTCGGGTCAAGCCCGAATATGACATAGGTTGTCATTGTCGGGCTTGCAATTATGTCATTGTCGGACTTGATCCGACAATCTTTTTACGAAACTTATAAAATATGCTATAATATATATTATATTTGTCTGAAGGTGATTGTATGAAAAAGTTTATTCCTTTTGTTTTAATGTTTGGTTTTATCTTTGCTGCTTTTTTAACAGGATGTCAGCAGGAATCAAATGCAAAAACTGACCCGAATCCACAGGATAATCCAGATGAGAATGCAGTTCCTGCAAATGATTATTTCTGGGGAACCTGGGTGCGAATGGACAACGGAAAGGAATATGAGGTTCTGGAAACAAGCGTAGTGCAGGGAAAAAACAGTTATACTATTACATCTTCAAACGAAAGTACTCTTGCAGTAACAGAACTTGGAACGTTTACAAAAGGATCCGACAGTGTAATGGTGTGCAACAATATTCCATATTTCCGTAAAGGCGGCGCAAACCTTGAATATTCCCTCAAGCTTGTAGGTTTTACAACAGGAAGAGCAGCCAGTACTGCAATGAGCGGAATAAAAGGCAAGGGAAAATCAACAAAATACAGCAATTTTGAAAGCCTTTCCGAAAGTGATGCTGAAGGTTACCTTAAGTTTACGGCTCCAACCGCAAATGACACACAGACAGTAGAAATTGAAAACGGAAATGACCTCGTGGTAGTTTCAGGACTGAACATCAGTAACTCAGGCGATTATATGGGTACAGTTGCTCTTGTAGGAAAGAAAGATTACAACCTTAAAATTACGGGAACAATCAGCGATGATCAGAAGGATAACGGATATTTGTTTGGTAACAATGCAAAAACTTATAATATGCAGCTTACAATTACGAATATAAGCGAAAACAAGTGTTCAACATCAGCATGTTTTGTAAAATCAGATAATGCAAACCTTATCATAGAAGCAACAGATGGCACAGACCTGTCAGGATTTACAATCTCAACGCTTGCCGGTGGTGCAACTAAAACAGTTAATCTTTCAGTTGTATATGGTGAACTTGATGTACCTTACATAGATACAGGTATTTCCGTTACAATACAGAATCCTTTTACAGGACAGGAATGGAGCGACTATATACCGCTCAGATTCTTTAAAGGAACAATTCCTATTACGATTGCGGCCAAGAATCCTGAAAATAATAATAACGCTGCGTTGAATGGATTTGTAATCTACCCGGATGGTAATAACCAGTTCTTTGCAATTCCGAATAATACTGCCAAACCAATTTTTGTACCAACGTTTGGAAGTAATAAGCCTTATATGCTCGTATTCAGCGGTGCAACAGTAACTTCACAGCTTGATGACAGTACCGAAATGTATTATACGGTAGAACCAGCATCCCTTACACTCAGACCAGTAGTTACTTCCGGCAGCGAGATATTGAATTACATACCTTTTGGTGGACAGAATCATTCAGAAGATACGGCTTATTCAGTTACACAAGGATTTGAAGCATACCTTCGTGAAGGTGAAATTGACTACTACAGCATAACCGCAGACAGTGATACCTTCTACGGTCCGGGTGGCAGCGCATTCTATTCTGTTAGCTACGTGAATGAAAAAGGCGATGTACCTGATACCTTCCTTATTTCAGAAGGAGCTGTTTTAAGTACAATCCAGCTGCCGGAAATGACCTGCAAAGGCTATAAGTTCAAGGGCTGGTATTCGGGAACTACGAAGATTGTTGCTGGAAGTTATAAGGTTAAAGACAATATTACATTAGAAGCAAAATGGCTGAAGGAATGCACAGTAAACTATGTTACGGCATACGGTAAAACTCCAACCACAATAATTGTAGGTGAGGGCGAAAAGCTTACTTCATCACAATTACCTGAGCTTACAGAAAGTGGCTGGAAATTCCTTGGCTGGTATACTAACAGCAGTTATGATGAAGAAACTAAAGCCAGTGCAGGGCTGAGTGTAACTAAAAGCATTACACTCTATGCTAAGTGGGGACCTGATGACGGCTTTGTATTTGTAGAAGGCGGAACGTTTAGTATGGGAAGTGAATCAGGAGAAAGTGATGAGAAACCTGTACATAGTGTTACCTTGGGCAACTTCTATATTAGTGATCACGAACTTACACAGAGTGAATATGTTGCTGTTATGGGAAGTAATCCAAGCAATTTCACATCAAGTCCTGCAAGCGGTGAAGTACAGGCTAACAGACCGGTAGAGAATGTAAGCTGGTATGATGCAATATATTTCTGTAACAAGTACAGTGAATCTGTAGGTTTAACTCCTTGTTATTCAGTAAACGGTAGTACAAGTGTGAGCAGTTGGAATTACACTCCTCATAATGGTAACAGTATAAGCGGAACAATTACCTGTGATTGGACTGCTAATGGTTACAGATTACCAACTGAAGCAGAATGGGAATATGCTGCAAAAGGTGGTAAACAGAGTAAGGGGTATACTTACAGTGGAAGCAACAGTATCGACAATGTAGCATGGTATACAAGTAACAGCAGCAGTAAGACACATGAAGTAAAGAAAAAAGCAGCTAATGAGCTTGGACTGTATGATATGAGCGGAAATGTATGGGAATGGTGCTGGGACTGGAATTCAAAATCTTACAGCAGTGACAGCATATCTAATCCGCACGGCGCTTCGTCGGGTTCTGACCGCCTCTTTCGCGGCGGTAGCTGGAGCAACGACGCCACTTACTGTCGTACCGCTAATCGGAGCCGCTACTACCCGTACTACCGCTGCAACGCCTACGGTTTCCGGCTTGTTCGCTCCGCTCAGTAACACCCATAGGGGAAAGCAAGGTATGGCAGGGAGTAGGCAGGCCAAGCACGGTAGTGCGGCCGCGGTAGCGGTGCTATACTACGAACGGCAATACCTTGCGTAGAAAAGAATTAAACTGTAGTTTCGTTACTTTTTACAATCTCTTGCACTTGTTCAAGTGTCATATCAAGTGATTTTGCAATAATTTCGATAGAAACGCCGTTGTTATAAAGATTTTTTGCTACTTCAACAGCTTTTGCTTGGGCTCCTTCATCATAGCCTTCTTTTCTGCGGTTTTTATCGTATAAGTCTTTATCAAATTCTGTTAAAATCATGGCTTCTACCTCCGCTTTATGTTCCTTGAAAAAGCCTTCAAGCAGGTTTTCCTTAATTGCCCAGTTTACGGCTTCATCAACGGCATCTTTTATATTCAGATTGTTCTTCTGGTTGATTTTTACTCGCTCAACGTAACTTATATAATCATACAATGCTTTGCAGTTTTTTTTGTAGTCCCTTGCGGAGACTTCTGCTTATTCTTTAGTTTCACTTTATATAGTCTCCGCTGTGAGTTTTGCTATGCAAAACTCACGACGAATACAAAAAAAATTGAAGTTATAAAACAAGTAGAAGTATTCGTCTGTCCATTCAAAATCACCTCTTTCTGTAAAATGGTCAAAAGATATGGACTTAAACAATGTATGCTTAAACCGCAAAGCCCATTCTTCGGGAGCTTTGAGTAGTGTTCAGTTTTTCAACTTTACACATTTCGGTGATGTCGGTAAAGGTGGGACGGGTGCCGCTAACGATTTCTTTCATCTGGGCTTTACGGACTATGTTGTCTATTTCGCCGCCGGAAAGGTTGTAAGACTCGGCTAACTGACTGGCTTTGTCTGAGGTGAGCCAGGGGAGCTTGTAGCGCCAGATTGCTTTTTTTGCTTCGACAGACGGATTTTCAAAATGAATCTTGAAAAGGAAGCGGCGTTCAAAGGCAGGATCAAGATTATCTACCAGGTTAGTTGTGGCTATCAGAATACCGTTGAGATTTTCCATTTCTTCGAGGATGATATTCTGAATTGAGTTTTCGACTTGAGCCGTATTTGAAGAGTTAACATCCTTGCGCTTACTGAAAACCGCATCGCACTCATTGAAAAGAAGAATCGGCATGCGTCCATTTTGAGCCTTTGTGATTTTGGTGCAAAGAGCCTTGTAGTCGGTGAAAATCTTTTTGATTTTCTTTTCGCTTTCGCCAAACCAGCAGCTTTTTGTATCGGAAATATCGACCTGAACAATTGCACGTCCTGTCTTTTTTGCAATTTGAAAAACAGATTCCGTTTTACCGCAACCGGCAGCTCCGTATAATAAAACTGCAATTCCGCATGGCAATCCCTGTCCTTTAAGCCGCTTTTGAATCTGCAGGTACTTTGACTGAGAAAGTGCTTTTGTAAGCTCTTCAATCTGCTTTTGATTATCCTGACTGTAGAAGAGTTTTTTTGCGCGTATGTCTTCGGGCTTTTTTATCATTTTGTCATCAAGCTTGGCGGCATAAAGTTCGTAATCTGTATCGAGGAAAAACTTCTTGCCTTTTTCGGTGAGGGAAACTTTCGATTCAAGCACGTTGCCTTTTTCAACAAACTCAACAAGGCCGGAAGTCACAAGAATATGCTTTTCGTCCAGAAATTGTTTTGCAACAATGAACTTTTCTGTATCCTCGTAGATATCCTCTATTGTAGAACAAAGATAGCTTGGCATTCCTGAAAGACTGTCGTTGCACATATCATAAAACATAAAACGTGTTTTATCATCCTGAATAAGATTGCGGCTACGGATAACAAAAGGAATTGACTCGTTGACTTCTTCCAGAGATTGCAGCTGGCATACAAGATCATCGCGGGAGTTTTCGGTGTACTTATTGTTTTCATAAAGGTTTGCAGCTTTTGCAACAAAATCAAAATAACTGATTTCGCCACAGTTGAAGGAGAGCTTCTGGTTGTTCAGGACAGCTTTGATTACTCGGGAGGTTACTGAGAAGATGGATTTTGTGTCGGTAAAATCAATTAAATTGCGTTTTCTTAGATAGAGAAAATCTTTATACATTTGCGCAACCTTGAGAACATTGACAGAAAGAAAATCTGCGAACTCGCTAGGGTAAATCTGCGAATTGTTGTTGAAGTGCTGGTAAATTGCAAAGCAGAGAATCCAGGTTTGAGTTTCGGAGGTACCGAAGTATTCATTCAGACGAAGAATTGTTGTCTGATATAGACTTGTTTGTCTTGGGGAGAGCTCGCAGTTTATGAGTGAGTCGCAGATACCGTTGATGTGGTTGAGTACATTCCAATGGATTGTGTTTGTGTTTTTCAAGTTTCTTCCTCCTTGTATTTTTATTCCCGCCATGTGAAATTATAATCAGTGAAGATTGTAACAATGTCAGTAAATGAAAGCTTATCTGGAAGAGCCTTCCATTTTTCGATTGCGTTTGCCATAAGGTTTTTGTCTATGTTATGAAAGACTAACTTATCTATTCCGAAAAGATCTGCTGCATAAATCTGGGCAAGGTAAATCAGTTCCTTGTTATTGCGCATATTGCCGCAGCCCCAGTTGCCGGTGTGAACTTCTGTGTAAGGACATTTGTCTTTTTGTCCGCGTTTTATGATTCCGCCAAATCCTGTAAAAAGAGTGAGAAAGAGAAAGAGGATTTCTTTCTCCTTGTAAGTTCCGTCGCCGCCAAATGGGGACATCATTGAAATTACATTGTTTTTTTTGTCGTATGTTACGTTATGTTTTTGACCACCAAAAATGCTTACCCATTGAGGTACGTTTTCAAAAAGAAGGGGGCTGGGAAGATAACGTAATTCAGATTTTTCTGTGGGCTTGAAGACGACGTAAGAATTAAACTTGGTGTGCGAGATTGTGGAAGATTGACTTGATTGTAACGTAGCTTCTTTATCCAAGTAAAGGCTTGCTTTGTGGAGAAGGGGCATTTCTACTGTCATAAAGGCTTCCTGGCTGGTGGACATGCTTCCCCATTCAGTGAATGCTTTTTCGGAAGCAAAGTTGACGTACCAGATTTTCGTTTTTTTATCATCAGAAATAATTGGAGCCTTAGGTTTGGCAAACACATCATTATCAATAATAATCGAATCGGCAAGTCCGTAATCATAGCGGATATCAGAAAAGGAAAGTTCAAGTCCATGTTTGCTAAGGCACTTTCGCCTTATATCGGCTGTTTCGGAAAAAACATATTTTGACATTCGTATAAGTCCGCGCTGGTTTTTGTGATAGGGGCGGGCTTCGTTATAGATGGCTTCTTTTTTTGGATTTTCAAACTCTTCGGTGGGAAAGAGTTTTTCGTTCATCAGGTCCTGAACTCGTACAGAGGTAAAGGCGGATTCTTTTATATATTTCAAGGCTAAGCTTTTCATAGGATATAAAATAAGCCCGGAAAACTCAGAAGTCAATAGTAAGAGCAAGGAAGTATAGTAGTTAGTATAGTATATTCATCTTAATTGTTGGAGGGTAGCGGCTTGCCAAATGGGAAAGGTGGAATTATCTTAATTCTTGCCGGCAAAAATTAACACAGGAGTTATTATGAAAACAATCAAAGAAGTTATGGACATGGATGTAAAAAATCTGGAGCTTTCGGTACGATGCAGCAACTGCATGGCACGAATGAACATTGGTAAGCTTAGTGAGTTAACTGCAATGTCAAAGGACAGCATTTCGAAAATGCGCAATATCGGTAAAAAATCGATTGAGGAACTGGAAGGCAAACTGGCAGAAATTGGCCTGTGGTGGCAGATGAATGACCGCGACTGGCTCAGCTGGGGGCTGGCGCACATTGAGTGGATTAAGACGCATTAAGGGGATGCTGTTTACAGATGTTTTAAGATGTTTACTCTAGCATTGCCACAATCTAAATGTTTCGTTATAATAATCGAATTATGACAAGATGTTTTGCAATGTTAAAACCAGGAGTTGTAAACCGCCGATTGATGGGCGAAGTAATTAGCCGCCTGGAGAAAAAAGGGCTTAAAATTGTAGGTTTGAAAATGGTTCATCCTACAAGAGAATTAGCCGCAGCTCATTATGCTGAGCACAAGGACAAGCCGTTCTTTGATGATTTGGTTGACTATCTTATTTCTGGACCTGTAATTGCAATGGTTTTACAGGCTGATAATTGTGTAACAATCGCACGAAAGCTTGTAGGAAAAACAAAACCAGAAGAAGCAGAACCAGGAACTATCCGCGGTGATTATTGTATTCATACTTCAAGAAACATAATCCACGCTTCCGACAGTGACGAAAGTGCTGCCCGTGAAATTAGCTTGTGGTTCAAAGAAGACGAGATTTTCGACTGGAATGACTGCGAAGACGGATGGTACTAAGAAGTTTTTTCTTAGTAAAGATGATGACCTGCAACTTAGCAGGTCATTTTTTTAAGATGATTTATCACAGGAGTACGTACTAATGGAACAGAATAAAGTGTGCATTATTGGCGGTGGAGCATGGGGAACTGCGCTTGGAACTGCTTTGGCCCGCGGTGGCAATGATGTAGAATTGTGGGCTCTGGAAGATGAAGTTGTTGCCTCCATCAACGCGGAACACGAAAACAAAATGTATCTCCCCGGTTATAAGCTGGACACTAAGCTTAAGGCAACAAACGACATAAGAGCAGCTGCATCAGGAAAAGATTATATCATACTTGCAACACCATCCCTGTTCCTTGAATCAACAATTAAAAAGTTCACGGACTTACCGGATATTCAAAAAGGCATTCCAATAATCGGCTCCGTTACAAAGGGCTTTGTTCCTTCATCGGGCAATTATCCAAAGCTCATTCTTGAAACAATGGAAGAAGCACTGCCACCCTGCTACAAGGACTGCACTGTTTATGTTGCCGGCCCGAGCCACGCAGAGGAAGTTGCCCTTGGAAAAATCACTGGTCTTATAAGTGCCAGCCTTCATCACCGTAATGCAGTAAAAATGCGAGATTTACTCAGAACCTCCAGCTGCATTATGCCTTACGCAAGCTTTGACCCGATTGGTGTTCAGATTTGTGCCGCAGTTAAGAACGTAATCGCAACCGTTTATGGAATGCTCGATGCAATGGCAGAAACAAGCGAAATCTTTGGTGATAATACAGAAAGTCTTCTTCTTGCAGCCGGCGTTAGCGAAATGATGAAAATTGGTATGGCAATGGGCTCTCCTTATCCTCAGACTTTTGCTTCAATAAGCGGGGTAGGCGATTTGGACGTAACCTGTAAGTCAAAATATGGCCGAAACAGACGTTTTGGTCAGGATATTGTTAAAACCGATATGCTCGATAAGTTCGAAAATCTTGATGATTTGATTGCTAACATAAAGAAAGTCGGATACTTGCCGGAAGGTGCGGTTGCCTGTAAGTACGTAAAACAGATTACAGAGCAGAAAAACCTTAAACTGCCTATTTGCGAAAGCCTTTATAAAGTGCTGAACAAGGAATGCAGTCCAAAGGAATGCCTTATACAGCTTGTAAGCCGCGACAACATGAAGGCTCTTGCCATGAAGATGAGATAAATAAAGATTTTCGGGACAAGCCCGAAAATGACAGTTACACAGGAGAATTGGTATGCTTGAAAAAATCACGAGTACATTCAGCGGAATTGTAAGAAAACTTAGTGGAAAATCTACTATCACAGAAAAAAATATTGAAGATGCCGTTGAAGAAATAAAAATGGCCCTTCTTGAAGCGGATGTAAACCTCCGTGTTGTACGCCGTTTTGTAAACTCTACGATTGAAGAAGCAAAGGGCGAAAAGGTACTTAAATCCGTAAATCCGGGCCAGCAGTTTACCAAAATTGTTTACGACAAAATGGTTGCAATGCTCGGAGATACAAAGCAGGATTTGCACCTTAAAGGTCCCGATACACAGTCTGTAATCCTTATGCTCGGACTTCAGGGTTCCGGTAAAACAACTGCTTCCCACAAGCTTGCTGCCCGCCTTAAAAAAGAAGGCCGAAATCCTCTTCTTGCAGCCTGCGACCTTGTTCGTCCTGCCGCTGTTGAACAGTTGAGTCAGCTTGGTGAAAAAATTGGTGTTCCGGTTTACAAGGAAAACAATAAGGATGCCGTTCAGAACGCTAAGGATGCAATCAGCTTTGCCCGCAAAAATGGAAACGATGTAATTATTATAGATACTGCCGGTCGTCTTCAGATTGATGAAGAGATGATGGCCGAGCTTGTAAAAATTAAGAAAGCTACCGATCCTGTTGAAGTTCTGCTTGTTGCCGACTCAATGACCGGTCAGAATGCAGTGGAAATTGCAAAATCCTTTGATGAGCAGCTTGGACTTACAGGCGTTATCCTCACCAAGTTTGATTCTGATGCTCGTGGTGGTGCGGCTCTTTCTCTTAAAACAATTACCGGTAAACCAATCCTCTTTATTGGTACTGGTGAAAAAACAGAAGATTTTGAGATTTTCCACCCTGAACGAATTGCAAGCCGTATTCTTGGTATGGGTGATGTTGTTTCGCTCGTTGAAAAAGCTCAGGAAACGGTTGATGCCGAAGAAGCCCTCAAGCTTCAGAAAAAGCTCCAGCGCAACGAGTTTACACTTCAGGATATGCTTGAACAGTTCCAGTCTGTTAAAAAGATGGGAAACATGCAGTCTCTGCTTGATATGATGCCTGGAATGTCCGGCGTAGATGCTTCTCAGATGGATTTGGGAGCCTTAAAGCGCAACGAAGCAATCATTCAGTCAATGACATACAAGGAACGTTTGAATCACCTTATAATCGGGCCAAGCCGCCGCAAGAGAATTGCCAAAGGCTCTGGAACAACCGTTGCCGAAGTTAACAAATTGCTCAAGCAGTTTGAAAAAACAAAGCTTATGATGAAAAAAGTCAGCCGCAACAAAGGCATGCAGGGTAAACTCATGAACCAGATGGGCATTAACCCCGGCATGATGGGAGGCGCTGGCGGTCTCGGTGGTATGGGTGGTCTCCCTGCCGATATGGACCTCAACAGCCTTAAAGGCATGGACATGAAAAAACTCCAGGAACTGGCAAAACGCTTTAAGTAAAGCTTAATTTACCTCTATCACGCTTACACTTCTTCCATCCGCCGTATACTCTTTCCTTGGATTCGTATTATCGGTAACAGGTGTAAGCCCGATATAATAGTTGTAGTAATATTTTCCTTTAGGCAATGGCAGCGAAAGTTCATAAAATCCTGCCGAAGTTTCTTTAAGCTCATAAATCCACGGATCCCAGTTTGTAAAGGTTCCTGCCAGATGAAGCTGCAGCCCGGATTTTCCCTTGTAAATAAAGCGAACCGCATCTGATTTTGTGATTTCGGTGTTATTTATAATGCTCTTTTTATCTTCAACCACAGAAAAGTAAAGATTTATGTTTTCGTCGTAATATTTATTCGGATTCAGCGGATCTGTAGTCCAAAGACCGTCCATTATCACCCTGTACTTAATCTGCGTTAATTTATGCTGCCTTTCGTAACAGTAAAAAAGATGCTGCGGTACTTTGTTCCCGTCAACGTCAATATGATTAAGCTTTGTAAAGGGGTGAATGATTTTATAATCTTCAAAATCAAATGCAATTCCCACAGAACGGTTTTCAGGACTCGCAGTAAAAATAATATAATTTTCGGTAATTACTGGTGCACACGGCTTTTCAATATTGTGAATCGCCACATCCAGCTCATACGGCTGATAAATAATTTCCGCCTCTTTAGAGAATCCCTGTACCGCTGCAGCCCCCATCCACACAAGCATCGTGGCCGCAATCGAGAAAAATCTTCGTCTTTTCATATTTCATCTATCGGCAAAAAAGAAATGAAGTTTAGCAATTGCATAATTAAAGTTTTGAAAAATGCGAACCGTTGTAATTGCATTTATATATAAGAAAAGTTAAAGTCAATCCCTCTTTTTACCGTAGATTAAATGAATAGTAGTATACTTGTAATTTATGGGAAATGTGGGGTAAAATTAAAATAGTATGCCAGGTCTAAGTCAACTTAAACAATTCGAAAAGGATATCCTGTCTCTCGGTGACGAAATTACGCTTCGTGCTTCTCGTGGTGAAAAGCCTGTCAAAGTTCCTATTCCAAAAACTATAAAAGTTGATAACGATGCAGAAGATTTCGTTCTTGGAATGCCGGAAGTACCGCTTGAGAAAAAGGCTTCCGTAGTTGATGATGACCTTTCTGATATAACCGGTGGCGGCAGTAAAGCTTCAACCTCATCTTCCAGTGAAGAAGTAGTAGAGCAGGGCGGCCCTGATTTATCATCCCTTCTTGCCCCAGTAGTTGATTTTTCTTCAGAATCTGGCGGTGATGATTCTGGTATGCCAGATTTGTCTATGTTTATGGACGAACCGGAGCCTGAAGTTCAGGAAGAAGTTCCTCAGCAGGAAGAACCTCAGGAAATCTCTGTTGCAGATATGGGCCTGGATGCACTTCTTGCAGGTGCCGGCTTTGACGGTTCTGAAGGAGCCGGTTTTGAAGAAGCTCCGAAGACAGAATCCGATGATTACCTTTCAGATTTTGATAACGTTGTAGTTGAAGAAGATAAGATTTTTGATGCAACAAAATCAGAATCAGATAAAGCTCCTCAACAACCAGCTGCAAAAGAACCTGAACCACAAATACCAGCTTCAACAGAATCATCTGCTGGTTTTGATATGCCGGATGAGCTAAAAGCTATTTTTGGAATGAATCAGCCGGCAGCAGAAGAAACTCCTTCAGCTCCGGAACCTTCTCCATTTGATATTCCGGAAATCCCTGAAACACCGTCATTTGATGAACCTTCAGGAGCAGCTGCAGAATCCTTTGATATGGATTTTGGAAGCTCTGATTTTGGTTCTGAAAGTGTAACACCAGCTGCTGCCGAAGAAGACGATTTTTCTGTTCCAGATAATTTTGATATGCCGCTTGATTTTGATGCACCTGTTCAGCTTGAACCATCAGATGAAGAGGGTGGCGTAAACATAATAAAAGATGCACCGGATGAAGCACCATTAGATTTTGAAACTCCTTCTGCCGGTGATTTTGACTTACCAGAAACAGACAGCTTTGATTCTTCAGATTTAGGCGACCTTGGTCCTCTTCCTGATTTTGATGCACCTTCTTCTGATTTTTCAGATGATTTTTCAACAGATTTTTCTGGTGATGATAACGTTTCTGACGATGACAACCTTTCCGGTGCAGTCCCTGAAGGCTTGTATAATCCTGATGATATAGAACTTCCCGGCGGAGCTGGAGAAGATTCAGGTGCCGGTTCTGGTGATGATTTTGGTTCAGATTTTGGTGAACCTTCATCTTCTGGTTTTGAATCTGTTTCTCTTGATGATTTAGACTCAATGCCTGATGTTTCAGTGCCATTCGATGACATTCCGGCCGGCGAAACAGAAAGTGGTGAAGATAATTTCGGCGATATTTTTGGTTCTGCCGGTGGCGATGTTCCTGATTATGAAGGCTTTGATTCCGGTTCAGATTCAGGCGAAGAAGGCTTTGATTACGACAGCGGCCCGGTAGAAACCTTTGATACATCTGGAATGGAAGATGTAGATTTTGGTATTCCAGATACAGACACCGCAATGAATCCGGGCGCAGGCTCTGGTGATGATGACTTTTCTTTTGACGGCAGCGATTTTGAAATCCCGGGCTTCTCCGATGTAGAAACAGTTCAGGAACCTAAAAAAGATGCAAAGCCTGCAGCCGGTAAAAAGCTTGATGTGCCAGACTTCAGCAAGGGTATTTCCGGTGGAGAGCTTCCTCCAAACACTTTATCAGACGAACAGTATGCCAAGTTCTTAAAGAACTTCAACGAATATCCTCTTAATGTACGACTTGCCTTTGAAGACTTAATTGTTCAGGACGAGTTTACAGACGACGCTGAGTTTGAAATCATAGAAAAGATATTGAATAAAGCACCTGCACGACAGATTGCGGCAATGCTTGAAAAAATGCTCGATACTTCAATTCCTGTTCCACGCGATTATGAACACCGAACAGCAGAAGAGTACGATGCTTATAAGAAATCGATTCAATATCAGCTTAAAAATAAAATCCTGCCGGGCGCACTCGTATTCCTGCTTGCCGTTCTTGTTTCCTGGGGATTGTTCAACTTTACAAAGAACTGCATTTACATTCCTGCAAAAGCCTCTAAGTATTACAAGCAGGGCTATACATTGCTCCAGTCTGATGAATACTCACAGGCTCAGATGAAGTTCGACCAGGCTGCATCATACAAAATGAAGAAAAAGTGGTTCTTCAAATATGCACGGGAATATAAAGAACATAAACAGTATCAGCGTGCAGCAGATATATATATGAAGATTCTTTATTATTTTGACCACGACAAGCAGGCCGGAATTGAATATGCACAGATGGAGCTTGATCCTCTTGCAAATTATTCAAAGGCAGAAGAAATAACAAGAAGACAGGTTCTTGACTATCACGTAAACGATGCAGACGGACTTCTTCTTCTTGGAGACATTTTCCTGGAGTGGGGAACAGAAAAACAGGATTCTGAAAAGCTTGATGCCGCACGAGACCAGTATATGAACCTCATGCAGTTATATAAGCCTAACAATCTTTATACTTCAAGAATGATGCGTTATTATATCCGTTCTGATAATTTACAGCAGGTAATCGGTTATCAGAAAATGTTTGAACGCGATGAAAAATCTCTCAGTTCAGAAGACTGGACAGAGCTTGGCGGTTATCTCCTTGAAAAAATGTATGGACCTGTATCTCCATCAGAAGAACGCTTCCGTTATCAGATTGAAGGTTTGAGAGCTTTGCTTCAGCGTGCAGTAAAAATGGATCAGGAAAATCCAGTTGCTCTTTATAATCTTGCAAAATATTACATCAATACAAGCGAAATAAAATATGTTGAGCCAACCTTGAACAAGGCAATCGATAAGTTCAATAAGGCACCTCAGCTTTCTCACAGAGATATTTACAAGTTCATTGATTCTTACAGACTGCTTGGTGAAAATTACATTAAGACAAATGATTATCTTCAGGCACAGGAACAGTATACAAAGGGAATTACACTTTATACCGCAGAAAAGGAAAATGCCGGCTTTACGGGAAATAAAGATGTTGGAGTTCTTTATGCAGATTTGGGAGATATAAATTATCTTCTTGCCGGAGATTATGATAATGCTGCAGTAAATTATAAAAACTCTGTTGAGCTTGGAAACGATAATCCTTCTATCCGTTACCGACTCGGTTATATGAGCTATAAGAAAAAGAATTATCAGGAAGCGCTTGGTTCCTTTATGAAGGCAGGTGAGGGTAACCAGAAGCAGCGAAATCTTCTATATTCTATGGCAAATACTCTGGCTCTCCGCAATGATGATTATGCAGCAGAAGGTTATTTCGAACAGCTTATTTCTGAGCTTGACCTTGAAATACAGAATGCCGGTGGAAGTGTTTACCCACAGACAAATGCAGACCAGTATGATTTAGTTGATCTTTATCTTTATGCCGCAAACAATTACGGTGTAGTTCTGCATCGTCTTGCAAGGCGAACAGGCGACAGTCAGAAAAATGCAGAATCTATTGTTCAGTTCCAGCAGTCAGTAAGAGCGTGGGATGCATTAACACGAAATCAGAAAACTCTGCTCAGACTTGAAGGAAGTAACCTTGCTGCAGAAAACATTAAGTATGTAACTCATCCTTCTCCAGACTTTGAGCCTTCAATCTATATTGATATTCCAAAAACGCTTACGGATACAGAAAAGCTATGATTGAAGATAAGAAGGTTTTATTAAAAGAAATATTCCGAAAGCTGATTCACCTGTGCAGTGCGGCAATACCTTTTCTTTTAAAAATTGCTTACTGGCCGGTTATTATCGGCTTTATGGTAATCGTCATTCTTTATTATTTCTGTGAACTTCTAAGGCTGGAAGGTCACCCTGTTCCTCTTATTTCTCAGATAACAAATGCGGCTGCCCGAGAACGTGATGAAGGCAAAATCGTGCTTGGTCCAATAACACTTGTTTTTGGTATTCTTTTTGCAGCCCTTGTTTTACCCCTTGATTATGCCAAGGTTGGAATCTATGCGCTTTCCTTTGGAGATGGACTTGCAAGCCTTGTAGGAAAAATCTGCGGTAAGCATAAAATCCCAAAGGCCGGCGGAAAAACCTTTGAAGGCAGCCTTGCCTGTTTTATAGCAGTATTTATTTCTACATTATGTGTAACAAAGCGGGTAGAAATCAGCCTCCTGGTTGCATTCCTTGCCATGATTATAGAAGTTTTACCACTTGCCGATTTTGATAATCTGATGATTCCTATAGCAATCGGTTCTTTTTACATGTTCCTGACACAGGTATTTTAATCGCTTAAATAATTTAATCGTTCAAATAAATTAATCGTCCCAAAGGTACTGATTGTGCAATCCCTTAAGATACAGAATAGTTCCTACCGTTAACGTCGGTACCGCAATAATAAAGTAAAGAATAGACACCGAATGAAACAGAATTGACATTCCCACAAACAGAAGTGGATATCCAATCGCAGTTTTTTGAGAACGTCTGTTATGATAGTTCTGAATAAAAAGATGTACTGTACAGCTTACAATGATTACTGCAGTTGTAATATTTAAAATTGTAGAAAAACTGTAATCTACCGAAAAGTTTGGTTTTGTAATTGCAGTATTTAATGGAATATAGTGGGCAAAGAAAAAAGCCGTACAGAACAGAATGAAAATGTTTTTTTCAATATCCTGACGCTTTTCAACATCACCCATATAAACAGTAAACAGCAGAGAAAAGGGAATAAGCAGCTTGGCAAAAACAACGGCATTTCCACAAAAAACAAGCAGGTTCGAATAAGAATTAAACGCATTAAAAAGCGGAACCCACAAGCGGAAGGAATCTATAAGGCAGGAAACAAGAAAAAGATGAAAGTAGACAATATCCGAAGCCTGTGTTTTTTCAAAAATCCTGAAAAGCAGAAAGCTGGTGGTAATTACATAAAGAATCTGAACAAAAAGTGCCGCAATCACAAAATAAGGATTATAATTAGTCAGAAAGCCTCTGCCCATTCCGTAGTTTGGTAATGAAGAAATATCAAAATCACCACGAAGTATTTTTAACACTAAAATTAAGGCATCGAAAGTGAAAATACTGATTGCAATAAAAAAAAGCCCAAGACTTAGTCTATTTCTTGTTTTTACGGTCATATCTAAATAGTATCGGTATGATAAATAATAGTAAAGTGTAAAAGAAAAAAACCGAAAATAAAAGTGATAATTTAACTGATGAGTTCGGGAGGAACAAAGTGAAAAAAACAGTTTTATCGGGTTTATTTTTATTGATTTCTGCAGCTTGTCTTTCGGCAGGTGATGTTGCTACTTTTGTAGATAAAGGTTTCTCAGAGGATGGAAAATACTATGTTTTCGGACAGTATGGAAGAACTGATAAAAAATATCAGGGATGGGCAGAAATCTATCAGGTAGAAATATCAAAGAATGATTTTGTAGACAGCGGTGTATTTAAGATGAAGCCAACTGCTGTTACAGCTGACAAGACAGGTGAGGAAGTTTACCAGGCTCTCGAAGCAAAAAGCTTTTATCACATGAAGGAATTGAATTGCCAGAAAGCAGGACCAGACAAGGTTCTCTATATTTGTGATGATGCAAATAAAACTGGAACAGATAAAATAGTTTTCAAGGATTTTATCCATTCAGATATTGAAAAGCCTAATACTTATAACATTCAGCTTGTTCCGACAATTTCAGGTTATGGTCAGAATGTAAAATCTTCTTTCTATATCATGGTAGAAAAGAAGGATGGCGACGGTAATCTTATTTCAAGAACTCAGATTGGTTCTCCAGATGTTGTAAGAAAAGGTGTAAGTAATTATAAGATTGAACGTATTATGTGCGACAAGACAGAAAAGAACTTTATCTTTGTTGTTGAAAAAACTGTTGAAGATGATACAGGCGTTTCAATCAGATACATGGTAGAAGCCGGAGCTATAAAATAATTAAATATAACAAAACTTTTATAAAATATATGGTCCGAAATCTATAAGTTTTGACTATATTAATAATGGTTTTTAGTGGACATATAAAACCTCCTGGAATAGTTGGTATGGATTTGTTAAATCCATACCAATTTTTTTTGGAGGTTGTTATGAAAAAAACTGTTATTGAAAAAGCTGTGATGAAAAGAAAGCTTAAAGAAGTCGGAGTTATTCTGTGTCAGACTTTTATCCTTACTTCAATCACTTTATTTTCGGTGTCGCCTGTTGGCTGTAAGGTAACTACTGAAGGAATTAAAATACTCGAAGGAGATTATTCTCCGCCGCTGCTTCAGAGGTTTGCAGTACTGGATGAAGCTTCCATTGAAATGACCTTTTCGGAAAACGTAAGCCTTTCTGGTTGTGTCGTTTCGCCTGTTCTGCCTGGTGTTTCAGATTCTGATGAACATTCCACGGACGGTACCTTATCTTCGGCTTTGTCTGCTGCGGCGGGGCTGAATGGAAGTATTCCTGTAAACTCTGTGAATACAGAAAAAAATGTTGTATTGCTGAATCTTGAGCAGAGTACAGAGATTGGTAAAAAGTATGAACTGTATGGTGTTGTAAAGGATGAATACGGTAATTCTTTAACGTTCTGTATTCCGTTTACCGGTTTTAATGCAAGGCAGGCAAAAATCGTTATGACGGAGATTCAGAGTGAAAGTATAAGTTCCCAGCGTTCACAGGAAAAGGCAGCCGGAATCTATAGAAACGAGTTTATAGAGTTTCTTTCTTTAACGGACGGAAATCTTGCGGGGCTTGAGCTTTGCAGCGCTTATGATGGAGAAGAAAAAAAGTATTCTTTCCCTGCTGTAGAAGTTAAAGCCGGGGAAGTATTTGTTGTTCATCTTCGCAACAGAGGCAACGGATGCATCAGCGAGTTAACAGAAAATCTTTCCGAGGCAACTTCATCTTACACAAGCCCGGAAATACGAGATTTATGGACCGACCAGACTGCAACTGCCCTTGGAAACAAAACCGACATAATCTTTGTACGCGACAGTGCCAGTGAAAAAATCCTCGATGCACTTATGTACCGCGCCGAAAACGTTGAAGAATGGACCAAAAACTTTATTTCCTATTCCCAGCTTATCGACGACTGCAGCATTTATCCATCTGGCAGCATCGAAAACGCCTTTATCACCACCGGCCTCACCGCTACCAAAACTCTCTCCCGCCAGAATGCCCAGGCTTTGCAACAAAAGGTCTTGGCTGGAGATGAAGTTGGATACCCGGTTGCCGCTGGCCAAGATGATTGGATGGTTTCAGCGGAGGCAAGCCCTGGGGTGTTGTAATGTTTGCAGGGCAACCGTATTATAGCTTATTAACCTAAAAGGTGGCGGGAGGGAGTGAGGCATAGGGCAAAAAGACTCTGCATATGTGGATGCCGCGGGAGCGGCAGTTAAATAGTTCCTATACCACATGCAGCGTCTAGCGCAATATTGCGCGATTTTGTCCTGTGAATCACGACCGGAAGCCATTTTTTAATCAAATTAGTTATAATACGGTTGCCCTGATAATATTTGTACATTTCGCTGTTTTATGCTACATTCTATCTTATGGTAGAATTACTAGCCCCCGCGGGAAATATAGAATCTCTCGATGCCGCAATCGGTGAAGGTGCCGATGCCGTATATTTAGGTCTCAAAAGCTTTAACGCCCGAATGAGAACCACCAACTTTGCCTGGAATCAGTTTGAAGCCGCCGTTGAGTCAGTCCACAGACAGAAAAAAAAGATTTACGTTACGGTAAATACAGTCTGCGAAGAACGCGAAACCGAACGCCTCTACAGATTCCTTTCATATTTGAACGAGGTAAAGCCGGATGGCCTTATTGTTCAGGATTATGCCATTATGCGTATGGCACAGGAGTTTTTTCCGAATCTGGAGCTTCATGCTTCTACCCAGATGAATGTAGAAAGTGCAAATGCTGTTAAGCTGCTTCAGGCAAACGGTGTAAAGCGTGCAGTTCTTGCCCGCGAGCTTGGTTTAAGTGAAATTGCAAAAATAAAGCAGGAAACTCAGGCAGAGCTTGAGGTTTTTGTTCACGGAGCTCTTTGTGTAAGTGAATCAGGCCTTTGTCTTTTTTCAAGCTTCCTTGGCGGTAAATCTGCAAACAGGGGAATGTGTGCACAGGCGTGTCGTCGTTTTTATACAGCAGAGGTTCCAGGCGGAATAGAACAGGGGTATTATTTTTCTCCATGCGATTTACAGCTGATTGATAAAATACCGGATTTGATTAAAGCCGGTGTAGATTCGTTTAAGATTGAAGGACGAATGAAAAGTGCGGAATATGTTGGAAGTGTTGTTTCTGCTTACCGCTATGTAATTGACCATTATCAGGAAGATAAAAAAGGTTCGATTGCGGCCGGTAAACGAATGCTTGCTTCGGACTTTGCGCGCTCAAAAACAACATACTGGTATGATTTTAAAAGCTTTGATGACGGGGTTGATAATGCGGCTGAAAAAATATTGAACCCGGAGCAGGCGGGCGGAACGGGTATTTTCCTTGGAAATATTGCTGCAACTAAGCCTGCGCCGAAGGAGTTGGTGGAGGCTCTTAATCAGAGTGGGGCTGGAAAGAATGCAGAAGGTGAGCGCATTTCAATTCAGCTTGCCTGTCTGAAAGGTGGCAGCTATGAGCCGGATCCGGGGGATTCAATCCGTCTTCATAAAAAAGATGATACGGGCCGCGAAAGCCATAAAGTCAGAACTGTAGAAATTGATGATAATGAAAAACGCTGGATTGATATTCCAAAAGGCTTTACTGTTGGCGACAGCGTTTATCTGCTTCAGATAAAATCGGGTTCAAAGCGTTACCAGCATATTCTGCCGAATGATTTGGGCCGGTACAGACGTCAGCCAAAGGATGAACTGCTTCCTATTCTGGATGTAACTCCTGTAAAAGATAATGAGCTGTCTTATTTCCCGGAAGGAGTATATGCTCAGGTTTCTTCAATTCCAGACTTCTTTACTGTTCAGGGCTTAAATCCTGTAAGATACATAGTAGAGTATAATTCCGAAACCTCTTACGATTTGCTTAATCATAAAACAGTACTTCCTGTATCAAAAAAGCAGATTTACATTTCCCTTGATCCGTTCTGTTCTGCGGCTCAGGAAGAAGCTTTGCAAAACGAGCTTTCCCAGCTTATTGAAGATGGCTTTAATAACTTTGTTGTAAATAATCTTGCACACATTCAGATGCTCAAGCCTTTTGCAGTAAATATGATTGGCGGACCTTATCTTTATACGTTCAACCGTTGGGCAGTTTCCTGGCTTGAAAATCAGAATGTAAATGCCTTTATAATGCCTTACGAAAACTCCAGAAGAAACCTTGAAGATACTTTTGAGCAGAATGTACGGGGCAGAGTTCTTGTTCCGGTTTTTGCTTATCCTGCTTTGTTCCGAATGCGATTCAAGCTTCCTAAGGATTATGATTTTACTTACTTTACCGACAAGGAAGAATCTGTATTTAAGGTTAACTCTACAAAAGATGGTTCGTTTGTTATGCCGGAAGAACCTTTTGCAATTACAGATAAAGTTAATTTCATAACTCAGGCAGGCTTTAAGAGAATACTTGTTGATTTCTCTAAAACTAAGGTTACCCGCAGCCAGATTAAAGCAATTTCAACTTCAATGTCTCGTGGTCAACCGTTGCCGGAAAGTTCCCGCTTTAACTGGAAGGACGGTTTTTATTCACCTCAGCAAATGGAGGAGTATAAAGCTGCCAATGAACGGAAAAAGCA
>JAEETM010000158.1 GCA_016290335.1 Treponema sp. | reverse complement strand
TGTAGAAGGACTTTTTCCACCCTGCAAAAACTCCTGTTCAAGGTCTGCACGGTCATCCTTCTTTTTTACAGAAGCTACAACCTTCATGTTTTCAAAACCAATTGCAGGATTTACCTCTACAGCAGAAACTTTACGGATATCACGTTCAGAGCTGCGTGGCAGGCAGAGAACACGGTCTATATAATCTTCGTAACGGATATCTGCTTCCTTGCAAAGCTCCCAGGCGCGTGAAAGCTTTTTACCAAAATCAAGCATAAGCTGGCCGTTTTTTGCAAGATAGTTTTCTTTTATATCTTCTGTAAGAGCTTTTAACTCAGGATTACTTTCCCAGCCCAAAGAATAATAGCCCTTCTGCTCTGCTGCACTAAGAAGCTCTCCAAACTTTGCCCAGAACTCCTGAGTATGAACCTTTGAGTTGCAGGAATAAGACGGGTCAAACTTAAGTTTTTGCTCTGTAACTACATGATGTGTATATTCATGCACGGCTGTATATATAAGCTGATTTTCTGACTTAAAGTTCAGATTGTGGAGAAAAATCTCGTGGGTATCGGGCTTATAAAAACCATTAACCCTTTTACTTTCTTTTCCTGTTTGAGTTACTGTAAAATCAAGCTCACTTTCGTAAATATCAAGCAGGATTTCCTTAATTCTATCGTTTGTCATAGACACTCCATGTAATTTAATATAATTGAACCGGCAACTGTTGCCGCTGTTTCTGTTCTCATTATTCTTTCGCCCATTCCGCAGCGAATAAAGCCGTTTGCTTCGAGCAGGCTTCGTTCTTTATCTGTCCAGCCACGTTCACTTCCAATTGCTGCTACAATCTGATTTTGTTCTTTTCCCAATGATGCAGACACTTTTTGTTCCAGTGCAGCCTGTAATCGCATTGCAGGATTTTTATTATCAAGCGCAAGGCGGATTGAACTTTTTCCGTCAAGAAAGCTTAGGCATTCGGAAAGTGTTTTATGAAGAAAAAGCTCAGGAACAAAGGTGCTTCCAGCCTGAACAGTTCCGTCATAAAGCATTTTATAGGCATTTCCTTTTTCTACAAGTGTAGACTGCATGTACGACTTTTCGCCAAGCTCGGTACCGGTAAGGTGAACCTCGCAAACTCCCAGTGCTGCAATATCACGCAAAAGCCGCTTAAGCTGAATCGGGCGGGGAAAACCAATAATCATTTTAAGGGGATTGAGTGGTTTTCCGTTACCAGAAGGCTCAAAGGTAAAAGAAATGCCTTCATCATCTATTTTATTTATTGTTGCTGTACCAGACTGTCCGCCAAGAATACCGGCTGTAAAAGTGTCGCCGGCTTTTTTATGAAGAATCTTGATGATATGCTCACCACGTTCATCTTTTTTACTTAGAGGCTTTGTAATTTCTTCCTGTGTAAAAAGACAAATGTTCATTTCCCCACCCTTTCTGCGAACATCAGATTTTCAAGCCTAGTTATTCAGGCTTATTTTCTTCAAAATCTTTGAAAGCTCATCCTTTTCTATCAAATCAATTGGACGGCCTTCTGTATATTTGTGTGCACTGTCGGAGAAGGTTCCCAAAGTAACACAGTAGCCGTTATCGCATTTTGTGTCCCTGATTTTTGTATGGAACTCTCTTATGTAAATATCACCGATTATTGTCTGTGACCTGTAAAAACGGAACATTACCTTTGACTGCCACTTATTTGCAGAAACAAAACATATTATTTCAACATTTTCAGCTGCAATTGCAACATCCTCAATCTTTACAAAAGCATCTTTGAAGTAAAAAGAAATAAAATTACGGCAAAGAACAACAAAGTCACTTGTTCCTGTCATAAGGTAAGCCTGGAAGTTTCTGTTCTGATTAAGCTCCTGATAACGGACAACAAGTGTATCTACATCCCTGTAGCCCGCATGTGTTGCTTGAATGCGCTTTAAGAGTGTAAGTGCACGAGGAATGTTATTAAGACCAATATAAGCTACCGCACAACGATAAAGAATCTGTACTGCAATCTTATCTGGAACATTTTCAAGCTTCATTCCAATTTCGTAATCCTGAACTGCTGCCGTAAAATCCTTCATATATTCGTGCATTTTTCCAGCTTCAAGACATGACTGAGCACCAAAAACAGGATCCGGTCTGAGATGGATGAAAACCTTTAACGCTCTGTCCCTGTAACCGCTTTCTGCCATAGCAATAGCCATGTTATAGAGAACTTCCTTATTATCAGGCTGTTCTTCAAGAACCTTTTTCAGGAATGGAAGACTCTCTTTATATTTCTGTACCTTAAAGAGACACATTGCAAGAGCTTCGTTGATAAGGTTACTTTCTGGCGACAAAAGGCGGCATTTTTTATAACAGATAATGGCCTTGTCATAAGCACCTTTTTCAAAGAATGATCTTCCCAGATGATAATTTACATCGAAGTTTTCTGAATCTTTTCTGGAAGAAGAAAGAAGATAGCTTATAGCATCATCATACTTTTCAAGATTAAAGGCGGCAATTCCAAGTCTTCCGGTAGTTTTTGCCATATTTATTTCTATATGAGCAGTAGAGATTTCGTACAGGGTTTTATAAACACCCCATACTTTTTCCCATTCACCGGAATCGTAATAAATATCACCAAGAGCTTCCAAAGCCGGAACATTATGAGGATCGTGGACAAGCTTCTTTTCATATTCCTTTATTACAGAAGACTTACCCTTTCGCTGGATGTTTGTATTTGTTTTAGTACTTTTCTTATCTTTTTTTCCACTTGTTGACACAATTAGAACAATAGTCACAATAGCAGCAATAATTGCAATTGTAATAAGAGCAGTAATCAACATCAGCAAAAACCTCCGTGCAAAGTTTTCCGTACAAAACTTGCGGACTATTTTCCGGTTCTTTTTCTTACCAGTTCGGCAATTCTTTCCATAGCAACCTTTATTTTGTTAATGTCTGTGGCATAACAGCAGCGGATAAAGCCTTCACCGCCATCTCCAAAAACATTACCTGGTACTACAGCTACATTATAATTCTGAATCAGCTCAGTTGCAAATTCTTCTGAAGTCATTCCAGTAGGACGGATATCCGGGAACATATAGAATGCTCCTTCCGGCTCGGTACAAGGCAATCCCATATCAATAAACGCCTTGTGCATAAGGTTTCGCCTCTGCTGGTAGCTTACACGCATTTTTTCAACTTCATCCCATCCGTTTCGCAAGCCTTCTGTTGCGGCATACTGACTGAAAATAGGCGGACAGATTGAATTATAGGCATGGAGCTTGCAGCAAAGAGAAAGTAAATCGTGGGTAGCGGCAATATAACCGATACGCCAGCCTGTCATGGCAAAGGATTTTGAAAAGCCGTTGAAAATAATGGCATAATCCTTCATTCCAGGATACTGACCGATTGAAACATGCTTGTGATTATCGTATAAAAGCTCGCAGTAGATTTCATCACTCAAGCACCAGATTTTATGTTTTTTAACAACTTCTGCAATTTTTTCAAGCTCAGCTGCCGGAATAATTCTTCCAGTAGGATTACTTGGTGAACAGAACATTACAGCCTTTGTTTTTGACGTACAGGCTGCATCAATCTGTTCTGCTGTAGGATAAAAACCGTTTTTGCTTGTATCAAGATGGATTACCTTTGCTTCACACAAATCGGCAAGCGGCTGATAGCTTACATAACAAGGCTCGCATACAATAATCTCGTCACCAGGATTCAAAATAGAACGAAGAACAAGGTCCAGTCCTTCCGAAGCACCGATTGTAGGCAGAATCTCAGTTTTTGGATCGTAGTAAAGATTATAGCGTGCAAGATATTTGCTTATTTCTTCACGGAGCTCAATCAAACCCCAGTTTGAAGTATAAGAGGTGTGTCCTTTTTCAAGATGATAAAAAGCTTCTTCGCGCATTACCCACGGAGTTGCAAAATCCGGCTCACCTACACCAAGCGAAATAATATCATCATGACCTATACAAAGCTCAAAAAACTTTCGTATTCCAGAAGGCTGAATTGCCTCCATCTTTCTGGAAAATCTATCTTCTCGATTATTCATCTATAATATACACTCCATTTGAAAGCTATTAGGCCTGCACCCCTTCACGGCGATCACGCTCATCAGCTACGTAAACAATATCGTTTTCCTTGTAGGTTTTAAGAACAAAGTTTGTTTTTGTAGAGCGCACACCTTCCAAAGTAGAAAGCTTTTCGCTAACGAACAAAGCAACATCCTTTAAGTTGTCGCCTTCAATAATTACCTTCAAATCATAACCGCCGCTCATAAGATAAAGCGATTTTACCTGCGGGAATCTGTAAATGCGGTCAGCAATGGCATCAAACCCATGCTCACGCTGCGGCTGTACCTGAATCTGAATCTCGGCACAAACCTTATCCTTAGCAACTTTATCTTTTTCCGGATTAATGATGGCTGCGTACTTGAGAATAACCCCGTCATCTTCCATTTTCTTAATAATCGCGGCGACCTCGGCTGCATCTTTTTTTGTCATTGCGGCTATATCTTCAATGCTCAGTCTGGCATTCTGACGTAACAACTCAAGTATTTCTTCCATATTTTTCCCCCAATAGATAATATCTTATTTTACTATTTATTGAAGGAATTGCAAATACCTAGAAAAGAGTTTTGTATTTTTTTTATTTATTGTACCCTGTATGTTTCCGGCGCACCAAGGTATGATTTAAGCATTGGCTTGTTAGCATTGTGGATTACGATTTTTTCGAGTACCACATTCGGTGTTACAGGACTGACTTTCAGCAGATTAAGCCCCGCACGGCATTCGGCATAAACCGTTGCAATTCGTATATTATTCGTGATGTCATTTCCCCAAGGCTGCTGGTCATCTCCTACTGCAAAACGCTCCG
>JAEETM010000054.1 GCA_016290335.1 Treponema sp. | reverse complement strand
AAAGTGGCTTGAGCTATTTTAAGGTTTCAAAAGAAGGTATTACTCATACTCTGCTCGATGGAAACGGTGATATTGTTGAGTCGCATTTTATACCGGCAAAACGTTCTTATGTTGAACCAAAAAATAACTCAATTGTTTTAATCCTGATTATTGCTGCTTCCGTAATTTTGATTGCAGTAATTGCAGCAGTAATTATTGTTCGTGCAAAAGCCTCGGCTCAATCTCACGCTGAATAAAATCTACGCGGTCAAAAATCGTTGGCTTAAAATACGAAGCAACGGCTACAACAATTTTCTTCTCAGGGTTTATGTAAATTACATTGCCGCTGTTTCCAATGGCGGCATAGATTCCCTTTTTACGGCTGATTATCCACCAAAGGTAACCGTATTCCATTCCGCGGAAGTGATTGCCTTCAACAGCACGAGGTGCGGTCATCTCCTTAATCCATTTTGACGATACAATCTGCTGTCCGTTAAACTCACCTTTGTTCAAACACATCTGCCCGATTTTTGCCATGTCGCTGGCAGTCATGCAAAGTCCATACCCCGGAGTTCCAAGATCCTGTGGGTCAGCAAACCAGACATCTTCTTTAGGGAGCTTACTTATTGTAAACTCTTTGTGCTCTTCGGCAGACTTTGCATAAAAGTTTTTGTGAGCTGGAATGCCAAGCGGTTCAAACAGATACCTGTTTGCGTAGTCCACAGTAATCATCCCCGTAGCCTTATAAAGAATGCCAGTTAAAATATGAATACATACTGACGAATACTTAAACTCATCCGTGAGCCCTTTGCGGCCGCCCAGAAAATCCAGAGAAGTGTAAGTCCAGTTTTCGCTCGAACACACCTTGCTCCACGGGTCACCCTTGCTCTTATACGGCGCCCTCATCGTAAGCAGGTGTTTAATCGTCACATCATAAATTGTCTTCTCGCCGTGCTTTACCTTATACTCCGGAAAATAATCCAGCACCTTATTGTCCACACTTTTTATCTGCCCCTTATCAATCGCAATACCAATCAGCAGCGCAAAAATACTTTTTGTTACCGACATAACATGCGAGCAGTCATCCATCCTGTAGCCGTTCCAGCAATCCTCGTAAACCTGTTCGCCACCCTTATACGCCACCACCTGGCAAATGTTTGGCTGCTCCGTTTCAATCAGTTTGTGCAATTCTTCCCTGTTCATAAAAACTTTCCTCCAAGATTCTTTGGATTATTATGATTGATTTTTAATTAGTCAATAATGGTTTTAAGATTTAAAGGGATTTAATTCATATTATTGAAATGATTGACACAAAATCCATTTTTCTGTATGTTCAAGGCAAGATGAAATTTTTTGTAATCGAAACTACATACACAAACACCTCAACTACAGTAACCACTACTACAGGTACCGGTATGCATTTGGATTACAGAAAAGAATAAGATTGCAGATTATAAGCTGATATAAACTGACCACTTATCTTTTCGGTAAGTGGTCTTTTTTTTTATAAATTGGTAAAGCTAAAAAAATGCTTCCGCATTTTTTTTAACGCTTTGCTATCTATCACCGGCCGCCTACCGAGCGGCCTTACTCAGGAGGAGATTATGGACTTACATGACTACAAAGATGTTGCGGAAAATTACGACCGATACCTGGAAGTAATGTATTCGCAGGAGTTTGACAGGCACGAAAACTTTCAGGAGTTTTATCTGGAGCTTGCAAAAAAGTATGGAAAGGATGGTGTTGTTGATGTTGCATGCGGAACGGGAGCAGTGCTTCTTTATCTTGCAGAGCGCGGAATTATTGCAGATGGAACTGACATTTCAGAAGAGATGTGCAGGGTTGCCGGTGTAAAAGCAGATAAGATGGGAGTTTCTCTCAACATTTATCCAGCTGATATGACAAAGTTCAACTCAGGCAGCCCAGATAAATACAACACCCGAAGATTACAGCTTCCGTCTTGAATATGTGAACAGCGACGGCAACCGCGAAAAAATCTATAACGCAATTTGTTACAATCCTTACACGCAGCAGATGCACGGCAACTGGAAGTTCGAAACTTACAACGAGGCTGGCGAAATTATTGGTGAACGCGTTCGTCCTCTTTTGATGCGCCAGACTTACCGGAGCGAAATGTTTTTACTGGCCGAGCTTTGCGGTTTTGAAGTTCAGGATATTTACCGCGGCTACAATGGCGACAAAGAAGATTTGAATGATCCGTCATCAGCGGCAAAATACAAAAGCAATCTTATATGGATTTTGAAAAGGAAGGAATAAAAGAAAGGATTAATATGATTAAGGAAATTGAAAAGATTCTTGGATATTATTCACTTGTGTTTCTGGAAAAATTATTGAATCATCTTTGATTCAAGGTAAATGAAATCGTATTCAACCGGATTCACAAAGCCAAGCTTTTCTGCAAGCAGTACAGAGTTTGTATTTTCTACATCGCATGCCCAGATTGCCTTTAAGCCTCTTTTTTCAATTTCCTTTAATCCATGTACACAGGTTGCGTAGGCATAACCTTTTCTGCGGTACGGATCAAATGTGTAAATACCAATTTCTGTAAATCCGTTGGACGTAAAGGCTGATTCAAACTCGCTGCAGATTTCGCCATTTTCAACAGCATAAAAACCAAAAGCTTTTTCAAGAAAACTTTCTTTAGAGCCATAGTTCATAATGTGAAATTCCTGAAAATCCTGTTCCAGCTTATCAAACCATTCACTTGAGAAAGGAACGATTTGGGCATCGCGAGGTTTTTCCAGAGGCTCTTTTCTTTCAATATATTCATGGCGTGGAATAATTTTTGCAAACTCTTTAAATGGATATTGACCTTTTCTTTCCGGTACCCAGACTACCTGAATCCAGTCTGTTTTAATTATTTCGTATAAGATTTCTTCAATCCATGGGAGGTCTGCATTATCACTGATATAAGTCCAGCTCATATCAAGCTTGCAGATTGCTTTTGTCGGGGCGTTAATGTCATCAACAAAAGTCTTACCCGGCAACGTGCCATTAAAATAACATCCAAGTGCAGAACAATTAGGCTGTCTGTTTTTGAATAACGGAATGATAAAATCTTTTTTTTCTTCTGGTAACTGGATAAGCATAGCAACTCCTTTTTTTAAAATTGAGAAAATTAACCTTCGATTTCGTAAAGCCTGTAAATCCTGCGGGCAAAGGAACCGGTGAACAGCCACTTGAAAAACCAGCGTTCAGATGATGGTAATTGATCAACCATTTTTTGCGGAGTCATTGAATGTTCAGCTTTGCATTTCAGGTTTGTTCCTTCAAGCACAGTTTGAATATCATCAATTCCCCACACGGTAGTTACGCCTACATCATTTATTGGATTTTTATACTTGGAAGCTTTGGCGCCAAAAACGGTGTAAACATCCATCAGAATATGAACGCTTTTGTATTTTTTTTCGATTGCTTTGAAGAAGGAGTTTATCTGTTCATTTTTAAGATACATGCTGATTCCTTCTAGGATTACGATAGCTGATTGGGCATCGGGCAGGGCAGCTACCATTTCTGATTTGGATAAATCAAAAATCTGCATGTGATAATTTTCGCTTTCTGTATAATAATTTTTGCGAGCCTCTATTACATCAGGAAAGTCGCCGTCAATCCAGTTTGTGTATGGTGCTGAAACGCGAACACATCTTGAATCAAGGCCGCAGCCAATATGAAGTACCAGAGCTTCTGGATTTTCCTGCAGCATTTTTTCGGTCCATTCATCAAAAACTTTTGCACGCATTGCCATGTCGTAGCTGAGCCATTTAGATTTTGATTTTCCCTTAATCGCAAAGCCTTCCGCCTCCCAGATTTTTTCTGCCATGTCATCCTTGAGAATTATTCCCTGTTTGCTGACTTTTGCTTTTCCGTAAAGCGGTATAAATAAGGTTTTGTTTACTTCGTTCATAGAAACTCTCTGAAATAATATTTGTATGTATAATAAGCATTTTATCACACGCGTTGAAGAAAGTAAAAGGTTTGTGTATGATGAAAAAGTTAGATAGAATAATTACAACGTGTCTGGAGGAAAAATGAAAAAGCACAACATTGTTTTATGGATTTGTTTTTTAGTACTACTCGTTTTTCGGCTGATAGTAAAAAATGGGGCTTTTCCATACTGGTCTATTCTGGCAGTAATTTCATTAGGGCTTTCAATTTTTTTGATTGTGAAAAATAAATTGCCGTCAAAAAAATATATAATTATTTCTATTGTATTTGCAGTTTTATCAACCGTTGCATATCTCGGCTATCAGCAAAATCCTTTTGTTTTGATTTATGGATTAAGAGCCGGGATTCCAACTCTTCTTTCTTCATTTGCAGTTTTTTCTGTTATGGAGAAGAAGGGTGGATATAAACTTCTGTCGAACGAAAAACGTTTGTCTCCACTAATTAGCGTTTTAATTGCAATTGCAGCTGGTGCTGTTCTTTCTGTAATCAACACTCTTATTTCCAAAAAAGAAGTTAGCTTTGACTTCAGTCTGCTAAAGCTGTTAGTCTGCCTTAACCCTGCAATTTACGAAGAAATGGACTGCCGCGCAATCTTTATGGCTTTCTGCGTAAACTTTACAAACGACACAGAAGAAAAAAAGATGAATATTTTCGACATCATCACTATGTATTTTATGATGATAGTTCCGCACACAGTTATTCACGGCTACGGTCTTCTTCCAACTCTTCTTCTTTGCGCTCTGTTTGGACTTCCGTTTGCCCTCCTGCAAAGAAAACGTGATATTGCAAGTGCCATGATAAGTCACGGTATTGTTGATGCAGTAAGGTTTACATTGACTGGTTTTTAGGATGATTTTTATGGCAGACAAGTATAGTACACAATTTATCAATGCGCTGGAAAACAAAGACACAGAAGCTCTTATAAGAATCCCAAAAAGTGATTTGCATAATCATATTGGGCGGGGGTGCCGAAAGCAGTGGCTTTCTGAAAAACTGAATCATACATTTGCAGATCCGCCTGCCAAGTTTGACGGGCTTATGGGAATGCAGAACTGGTATGTGAATGAAATCCGCGATTATTGCCGTGAGTATGATGCAACAGATTTGCGTCGTGAAGGCTGCTTTGTGGAGGCTAAGAGAAATCATCTGGCAAGGTTTGCGCCAGGCTTTGCTGTTGAAGACATTGAAGAATGTGGCAGCATGAAAGCATTTATGGATTTCTGGAATGCCATGCATAAAAAGCATTGTCCTGATGCTGTGTTTGAACCCGAGCTTGCTTTTCCGTCTTATGGTGATGTGCAAAAAGAAATTGCGCAGGCCGAAGAATATTTTGCTTCCGGATTTTTTCATTCTATTGATGTCTGCTGTGGAGAAGGGTACCAGCCTTTTGAAGCTTATATTCCGTTGTATAAAATTGCAGAGAAAAATCATGTACTGAAGCGAATGCACGTTGGAGAATCTGGTAAAGCAGAAGATGTTGAAGTGGCAGTTGAAACTCTGGGACTTGATGAAGTACACCACGGAATACATGCTGCTACTTCTGCTCGTGTTATGAAGTTTCTTGCCGACAGGAAAATAACACTTAATGTCTGTCCGGCAAGTAATATTATGTTAGATTATGCTAATAGTTATGAGGATTATCCAATAAAAACCCTTGTTGAAAATGGAGTATCTGTTACAATCAATACAGATGACCTCCTGATTTTTAACAGTTCGGTTGAGCAGGAATACCTGCGGTTATACGAGGCTAACACATTGACTGCAAAACAGCTGGATGAGATTCGTTGCTGGGGGATTTATGGAGGAAAAAATGATTAGAAAGGCGACTGTAGAAGACATTTCCTCTTTAGCTCAGGCTATGGCTCTGGCATATTCAGAAGCTCCATGGAATGAAAAATGGAAAGGGGAGCGTGCTGAAAGCAGAGTTCGTGCAATACTTGGGAACTATGAAGGGCTTGGACTTGTAGCTGTTGAAAATGAAACTATTGTTGGTGGACTTTTAGGTTATGTAGATCCTTATGCTGAAGAGGATTTTTTCTTTGTTTCAGAAATCTTTGTGATTCCGAAAATGAAAAAGCATGGGGTTGGGAAAAAGCTGATGACTGAACTTGAAAAAGTTCTGGCAGAAAAAGGAATACATGTAATACAATTGATTTCAATAGAAGACAATGAAACATTTTATAATAAATGTGGACTTGAACGGGATTGTGTTTCGGTTCAGTATAAGAGGTTTTAGGGATTAGTAAAAATCATGAACGACAAATTAAAGCAGATTCTTTCCAACATGAAAAAATACAACGCCGGAATAATGTTCCAGGAAGTTTTCGGATTTGATCCAGAAACGGAATATGATGCGCTTGTGATTGCACCGGGGTGGAAGCCTACAAAAATCCTGCGGGATTCTCAATACAAAGTGACAGAGCTTGCCGTTCATTCTTATCAGTCTGGTTATCTTGTGGAAAAGGATGGGCTTAAAATTGCCTGGGCACAGGTTTCTTCTGGCGGTGGAAACATGCTTGATAATATGATTATCTGTGCGGAATTGAAGTTTCGTAATCTTATTTTTGCAGGGGCAGTCGGTGGGCTTTCTAAAGATTTTGAAATTGGAGATTTTTGTACACCCGAAGTAAATATTTCTGCTGTTTATGCAAATCAGTATTTGAAGGAAAAGCTTTCTGATTTTCATCCCTTTGAGAAAATCTATCCTGATATGGAATATACAAAAAAGGTGATTGAGCTTGCAAAAAGCTGTGGTTATAACTTAAGGACTGCAAAGGTTTTCTGCACGGATTCAATTGCTCTTGAATATTCTCATCTGGACCAGATAAAAGAAACCGGCGCTGAACTTATAGAAATGGAAACTGGAACATTCAATATTCTTGCTCCGTTGTTTGAAGTTCCTTACATTGCCTTGCTTGCAGTTTCCGATAATTCTGCAACAGGAGTACCATTGTTAGGACGAGTTGGAGAAGCTCAGGACAAATATCATTATACCCGCAGTGTAATAATTTCAGACATGATTTTTAAGATTGCGAAAACAATCTAGTCATTACATATCATAATTAGGATTATTATAAATATAAACCCTTTTTGATTTTTGTTTGCCGTCTGGGTAATGTTCGTAGCTATACATTTTGGTGTTAGAATAATTCTTTTCGGCAACTAACTCTCCGTACTCGTTGTATTTAAAATATTGCGGAGTGCTTGTGCCTCTTTCGCTGATATTATTCCACTTGTCTATTTCTATATATTTGGAAGTAATTTTTATCAGTCTGTTATTGTTGTCATAGGAATATAAATAAATAGTTCCATCATTACCCCTTTTATACAGCTTATTCCAAAGAAGTCCATCATAATATTCATATTTTTCTGTTTCCGGGTGAGACCTCAGGTTATAATCATGCTGAATTAATTCATTCTGCTGGTTATAGGTCCATTTTTCCTTAGCCTCGTATTTCCTATCGTAGGTAGCTCCATATTCAATAAGATTTCCCCTGTCATCATAAACCCATTTTTCCTTTGCACTGTTGCTTGTTATTTTGCCGTCTTTATTAAGATAGAATGTAGTTGAGCTGGAAAGTTTTTCTTCATCTTGTCCTGCTTCTTTTCTATAAAATCTTTCTGTGTATCCATCTTCAAAATCCTCATATTCAATACGCCACTCATAACCAGTAATAACATTTATGCATCTGGTATTTCTTCCTTTATCATCATATTCATATTTCATTTCCTGAGGTTCATCATAATCATTTTTATATCTGGAAACTATTTTATTTCCATTTTCATCATACTCGTAATAATAATCAATGAGTGTACCACTATAATTTGTTTGTGCTTCGTGAATGATATTTCCGTCTTGATCATAGTCATATTCTTCATAAAGCCTAAAAGCTTTTTCTCTTTGCAGATTTACACATTCCTGATCCAGTATATTGTTGACTTCTGCAACTTCCATTGCCGAAAGTCTTACAGTATCTTCTGGATTATATTGTTTCTTAGCAAAAACTTTAGCGAAATCTATTTCTACACCCTCGGGTAAAATTACATCATCAAATACAAAACCCATTGAGCTTCCTTTAAGCCGGTATTTGAGGTTTTGAACAGGAATTATGTCTTGCATCTTACCCTTTGGCGGCCACAATTTGCAATCATCAAAACAAAGAAGAATTTCCATTGGAGAAAGATTTCCATCGTTATCTTTGGTCTGATTTATTTGAAAGGAATATTTTTTATTTGAAATATTCCAGCCGCTTGCAAGAGTTGTTTCGTGGTATTCTTCATACTCTTTGAGTTTGAATTCCTTTATGAGCCCATCAAATCCAACATACATTTTTTCAACTGGAGCATTGGGCAAAAGACCGTAAAGCTCCATATTAGGGTACCACGATATGCCAACAGAAAGAACAAGACCGTCTTTTGTAAAGTATTCTGAGTTGATGGGAAGATATGCTAAATCAAAAAGAGATGGATTATAAATATAAGCTCCATCGTCAAAGGCAATGGTTCCATCTTTTTGTATATTATAATATTGCGAAAAATTGTGCCCATCAAGAATGCTGTTTTTTGGAAAAATTAGATTTGCATCAATAAGACATACTTCACCATTAGTATCTATACTACGAAGGGTTCCTTCCAAGACAGTCTTATCAAAGGTAAAACTTTTTCCGCTATATCTTTTTGTCCCGAAAAGGCCTTCTTTATCAACAATAACTTCATACTTTAAACGGTTACTTTGCTGATTAGGAAAAGATGATTCAAATGAAAGTATTAAGCCTTCTGATCCAAGAAATTCATATTTATAAATGATATCATTATCATCAAGAATTTTTATGTTAATTTTGCAATTATCTATAATAACAGGTTTCTCCATAGAGGCAACTTCTTTTTCAATGTTCCAGCTGTTATCAGTTTGAAGTTGAAGATCTAAATCACCTAATTGCAGGGAGAGATCAGCATAATAAATTACTGCATTTTTAATTGCAACTTTATTGAGATTTGATTGATCTATAGTAAGATAATCTATTGTAAATGGATAATCAAACATATTAACTTTATCTTTTTTGTTCTTTGGTTTTATAAGAATATCTGATTTATTAAGGCTGATATCAAAGTTTTCTCTATCAAAGGTTGTTTTAAAAGCAGGTATGTATACGCTGCTAAATTCCATATAAATATTTTTGCCATCCCAATTTGAATAATCAAATTTAAGAGTACAGTGTTTTTCGCTGGTTTCAATTTCCTGTTCCTGAGTATAAGAAATAACTTTTGCATCTGTAGAGATAACGGCTTTTCCTAAATTGAAGTTGTTGAAACAAGGCTCCAGGGCTACAATAAGATATTTATCGTTTTCTTTTTGAAGGGTAACTTTGTTAAGTTTTACAAGGCTTTGATTAGTAGCATTATATAAGTTTACTTCAGTATCATCCGACCAGCCACTTTCAAGACTTCCGTCATTAAGGATATAAAAATCTGTAAAAGACAAGATTAAATATGGTTTCTTTTGTTTTCTTTTTTTAAAAGATTTTTCGTCAATATTTACAAGAATTTGGGCATAACCGTGAATGCCCTTGTCATCCAGTTGGGCATCGTATAAATGTATAAGAAGATTTTGAGTCTCTACGGCAAGTACATATTTGTAAACATCATATTTGGGCCATGAATAAGAAAAAAACGTACCGTTATCAAAAGTCGGGTATGCAGAAATATTACCTGGAATTGCTTTGAAAAATTCCTTGAACACTTTATTGTTGGATTCATACTCCTTCTGAAAGTTAGGGTCTTGGAAAGTAGATGTCACTCCTAATAAATATGAATATCCGCTTTGTTTTATTGCGTTGTTATAAGATAAATCCTTGAATCCTGCAGAAGAACTTGAAGAACCTGAAGAACATGCAGAGAAGAAAAAGCCAAAAACAATAAGTATGCAAATAAAGTTAATATTTTTTTTATAAAGTCGGTTTTGAATATTTTTTTTCATGCATTTATTATAATGAATAACAATAGGTTAAACCATAGAATTGTCTGCAAAAAATATATATGGTATATTTAGAAATATGAAAATCATCTACACAGTTCAACACACTCAATCTGAACATCATGTTAACGGATATGTTGGTGCCTGGGGAAATTGGGATTTGACAGAGCTGGGAAAAGAGCAGGCGAGAAGAATAGGGGAGTGGCTTGGGAAACGCGAAGGTTGCAATGGTTCATTCAAGTTGTTTTCCTCCGACTTGAACCGCGCTGCACAGACTGCGGATGAAATACAAAAAGTGCTGGAGATACCAGTTTCGTCAGTTACAAAAACACAGCTGCTTCGTGAAATAAATCTTGGGGCAGGAAATGGGAAGCCGCGCGACTGGTACAATGAACATGTTGCAAAACCACCGAAGATTTATGATCCTGATTTTCGTTCGTTCCCAGATGCTGAGAATGACAGGGAATTATGGAACAGGCTTTATGATTTTTATAAACAGATAATTGCCGGCAAGGATGAAAAAATAATTATAGTGTCACACGGTGGCGCTCTGTCTTTTTTAGTTTCGATGATTATGGGTGATAATTTTGAAGACACCAGAAGGCGGAAAATATTCGGGCACTCTGGAGTGGTAAGCCGTTTTGTAATTCAGCAGGATGGTTCTGTAGAAATCTCTTACTTGAATTGTCAGGTTATTCAGTAATTTTACAGGATAGAAAGAGGGGAGATAGGATTTGAAGGAAAAATCAGATCAGGGCATGTCTGTTTGTGATGTATGTTTCAGACACTGTAAAATAGAAGAAAATGCAACAGGTTTTTGCGGCGGAAGGATGTGCCTTAACGGTAAGATAGTTGCCGCTAACTACGGAAAGCTTACATCTGTTGCACTTGATCCAATAGAAAAGAAACCGATTAAAATGTTCAGGCCGGGGACAAAGGTTTTGTCCATTGGTTCGTATGGGTGTAATCTGCGGTGTCCGTTTTGCCAGAACAGCAGCATTTCCTGGTCCAAAGAAGCTTTCGAGTATAAAAATATCGCCGAATATTTTTCTCCACAGAAAATAGTGCAGAGTGCTTTGGAATTGCGTTCACGCGGAAACATTGGGTTAGCCTTTACTTACAACGAGCCGCTTATCGGCTATGAGTTTGTACGCGATACCGCAAGGCTCGCCAAGGAAGAAGGGCTTGAAAATGTTCTTGTAACAAATGGTACTGCTACACAAAAAGTGCTGGGCGAAATCCTTCCTTATATAGATGCCATGAATATTGATTTGAAAGCCTTTTCCGCAAGTTTTTACAAAAATCTGCTGGATGGAGATTTCCAGATGGTAAAGGACTTTATCACAACAGCGGTTCAATCCTGCCATGTAGAGCTGACAACTTTAATAATTCCCGGCGAAAATGACAGTGAACAGGAAATGCGTGAGCTTTCTGACTGGGTTGCAGAACTGGAAAAACAGTACAACAAAAAGATTCCGCTTCATATCACAAGATTTTTTCCAACCTTCAAGCTTACAAACAAAGAACCAACTCCTGTGAGTACAATTTTCCAGCTTGTAGAGGTTGCAAAGGAAAAGCTTGATTTTGTTTTTCCGGGGAATGTATAAATGATTATGGAACAAAATACTCGCGTTGCACATTATCATCTTCCCGGTCTGTTTGAGTTTTATGATTTATACAAGATTTTTTTGCCATTATTCCGCGAGCATAGGGACTGGTTTTACGAGTGGTGTGATATTGCCTCGATTTATGGTGCGCCGCAGGACTGTCTTTGGGGTGGGGGAAGAATCGGTGAGGGAAGGGCTGAACCAAAGGATGTTCTTGCGCTGATGGAGGAATACGGGATATCGCCGCGGCTTACGTTCAGTAACTCTTTGCTTAAAAAAGAGCATCTTTCGGACAAAAAGTGCAATTCCCTCTGTGCACTGTTTGAAAAATCTAAGACTCCAGGTGGTGTAATTGTCCATTCAGATTTGCTTGCGGACTATCTGCAGGCTAATTATCCGCAGCTTTATCTTGTTTCATCTACCACAAAGGTTCTTACCAGTTTTGATGATTTTCAGGCAGAATTGAGCAGGAAAAACCCTGAGTTCGAGTATGTTGTACCAGATTTCCGGCTGAATAAATCATTTAAGGAGCTTGCCGGGCTTTCGCAAGTACATAAGGATAAAACTGAGTTTTTGTGCAATGAATGCTGTGATTTTAACTGTACGGTACGTGGTATCTGCTACGAAAATGTAAGCCGCAAAAATCTTGGCGAAGCGGTTGCAGATCACAAATGTATTGCCAAAGATTTACAAAATGGCTATCGTTTTTCGCTTGCAATGAAAAATCCTGCCTTTATTGGCATTCAGGATATACTACACACCTACCTGCCCATGGGTTTTTCGAACTTCAAAATTGAAGGCCGCGGACTTGGCAGCGCAGTTGTGCTGGAGTTTTTGTTATATTATCTTACAAAGCCTGCCCACCAGCTTGAAGTGCGGGAATCAATATACCTGGATGCTATGCTGGACCTGTTTTAGACAGAAGTGAGGGCGGGCAAGACTATTATGTTATTAAATAGTATAATAATTTATACTAAAGGTAGACAGAACATATATTATACACAGATAGAAACAAAACAGATTTTAAAACAAGGCACATTTTCTGTCTCCAGATTGCAAATCTGACGCTTATTATTAGCTATTCTATTGCTGTATGTGCCTTTAAATGTTTATGCTGCAAGTTTATCAAACTCACTGTATGGTTCAAGGATTTTGAGCATGAACTCATACGGAGTTACAACCTTGAGGTCACCGCTCACAACGTCGGCAAAGATGTTTGCGCTGGCACCACTTACAAGCTTTACACCTTCTTCATTCTGGGTAACAGGAAGATGCGTATTTCGGGCTTCTACGTTCCAGAAAACAAGCTCTGGAAGTTTGTAACCGGCTTGTTCAAACTGTTTTTTCCAGAAATCAAAGGTTGAAGTTCCTTCTGCACAATAGTCAAACTCCATATCAGAAATAATCAAAACTCGTTCAATCATCTCTTCTTTTGGAACTGATTTGTCTTTTGCTACATTAAAAATCAACTCATAAACGCGTCCGATGTCAGTATTTGCAACATCACCGAATTGTGAAATATAAAGCAGCTTTTTCTGCAAGGTATCGCAGGTTTCAGGAATCTGAATCAATTCCGGATTTTCGCTGAAAGTAATAAAGCTGTTTTTGTAAGCTCCATCTAACTGTTCAGCAAAAAGCAGGGCAAGCGAGGTTGCAATGTTTATAGGAGAATCTCCGCTGCCATGATACATAGAACCGGAACCATCGCGTACAACAATAGTGCGGGAATCGTAAGCTCCCCGTTCCAACGCTTTCCAGCTTGCTTCCAGAGGGAGAGCCTTTTCCGGTTCGAGGGCTTTCATATTTCCTCCATAATCCATAAAAGGAGCTACAATCTGATATGGATAAAGAGTTTTAGTATTAAGCTTTACCTTTTCCTCTTCAGGAATCTCTTCTCCACGAGCGAGTTTTTCTGCCTGTTCTACAACCTTGTTCAGAAAATCCTGATAGCGGACTGCATCGTTACGCATAAATGCCTTTTTATACCTGAGCATTGCCTGGCTTGGCTGCTTTGAATAATCGAAGGTGTAATCACGGGTTCGCAGGTTGTTTTCAAGAATCTTGATTTCCTTACGAAGAGCTGAACACAATTTACGGTATTCTACGGCCTTAAAGCCAAGAGCCTTCATAAGCTGTTTAGCAAGACTAACACTTTCAGCGCTGGATGTATTGATAGAAGGCAGCCACTTACCAAGAAGGCTTACTTCCCTACCCTCAGCCATTGCCACCTTATCCTTTTCAATCTGTGCTTTGATAAGCGCAATGGCATCATCCTTCACAGGAGTTCCCATGAGTACAAGAACATCATCCCAGCGGCCATATTCAGGAACAGCATACAGAATCTTTCTTGCAGTTTCAGGATAAAAGTCACCGAGTTCTTTTAAAAGTACACGGAAGCTGTTTCGCTCACCAAGTCCGCCACGAATATTACGCATATAAAAAAGAATCTTAATTGCAATGACCGGATTCTCAGCATAGGCCTTAATAAAAAGCTTACTCAACGCAGAAATATTTCGTCTCATACCACCGCACAAAGAGAAAAAATCCAGACAGGCAGAGCCGGTAGATTTGTAAGCAAAATCACCATTCTCAGTGCGAGCCACGTTCAATTGCATTTTCATTGACTGTAATGCGTTCATTTTATACTCCTTGGAACAACGTTCCTTTTGTCATTCAAAAAAATGGCAGTTTTACAAGATACGAATTGGCGAGAGTCGAACTCGCGTACATAGATTATCAGTCTATTGCTTTATCCTCTAAGCTACTAAATAATTGCTGCATGTATCTTCTGCCAAAAACAAGGCACCTTTTCACAGTGCTCTACCAATTGAGCTATGGGGCCGTAATTGGCCCCAGATGGAATCGAACCATCGACAGCTGGGTTGCAAACCTAATTTTGCTGTACGTGCCTTTTACGGAGTTACCGGGAATCGAACCCGGACCCTCGGCCTGACAAACCGACGTGATAACCATTTCACCATAACTCCAAAAAAACAAGACGCGGATTGCCTTAGCCCGGCAATCACGGGCATATTCTTTAGCCATTAAGATCGACAACAATTTGCTGCACGCGTCTTTTTAACTTGCGACTCAAGAAGATTGTTTGCCTCCACTTACACAATTACTTGCTTTGTGCCAGCTAATCTTTGGTAGATTCGCAATTCTTAATTCAATGATAACAAACTTTATTTTATTTGTAATTAAAGTTGTAGTTTATAAAGCAGGACTTTAATACCCTACGCTTCTCTATTTTTGGTAACAATGATTGTACCAAGCTCAACCCGAAACAGCTGCGCAAGAACAAGAAGATTGTCTATTGTTGGGGCGTTTTTTCCACTTTCCCAGCCGTAGATTGCCTGTGGATAATCAAATCCAAAAACACTTTGAACATCGTGAACTGAGAATCCGTTTAATTTTCTAAGTCGTTTGATTTGGGCACCAGTTCCCTGTAAGTCGATAACTGGTCTTAAAAAAGTACTAACAGTTTTTTCCTGATGAAAACTGCAAACATTTTTTTCGGTACTCATAATTGGGTTTATCCTCCTTAATCACAAAAATTCGTTGGACTCTTCTTCTTGTTGCATAAAGTCCTGTGTTACCCTGGCAATTGATCTTCCCTATCCATTTTGTTGAAGGCTTTGCCTGCTTAGGTTTTGTCATATAATCGTCTGAGTATTCATCAAATTTTGCGAACATAAGCGTTCTCCTTCAAAAAAAATAAATAATTGCCAACGGCACTTTACGAATTTTTGCGCTCGGATTCTAAACCTGCGAGACGCATTTGTATTCTGTCTCTACAGATTAGCACAAAAAAATTCAACTGTCATTAAAGTTATACTTTAATTTTATTTCTTATTTACTCTGCTTTTACTCCGCTGCCTTGAAATTGAAAATCGGTTTAATTACGTTCACAACTTCGGCTGTTGGTTCAATGTTTGCTGCAATCTCACTCATGTTTTTGTAAGCCATAGGAGCTTCATCGAGAGTGTCTTTACAAACGGTTGAACTCCAGATTCCTTCCATGGATTTTTCGAAATCTTCCATGTTGAGTTTGTAGCGCGCTTCCTTACGTCCCATCACTCTGCCAGCGCCATGAGGTGCAGAATAATTCCAGTCTTCATTTCCTTTACCAATACAGACAAGACTTCCATCCCGCATATTAATCGGAATTAAAAGCTTTTCCCCTTTCAATGCCCGCACACTACCCTTTCGCAAAATCATCGCATCAGTATCGATGTAATTATGAATCGTTGTAAACTGATCAATGATATCGTGCTTATCCAGACGAAGTCCCACAGAAATTATTTCAATCATTGCCTTACGATTATAGGCCGCAAACTTCTGCAGGATTTTCATATCATTAATGTAGTCTTCAAAAAGCTGGCCTTCAGCATAAGCCAGTGATTGAGGAATATTTGTACAGACAGCTGCCTTAATGCCTGGAAGCAGCGCCTGGATTTCCTCCTGTCGCCCCTCTGCCTTAAGCTTTGCAACCGCTGCACGAATATCAGCGTCTTCTGTATGATTCAGCTGTTTCCACGCCATATCCTGATAGTAATTTGCAACTTCAAGACCAAGATGACGGCTGCCGGAATGAATAACAATGTAAAGGTTGCCAGCCTCGTCTCGGTCAGCTTCAATAAAATGATTTCCACCTCCAAGAGTTCCGAGTGAACGTCGGGCATTTCCAATGTTGGCTTTCCGGCATCGAATCTTATCAAACTCTACTTCATCAACATATTTATGCAGGTGCCCTCCCTTACGGATTTCCCGCCCAACAGGAATGTTTTTGCGAATACATTTATCCAGCTTTTCCGGATCAAACTTTTCGCTTACAGGAGAATCTGCTTTGATAATCAGAGTTTCCATTCCGCATCCAATATCAACACCAACAAGATTTGGACACACTTTATCCGAAATGGTCATTGTTGTACCAATAGTGCAGCCTGCCCCGGCATGAACATCTGGCATCATACGAATACGGCTATCCTTTGCATAAGGCTGATCACACAAACGTACAATCTGCTCTCGCCCACTTTCTTCAAGATTATCAGTAAAAACCTTGGCCGTGTTATACTTTCCAGAAACTTCAATCATAATGATCTCCCATAATGATTCCAATAAAACAAGGTTCAGATCACACCTTTTGGCACGATATTATTTATCGTTGTATCTCAGAATAAATTGCTGTACGAACCTTTATGAGTAAAATATAGCAGAGTCAAATTCAATTATCACGGAAAATTTAGTGCGAAAAGTATAAAGATAATTATTTTCTTTTCATTAATTCGATTTGATTTGAAATGCGTTCCTGAATAAGCCTTCTGAAGCTTGCAGGTTCAATCACTTTTACCATTGGACCAAAGCTTAAAACGCGTATTACCAGTTCTGTTTCATCGAAACTATCATAATTGAGAGTAAGCTGATAAATATCATCGCTAATCTGAATTGCACTTTTTTCAAAGTGGGCAAAAGCAAACATTACGCGTTCCATCGCTTTTCGCTCATTGTAGATTTCCAAAGTTACGCTGGCTCGCCTGTTATATGGCAAATCTTCTTCAGAAATCTCATCGACCATTGAGTTTTCAGTCAGTTCACAAGTGTTGATTCTTGCAACATTCAATATTGAGTGATGATTTTTCACTTTTGAGATAATGCGGAATTTATCATCTTTTTCTGAGTATTCAATTTTATAAGGTTCACAAATAAATCTTTTCTGCTGACCAAAGCGCCCGGTATATTCCAGACTGATTTTCTTCTTTTGATGAATGGCTTTTATTACAGTTCTGAAGTTTTTAATGTATTCAGCATCATCATAGGGGTCTCCATCGGAATATTTATCGTAAAGGTAATAATCGTTTTCGGTAAAAAGAGGTTCTATGTCTTTGAGATTGCTTTTGAGGTTTGCGAGTACTTCATCATCAACGAACAAACGAATCCTTTTATCATTACAGAGCGCTTTAAGCCATCTCTTCTGCAGCATTGAAAGAGGCATGGTCGGAATATTCTTTATGTTTGTACTATAATCCTTTTTAATAAGAGGCCACTTACCGCTTTCTAAAGCAGTTCCAATTGTCATAAAGCTTTCCGGGAAGGCAGATTCTTTTACAATCTCATAAAGTGTATCTGAATTAAGTTTTCCTTTCTGGCTGTAAGAAATAATGGAGGCAACGGTATTGTAGTAGGCGCTGTAGATTTCACTGAACAACATCATCAGCCTCCTCTTCGGTATCTTCCATTCCAAGATACATACGGTTCATTTTCCGGATATCATCATAGAAACGACGGACAATATATTTGTCAGAACAATCAAAGAAAGTAATACGGCAGATAAAGGTTCTTGCCCAGGGAATAATTTCCTGAGGATCAAATACATCAGCGTCAAACTGAGCATTATTATCATCCAGCAGAGTTACTGTGCCGCAGCGTTTTTCTCTTAAAAGACGCTGATAAATGAACTTCTCTTCTTCTGAAAAAGTAATTCTAAAAGTCACATGAACAGTTGTTGTATCATTGTGTTTTTTGTTCTGCTTTAATGCAACACCCCAGATGTGCTTTCGCAATTCTTCAAACTCTGCCCTCTTCTGTTCAAAACCGGCATACAGTCCGCCTGTTGTCATACCAATTATGTAATCAAATCTGAGGGCAAGAAAATATTTTCCTCTTGGACGGTAGGCCATAAGATACATTCGGCCGCCCTGAGTGCTCTGGTAAATCATGAGGGGAATAACTTCATTCGGGAAAGTGCGGTCATCTTCAGCCCGTTTCTGCTCAATAGTCAGATAGCGGTGCTCACGGATGGCTTCAAAAGTCTGTTCTACAAAATCAGATTCAATCGAAGAAGTAATATAGTGATGTTTGAATTGAAACACTTCGCTTTCTCTTTGAAGATCAGCAGGAAGCTTGTCGTATAAAAAACTGCCGGTTACTCCACATGGAGCTGTCTCTGAAAAGAAGGATAATGCATCTTCCAGGCCGTCTAAATCAGTCATTGGATTACGGAAATACAGCATTGTTTTTCCATCTTTTTCAGAGGATATCAGACCTAATTCCTCGTACTCCTTTAGCTTTTTTCTGAGGCTGGATTCTTCCGGAAGGATTTCAGATGAAAAGTCTTTGAGATAGGTGATGTTTATTTCATCCAGTAATTGATTCAAAGTCTTTCTGGCCCCATCCGAAAGAATATCCATAAGCATAAAATGAAGGGAAATGTCCATTGCCGTAAAGGATTTTGCCTTGAAGATTTTGTAAAGAGGATTGTGCATTGTATGTCGGCTATCGATTGAAAGGAAAGTTACTTTACCGTTTTCATCTGTGCGGAATGCCATGTAGCCGTCGAGATAGTTTCCAAGCCGTCGTTTTTCATCATCATAAGTACGCATACTCTTCCCGAAAAACTGATCCCTGGTTTTAAATCCATAAATATAAAAACTGCGGATATAAGTTCTGAGAGTGTCTAAATTTTTAATCAGTTCCGAGTATGCCATACTTAATTATACCACCAAGTAAGCTATATTTCATTAAAGTAGGACTTTAATAAGCGGATAATTGGATGTAATTCATTTTAAAAGATTTTAGGCCGCGCTACTATTGCTTGTTCGTATGTTCTAGTGTAGAAGTTTCTTCCAGGAAGCGATCGAAATTAGTTTTGTAATTTTTGCTATCTGCGGCAGTATGTGCAAAATTTGCACATACTGAATCTTGAGAAAGTTCTCCCTCATCGAAAATACTTTTCAAATGTTTTGTAATTACAGAGCGATCAACCCCAAATAAATCTGCAATTCGTGCCTGTGTAAGCCAAAGATTTTCATTCTGCAAGAGGATTTCAATTCTTACTTCATTTGAACTATCATGATAAAAAATAAAATCTATGCATTGAATTAAGCATGATTCAGAATATCATAAAAAAAAGATTTCGCTATAATTGTGTTTCGTAACTTGGTTTATTATCTAGTTTGTAATTTCAATCTCCAAAGGGATATGATCAGATAGGTTCTCATATTTTAGTTTTGTTGCCTCATTTGAATTAAACTCACAAATTGTTTCTTTAATATTAAAGCTTTCTATCATTTTTCTAGAGGCCAAACAATAATCTGCTGTAAAATAATTTTCTTTCTTTGAATGAGAATAAGTCCCTTTATATTCTTCATCAGAAACGTAAACGTAAATTCAATTTGCGGATACTTTTATATTCAAAAAAGTAACAGTAGCTGTCAGCTGCTTACGGGATATACCCGCATTAACACTTTTTATCGCAGCCTACAGAATTTACAGAAAGGACTTCACAGTCTCTAATTTTTAGAAAATGTGTATATTTTTTTACTTTTTAATTGGCCGTTAGGGTAGTATTCGTATTCAGTCCATTCACGTCTACTGTTTCCTTTTGCAGGATAATATCCATGATAAACTTCGTTTCCGTAGCAATCAAAAGAGCGATAACGAGTTTCGTTTTTTGAATTGTAATAAATTTCTCTTCCTTCCAAGTCTTTTGCAAATGAATATTCGATACCTTCACTCGTAATACAATGAATTACATCACTGTTTTCATCTTTGGTATATTCATAAGTAATTTTTTTGCCGTTTGTATCCGTGTATGAAATTACATTTCCGTCAGAGTCATATTCATAACTGTAACTTGAGCCATTCTTGTATACATGGCTGGTAACCTGTCCTCGGGAGTTGTATCGGGTTTCGTTATTGTTGCTGTCTCTAAAAAGTATAAGATTCCCATAGTTATCATACTCAAACCATTCTTTTTCTTCTTTTTCATACTGAATAAATTTGCCATAATCACCATAATCCTCATATTTATAGGTTTTTGTATGAGAAATTTTAAAGCCACGTTTATCATATTCAAAGGTTTCATAATTGCCGTTATCATCAGTTATTATTAAAAGGTTTCCGTTATTATCATATGTATAAGATTCTTTCTGAGTATATCCATATTCGTTCTTCCAGGATTTTGTTTCAGGTCTGCCTTCTGAGTCAAATTCATAGGTATAGTCTGTCCTCAATTCCTTAACATAATAGTTGTGGTCTTCCATTTTGTAAGTCTGATTACCCCATAAATCATATTCAAAGACTTCGGTAAGCTTTTCTCTTGAATAGTCATCACGATCACTAAATAAGTATCGTCTATCTTTTTTTATAGTGCCATCCGGCCAGTATTCATATTCGTGATATTCATTATGGGTATCTGGACCATCGGAGTAGTAAAGGTGATTGTGTTCATCATAGAAATAAAAATTTTCTCTTTTACCTTCCCTGGAATAGAGCTTATCTCCATTTTCATTATAAATGATTTCATCTCCATTTTTACTTTTTTCATGTTTTTCATTTCCGTTAGGCCAGTATTCAATCCAATATTCATGTTCAGGAATATTAATGTTTATAAAATGAATTAACTGATTCTGATCGTTATACTCGTAAAAATGTTCTGGATTATCAGAGCCTGGAAAAACCTCATGTATTACAATTCCTTGTTCGTTATAATCGGTTATATATGTTTGAACGATATCTGGTGTCTGGTATTCCCTGTTTTCTGTCTTTTTCTGAATAAGAATGTTGTCAGAATTATATGTATAATAATATGTAGATGTATCTTTGCCTGGCCAAATATGATGTTTATAAATTAAATTGCCTGCATCATCATATTTATAATAATATTCATCCCATTCATCTGCATATGTATAAATGTTTCTAGACCAGATTTTTTCATATGTTTTACGACCGTTTTTATCATACTTATATTGATTTTCAAATATTTTCTTATCGCATCTGTATTGTACTGTTTCTATTATTTTTTTACTGAACTTTTTGCGTTCTCTTTGAATATACATATCATCTTTGACTCTCAATGAGAGAAGGCTTCCATGTTCGTCATAGGTATATTCCTTTAATTTCCAGATTTGTCCGTCACTGTTCTGACTTATTTCAGAAAGCAGATTCCCATTATCATCATAGGTATAGGTTATTTCATAGTTTGAATATGTGTGTTTAGTTATTTGTCCTTTTTCATTGTACAACCATTCACTTGAGCCTTCTTTCTTGCGGATAAGGATTTCATCAGGCCCATACCAGCATTCTGTTAGTACATTATCAGGGTATGATTTTTCATAGGTCTTGTTTCCGTTGGAATCATATTCAGTTATTTCATAACATCCAGAAGAGGATTTATAAAGTGTCTGTTTACCATCTTTATTGTATTCCCTCCATGTTTCATCATTACCTGTTCCTTTTGAATGAATGAGTCTTCCACCTTCGTCATATTCATATAGGTTATTAAATTCCATCCATCTGTTTTCACTTGTATTATTAACTGTGATTGGTATATATGAAAATCTTCCCACATCTATGGCAAATGCGGAGGTGTGTAAGAATAAGAGTGTAATGAAAATGATGCGGTTGAATGGCTGGTTTGTTTTCATAATGTTCTATTATAGTATATTAAGTTTTGTTTTGCTAGACAGGAGATTATTTATGGTGAAATAAATTGTAAATCCCCTTTTCATATGATAAAAAAAAATTTAAGGACGAAAAATCACTTGTACAAACTGCTGTAGAAATGAAAAAAATGTCGTATGCGCCCTATTCAAACTTTCATGTAGGCGCTGCTCTGCTTGGCAAGGACGGGCACCATACATATCGGCATAACACATCTGAAGTTTTTCTTTAGAAAATATTTCCATATCAACCTACATACTACATCACAGTATATGAAGAGCTATTGGTCAAATTTATATCGACTACATTTTCTAAAACCACATAGATATAGTAAAAAAGCAGGAATAACAGTCAATTAATTACGATTGTCATTCCTGCTTTGTATTAGATCTTCATTGCTTTTCTACCCAGAAGATCAGACAGTTTTACCTTATAGATAATTCG
>JAEETM010000157.1 GCA_016290335.1 Treponema sp. | reverse complement strand
TTCCAATTCTGGCTTTTTTAGCCGGTACATATGAGCCTGTCTGGGCAAGCAGTGCAATCAAGGCATTCTGGCGCAGATAGGTTGATTTACCCGCCATATTCGGACCGGTAATAAGATTAAAGGCAGGAATACCGTCATCATCAGCACTGAGCAGAGAATCATTCGGTACAAACTCACCGGTTGGCAGATGATTTTCTACAACAGGATGCCGTCCTTCGGTAATTTCAAAAACAGTAGATTCATCAATAACCGGACAAACCCATTGATTTTTTATTGCAGCAAAAGAAAGCGCAGAAATAACATCCGTATCGGCAACCTCATCTGCAATCTGCAAAAGATAGTTTATGTAAGCGTGCAGCGAATCTCGGATTTCCACAAACAAATCTCTTTCAAGCTCAAGAACCTTTGTAGAAGCCTGATTAAGCTCCATTTCCAGCTCCTGAAGCTTTTCGGTGGTGTAACGGTCGCCATTTACAAGAGCACGGCGCATTATAAAATGAGGCGGAACAGAAGAAAGCTTTCCTTTACTTACTTCAATAAAGTAGCCGGAATTACCGGTGTATTTAATTTTAAGATTTGTAATTCCAGTTTTTTCACGTTCTTCCTGCTCGTATTCGGAAAGTATCTGATTAAAGTTATCGTGAATGCCGCGCCAGTGATCAAGCTCTTCCGACCAGCCTGTTTTTATAATTCCACCATCTGTAAGAGAGGTTGCCGGGTCATCAAGGATTGCGTTCTTTATAATTTCTATGATTTTGAGCGAATCATCGGAAGAAATAAACGAAAAGTCATAGTCATTAAGGTAATTTTTGATTTCCACCCACTGTTCAAGACTCTGACGTAAAGCCTGCAAATCTTTTGGATGAGCGCGGTCCATTGCAATTCGGCCGGCAAGTCTTTCTATATCAAGGATGGATGATAAATCGGTGCGGAGTTTTTCAAGTAAGGTGCGGTCGTTATAGAATGTGGTGATTTTCTGCTGCCGTGCTTTAATCTGGGTGGCTTTTGTAAGGGGAAAGAGCAGCCAGTTGCGGAGGAGGCGGCTTCCCATTGCAGTTTTTGAAAAATTAACACATTCCAGAAGCGAATACTGAATTGTTCCGTCACGCATATTTTCTGTAATTTCCAGATTTCTTCTGGAAGAATCGTCCATTACAAGAAACTGTGAATCGCTGTAAACCTGTATTTCCGTAATATGAGGAAGCTTTGTGCTTGTTGTTTTATCAAGATAATCAAGCAGAAAACCAGCTGGTGCAATTTCCGGGGATGTATCTTCGAGCCCAAAGGATTTTAAGGAAACAGTACCGAACTGTCTGTTCAATCTTTTTAAGGAAAAATCTGTTGAAAAATCCCAGTCCGGGTAATAGGAAACAGAAATATCTGTGCGGGCGCCAAGAACAGCCTGAATATCCTTATTGTTTTTTAGTGATGTTGGTAAAAGAAGCTCGCGTGGAGCAGCCCTATTAAGCTCTTTTGAAAAGTTTTCGTACATGCGGTCTGCGGGCCAGGAGGTTGCTTTAAATGATGAAGTTGTTACATCAATATATGCAAAACCGGCTTTTCCTTTTGTAAGCGAAAGTGCTGCAAGATAATTTGCCCTGTTTCCTTCCAGATACTCTTCTTCTACGGCTGTACCCGGAGTTATTATCTCCACTACTTTTCTTTCTGTTATGCCTTTACCGCCACGTGGGATTTCTCCAACCTGTTCGCAGATTACAATTTTTTTGCCAAGGCGTAAAAGGCGTGCTATATAGATTTTTGCTGCGTGATAAGGGATTCCACACATCGGCTGGCTTGCCCTGTGTGTAAGTGTAAGGTTTAAAAGTCTGGAAACTTCTACAGCATCGTCGTTGAACATTTCGTAGAAGTCGCCAAGTCTGAAAAAAACTACTTCGTTTTTATATTGCTGCTTAACCGAACGGTACTGAATCATCATCGGCGTGAGATTTTCAGTACCAGATTCAACCAATTCTTCCATAAAATAATTACAATCCAAGGTCCGAAATAACCTGATCGGTTATGTCTACCGAGCTGCTGTACCAGAGAATTGCATTTGATTCCTGCAAGCTCAAAATCATACTGTAACCGCCGCTTTCTGCAATTTTTGCAAGCGTGCTGTAAAGCTTTTTGTAAAACTCATCTGAGTTCTGCAGAGATTTTAGCATAGATTCAAGCTCAACATTTTTTGCATTTGTATATTCAGTAAGATAATCTTTTTTCTTTGTAATTTCGGCTTCTGTTCTGAGTGCCTGAGAATCGTTGCCTTTTGCTTCAAAATCCTGTTTTTTCTGCTGAAGCTGGCGCAGTTCTTCTGTTCTTTTGTTGATTTCTTCCTGAAACTCTGCCTTTTTCTTTTCGTAGTTACGGATTGGTGCAGAGTTTCTGAAATATGCACTGTAAACTTTATTTGTATCTACAACACCAAACTTTGTAATCTGCTGTGCGGAAACTGCAACTGCTGAAAATAAGAAGAACACCGCACCAATCAACAAAATCTTATTACTCTTTTTCATAAAAACCTCTTTACTTCTTACCTATTTCTATTCTACTTACTATTCTATCTGTTTACAAAATTAAATGAAAGTACAAACTGGAACTTATTCAAGCCGTCATCATCACCCCAAACAACTCTTCCGTCCTGTATGCGGTATTTCCAGGTAAACCACAAGTGGAGTGGCAGCTGAGGAATAAGCATGCGGATTCCAGGACCAAAACTGAAGTTGAAATCATTCATAGACATAGTATTAAAGAAATCGCTGACAGTTGGTTTCAATACAATTGCATCATAGAATACTGCTAATCCAAGAATACCTGGAACTACAGGGAATCTGAGCTCAAACTTGTTGCTCCACAAAGCCTGGCCTGTATCTTTGTAAGAATCTGTCCAGCCTCGTCCATTTATCATACCGTCGATATAAAGCTTGTTCATATCGCTTACATAAGAATTAGGTGTCGGGAACATTCCGGTAAAGCCTGTGTAGCCTGCAAGGACAAGCTTAAAGTTCCAGTTTTCAGAAACAGGAAGATCACAGAGTGTAAGATAACCTTCAAGCTTTGTATCTGTCTTTAAGAAGAACTCTTTTTCCCACTTTGGAATAAGACCAAACCAGCTTAATCTTTCGCTTGCAAACCATCCTTTATTAGGGTCGTAATTTATGTCTCTTGCATCCATTGAAAAGCTTGTGAACACAGAGTTTGTATTTCCCCAACGGTTTGCAAACATAGAAATACCTAAATCTACAGGAGTAAAAATATTCTCATTATATTTATAATTTGTTAATGAGTTATTCATACCGACTGCACCGGTAAGAATTGCAAAATCAGGGAACCATCTTCTTGAGAAAGCGGTACCAAGAGAAGCAGAGTTTCCTTCAATTCCCATATAGTAGTTATACTGATTCAGGGACATTGTTGGAGAGAACATATTTGATTTTGCATAAGATTTTGTATGTGAATAAGATATTGATTCACTAAAGGCAACTGGAATATTCCAGAGCCAGTCCTGAGTATATGACAAATCTACAGATTGTTCGGTTGTAGAAATATTTGTAGAAACAGAAATTGATTTTCCTTCGCCAAAAAGATTTGAGTTTTCAAGCTTTAAGTACAAAGAAATTGGAATCTCGTTAGGATTTGAAACACCGGAGAAAGTAAGTCCAAAATTTAACGAGGTAGTCGACTGTTCTTCTACATTGAAAATCAAATCAATAAGATTCTGCTCAGAACCCATCTGAACATCAGGAAGAACGCTTGAGAAGAACTGAAGGCTGTAAAGGTTTCGTACTGCACTTATAAGCTTATCTCTTGAAAAAACATCACCCGATTCAAGTGGAATCTCACGGCGGATTACATAATCCTTTGTTTTATTGTTTCCTTTTATGACAATATTTTCTATGTGGCTTCTTACGTTCTCACTTATATTAAGTGTATAGGCAATTTCCTTTCGTTCTACATCCTTATCTGGAATCCTGTAGAACTCATTCGACATATATCCGTTTTCATAATACTTACCGGTAATACCTGTAATTCCTTCTTCAAACTTTGTTTCATTAAAGATTGAACCTACACGCAGCTTCATAAATGGAGCAAGTTCTTCGGTTGAAAAAACAGTATTTCCTGTAATTGTAAGACCGGAGAAAGTATACTGATAACCTTCCTGAATATAAAAGGTTATTATGAGCTCCTGTCTCTGTTTTTCCGGATTCATTTCATTTTCAATTTTTGCATCAAGAATGGTGGCATCAACATAACCGCGTTCTTTATAGTACGAAATGATTGTTTTTTTATCCATTTCCAGAGAAGTATTCTGGAAAGCACCGTCCTTAAAAATACCAACTTCTTTAAGCGATATTTTGCTTTTCAAAACCCTTTCTGAAACTATTGTGTTTCCCGAAAAATGAATCTCTCTGATTACAGTGGTAGAACCTTCATCAATAAAGAAATTAACTGTTATTCCCTCTTCGCCCTCCACTACTTTATGGCTTACTTTCGCATCGGAATAACCTTTTTCAATATAATGCTCACGGATTGTTCGTTCATCCAGCAGGATTTTACTTTCAACATAAATATCAGAAGCTTTAGACTTTATAAGGTCTCGAAGCTCTCCGTTTCTGATTTTTTGATTTCCATAATAGTTGATTTTACTTATTACAGGATGTTCCGTAACCTTGAACACTAAAAGAACACTTCCATCTTTCTTTGTATCGTGTTTTGCATAAGGTTCAACATCCTCAAACAAATCCATTGCATAAAGTCTGTCTAAAAGCTCATTGTAGGTATCTTCAGTAAACGGTTCGTCAATAAAAGAACTTGTAATTCCTATAAGCTCAGATTTTTTTACTTTATTAAGACCTTCAAACTCAATTCTTGTTATCGGCTGATTCCAGAACCAGTCACCTTCATCTTCTTGAGCTGAAAGGGGGATTATTGCCAGAAATAAAAGAAGAAAAACGGAAAAAAACCGTCTGTCCATATACAACTCC
>JAEETM010000156.1 GCA_016290335.1 Treponema sp. | reverse complement strand
TAAAGTAAGATTCAATTGAGTCATAAATTTTTCTCCTTTCTAATGTTTTAGTTTGGTCACTTAACATTATAAATTAGGATTGAAGTTTATGACTCTTTTTAATTTACACCATTATATGGACTTAATGTTTCCGAAGTGATTATATGAGACAAATTATTGGTGTCAAGTACGTTTTTGTACAAACATCTGTACTTCATTAATTGTAATTATATTATATACATTTGCTTTTGTCTATTTACCATATTTTACACAATCAAAAACAAATCATTTAGCACTCCAGTAATTCATAGCTTCTATTTTTCCCTTTTACGCCAGATAATCAAGATTTTTTGTCGTAATTGAGGTCAATTATATAAAGATACGACAAAAAATAGCTTATTCAATATGTATATTATACACTATACAAACATTATGTTATAATACTGATATTGGAAATGCTCGATTCTGGCGGTGCCTCCACCAAACTCAATCGGTTTCGACCGAAATAATTGGAAAGGGGGCTTGCGTATGACTTGTGAACTTATTATTGCTTTAGTGACTTGTGTTGCTACAGTAATAGGTACAGTTATAGCAGTTCTCTCATATTTTAGAAATAAAAATGAGTAGATAGAAAAAGCCGCCCTAGTCCAACACACTTATGGCGGCTTTTGCACAAAATAAGTGGAGACGACCCGATGAATCGGGCATTTCCTTTTCTTTAATATAACACAGTTTAAGTTATCAGTCAATTTTTAATAACATTAAATCAGTTTTCAACAAATCTTCATTTTTTTAGTTGTTATTTAATATATTGGTGATATAATATTATTAACTATCAATAAGAAAATCTTACCAAATGTGAGGTGTTATCTATGGAAAGAATGCAGTGCGACAATTGCGGTTATGTTTATGATAAAGATGAAGGCGATCCAAAAAACAACATCCCGCCAGGAACAGCTTGGGCAGATGTACCGGCTGACTACAAATGTCCTGAATGTGGTGCAAGCAAAGACGTTTTCATCATTGAATAAAATCTGAATAGATTTGCTGGATTTTCGGATCAAGTCCGAAAATGACAAAAAAGCCTGATTGGAAGTCTCCCAATCAGGCTTTTTTATTCACTAATTATCGTAACTGTATTTCGGAAACAATCCTGTCGTATTCTTTTTCATCAATCTTATACTTTGCACGCAAGAGCAAAAGAGCAATACCAATAGCAAGGATTGGAATAAGTGTCATACCTGTACGTAAACCTATAAGCTGGCCTCTTGTTGCAGTCTGAATAAAGTTATCTGCCTGAGTAAGAACCTGCTCGCTAGTCATTTCGCCAGTACCGGCGGCAACTTCAAGGCTGGAAACATTCTGACTTATTACATAAATGCCGGAAATTATAAGCACAAGATTTGTAATTCCCTGATTTACAGCACCGGCAAACTTTGTTGCAAAAGAACGCACCGCAGAGATGATGCTGTCGTGACGTTCATGGAACTTGTATTCATCGTATTCAATTGTGTTGTTCAACATAACAATCAAAATCATATTGAAAACACCCTGGCTAAAGAAAATGCAGAAGCCGATGATATTGATTATTACAGGATTTTTAGGAATCACAATACCGATTAAGAAGAAGCAAACATAGAAAATCACTATCAGAATTGTAAAAAAGGCAAGAAGCTTGCGACGGGTAAAATGCTTTGTAAGAATTGGGAAGGCACATTGAGAGAGCAAGGTTCCAAGTCCGTACATCACTGTAAAGATAAATACCAGGCCGCCACCAGCAGAATAACCGAACTCAAAATAGAAAAAGTTCATTCCAAACATTATCAAAAGTCCGCTTCCAACCTGAAAAAGGAAGATTGCAATTCCGGCTGCAATAAGCTGGTCGTTGCGAGTAAAGATTTTGAACATATCCTTTAGCGAAAGTTTTTCTGATTCTGCAACCTCATTGTGAGGGCGCTCCTTTGCACCAAAGAAGGTGAGCAGCTGAAAGGCAATAAAGCTAAGGGCAACAACTGTGGCAGCTCCCCGGTAAGCGTTCACCGCATTTCCCGCAATAACCATAGGTACTACACCGGCTACCGAAAACTGTCCCACGCAAATAAAAATGCTCATCATTGTTACAAGAGTATTACGCTCTTTTGGATCACTGGAAAGACTCGGCAACATTCCCCAGTAGGAAATATCATTCATTGTGTAGGTCATTCCCCAAAGCAGATACGACAAGCCAAAAAAGCCGACAAAAGCCCAGCCTGTAGGTCGCACCGTAAACAAAAGCACAATCACCACTGCATTAAGCAGACAGCCCATCAATATCCAGGGACGAAACTTGCCCATTTTCATGTGACTGTTTTCTATAATAATTCCCATCATCGGGTCGTTAATTGCATCCCAAATAAGGCAGACAATCATGATTGCAGAAATTGCCGCAAACTGAGCAACCGTAAGCCTCATTGTATACTGAATATAGGTGATTAAATACAGACTCACCATTGCGTAAGCCGCATCTCTTCCAGTAGCACCAGCCGTATAACACCATTTTGTTCTTTTATCCAACATTTTTTTTACCTCCTGACATTAAGAAACGCGAGCAGTGGCGCAGCGTTTCAAAGCTTTCCTTTGTTTGCCCACTTTACAATTCTTTTTGCAAACTTATATGTAATAGCTCCACCACTCGTACTGATTAAGCTTTCCAGCGGATTTTCCACCAGAGCCGCTACCGCAATTTTTATTGCAGGGTCCTCACGCGATTTTCCTTTGTTCAAAATCACAAGCCCAAGAGTGAGAATTTGTATTAGCATTCGGATACGCCAGGAGCTGGCTGCCATATCGCCAAGACTGTCGGATATAGTGAAGGTAGCGAATGGAGCGAATGCTGTTGCTTTTTGGTTACCGTCAATCTGTTCTGCATTCGCTTGCAGTTTTGCATTCGCAAAACTGCACACTGTTTCAATCTCGCTGCTGGCACTTTTTGAACCTTCATCTTTTGCAATAACATTATCCGCAAGCTCCTCGCCATCCACGGTCACATCTGTTGAAAGCCTTATGTCCTTTATGCTTGCACCAACTTCAATCAAATAGTCGCCTTTAATCTGAACAAAGCAATTCTTGGCCTCGCTGAAAATCTTAAAGGCATTATCGTCCAGTGTGATTTCCACTAGTTTTTCTTCACCAGGTTTAAGGAAGATTTTTTCAAATCCTCGCAGCTCCTTGTATGAGTGCCCAGCACGTGTAACATAAAGCTGCACAATTTCTGCACCGGCTCGCGAACCAGTGTTTTTTACTTTTAGTGATGCTTTTTCAGCAGTCACCTTTAAGTCAGAATACTCAAAACTCGTATAACTCAAGCCATACCCAAAAGGATATTGAACCGGCAGCTTTCTTTCTTCATACCAGCGATACCCCACAAGCAGCCCTTCATCATAATCAACTTCATCATGGTCCGGGGCAAAATTTCCGTGACAAGGGGTATCTTCTATTTTAAGTGGCCAGGTTTCTGCAAGCTTACCGCTCGGATTCACTTTTCCAGTCAGTAAATCAACAAGAGCACGACCACAAGCTTCGCCACACAAATACATATGAAGCACAGCCTTTGCCTTTTGAACAGGAAGTAAATCTACAGGTGCACCACTAAAGGAAATAATAATAACATTCTCGGTAATGCCCATAATGCTTTCCAAAAGCTCAAGCTGTTCTGGTGGCAGCTCCATATCTTTTCTGTCAAAGCCTTCGCCCTCAAAGGCCTCTGTAAGTCCGCAGAAAAAGAGAACAGGAATATTTTTTTCTGCCGCAGCTCGAACAAGTTCAAGTGCTTTTTTTTGCAGCGGTGCATTTTTCTTTGCAACCTTTTTCCTTTTACAAAAGCCCGAATAATAACCTGCAGAATAAGTCACAGAAAATCCATCTTCCTGCAAAAGCTGAACAGCATCCGGATATTCAGAAACCGTAATATGGCTTGAACCACCCGCCTGAAACTTCATGTTCACAGCAAGCTGGCCAATCACACAAAGCTCCCTATTTTTTTCCAATGATAAGGGCAGCATTCCATCATTTTTAAGAAGCACCGCAGAATCGCAGGCAAGCTCAAGAGCCTTTTGATACTGTTCTGCAAGATTTGGATAAATTGCCTTGTCGGGTGTTGGAGCAAGCCTGTTTTCACGCATTTTTGTAAGCTTGCCCGCCATTTCAATCAAGCGGTTATTCGCAGTATCAAGCTCAGCTTCTGTAAGCTCGCCCTTTTCAAGAGCTTCTTTTATCTGCATATCAAAATAACCATTGGAATCGGGCATTGCCAAATCCATTCCGGCTTTAAGACATTTTGGAGCATCAATACAAGCGCCCCAGTCAGAAATTACAGCACCATTAAAGCCCCATTCGTTTCTGAGAATCTCTGTGAGCAAGTGCCTGTTATGTGCGGCATAAACTCCATTTACTTTATTATAAGAACACATGATTGAAACAGGCTGAGATTTTTTTACCGCAATTTCAAAGCCCCGCAAATAGATTTCCCTTAAAGCCCGTTCATCTACGTTTGAGGATGAGGTTTGTCGTCTTTTTTCCTGATTGTTACAGGCAAAGTGTTTGATGCAGGCCCCTACTCCTTCCTTCTGCATTCCATTTACATAGCTTGCTGCAAGTTCGCCGGAAAGATAAGGGTCTTCCGAAAAATATTCAAAATTACGACCGCATAGGGGTGAACGCTTAATGTTCATTCCGCAGCCCAAAACAAGATGAACATTTTCTGCAAGGGCTTCTCGGGCAATTTCACTACCAAGTCTTTTTAAGGAATCTCTGTTCCAGGAGGAAGCGATGCAGGAAGCTGTTGGGAAACAAGTTGCCACATTACTTTTGTTTAAGTCGGCATAATTTTCAACTTCCTGCTTTCTTAGTCCGTGTGGACCATCGCTCATAGTTATTTGAGGAACGGTGCCGTGAGCCGTATAAGTTTTCCAGCTTCCAACACCGTTAAAAAGTCTGATTTTATCACTTATTTCCATAGCTTATATTATACAGCTATAAAT
>JAEETM010000155.1 GCA_016290335.1 Treponema sp. | reverse complement strand
ATTGGAGCCAGAACAACACTCCGAAGAATAAAAGGACCTGAACTTGAAGGAAATCCTCAGGCTTCAATAAAACCTAATTCTGATTTCTTCACTCCTGACGGCGACGGAAATGCAGACACCCTTACATTCAAAATTACTACAAAATATCAGAAAGATGCACAGCCAAAGAACTGGAAGGTTGAAATTTTGAGTGAATCCAGCGGAAAGTCAATGGTTATTAAGACTTATTCTGGAGAAGGCAAAGCTCCAAAATCTCTTGTATGGAACGGAGAAAGCGATAGAGAGAAATTCAGACATTCATCAGCTTCTGAATATAAGGTAGTGCTTACTGTGGAAGATTCTCTTGGAAACGTAAATACAGTAGAAACAACTGCAAACATCGGTATTCTTGTAGAAAAACTAGATGACGGTTCCCTCAGAATCCTCGTAAACTCAATCAAGTTTGATCCAAACAAAGCTTCATTCGATACTCTTTCCCAGAGAGATAAGAAATTGAATGATTCTACAGTAAAGATGATTGCAAAATCTCTTAAGAAATACAAACAGTATAACGTAATTGTAGAAGGCCATGCACATAATGTATCTGGAACAGAAAAGGAAGAAACATCAGAACTTATTCCTCTTTCACAGGAACGTGCAGATGCAATCATGAAAATCCTTATTGATGAAGGAATAGATGAAGCAAGACTTTCTTCAGTTGGAAAAGGCGGAAAGGAACCAATTTCTTCTGAGCCTGCACAGAACAGACGTGTAGAATTCAAGCTTGTTTCAAAATGATTATGAAAAAATAAAAAATTATTGGAGAATAAAATGAAAAATATTAATAGAACATTAAGTATTTTATTGTTAATTGCTCTGTCTTTTAGCTGTACAAACTTTTTTGATGAATCAAAATATGGCCCAGCTGGAGCATCAGGTGGAGCATCAGGTGAATATAAAGAAACAGACACTTACCACGAAGACTTTACAAGTACACGTTTCTATTATGTTAAGGATGTATATCGAACTGAAGGTAATGGATATGTTGAAATAAGTTCCAATAGTAATCCTTTTATAACTTCAGCTGAAACTCAAACTACAGACAGTGACTGGACAGAGGGTTCATATGTAACACTTACAAAGAATGATACAACTACTACGTTTAGATCAAAAACAGTATCAACTTATACTGCAACATTGTATACAAAGCAATCTGATGGCACTTATAAAACATTGGTTTTAGGCACAGATGTTAAAATTGCTGGAATAGGTGAATATGGTTTCTTTACTTTGGCTGGTGGTGGCACTGGCACTTATTATGGTACTTTCTTCTATACAAAAAAAGGTTGGAAAGCTTCATCAAACGGCACAGTGACATTAACTGTAAATTATGATTTAGAAACTCCAACTTACAAAGAAGTTATAAATTACATTAAGAATGGTAAAGCAGAAGTAATTGCTACCTATAAGGTAATATATAATACAGCATATCCGAACCTTGAATTCTATCTTAAAGACGACCATACTTTTACAAGTAATGAGGGTATATCAGGAAGGTGGATGTGGACACCAGGGTACGAGAATAAGAATCTCGTATTGAACTATGAGAAGACACCATGGAATGGAAAACCACAGGAACATTATTTTGAAGTCCAATATGACGGCAAAACTGTAAGAGAAACAGACGGTAGAGTGTAAAGAGAAACAAACTAACAGTCATAAAGGGACTGTCCTGGAAGTAATTAAAACTTCATCAAAGGGCAGCCCTTTTTTTATTTTTCCGTCTTTTTTTATATATAAAAATCCTTCGAAATTTTTAGATTTTTTTTAGATTTTTGAGTTAGCATTTTTCATGTAAACAAAAATTATTTTTGTATTGAATACAAAAAAGTACAAGGAGTTTATTATGAAAAAACTTTTTAAACATCTTAATCGGCTTGTGGCTTTAAGTTTTATCTTTGCCACCTTAGGAATTGCAGGCTGTAAGAAAGATGTTTCTGAAGATCCTACACCAGAAACAAAAACTTACACCGTGTCTATTGCAAGTACAATCGAAAACGGTACTGTAACCGCAGACAAAACAACCGAGCTCAGCGCAGGCGAAAAAGTAACGCTTACTGTAAAACCAGCCAGCGACTATACTCTGGAATCTCTTACAGTAACCGACGATTCAGATACTACAGTATCTACAACCGCAGATGCAGACGACAGCACAAAATACACGTTTACTATGCCGGAAAGCAATGTTAACGTAAGTGCAACATTTACATCAACAGCTTCAACACCAGAAACCAAAACTTACACCGTTACCATTGCAAGTACAATCGAAAACGGAACAGTAACCGCAGACAAAACAACCGGGCTCAAAGCAGGCGAAAAAGTAACACTTACAGTAACCCCGGCAAGCGACTATACATTAGAAGCTCTTACCGTAACCGACGCATTAAGTGCCGCAGTTTCTACAACCGTTGATGCAAACGACAGCACAAAATACACGTTTACTATGCCGGAAAAAAATGTAAACGTAAGTGCAACCTTTAAGACAACAATACCTGAAATAAAAACTTACACCGTAACTATTTCAAGCACAAAAAACGGTACTGTAACCGCAGACAAAACAACCGATATCAGTGCAGGCGAAACAATCACGCTTACTGTATACTCAAACAGCAACTATAAATTAGATAAAATCACAGTAACTGGAGCTACAGTAACTTCAATCGGCAACAAAAAGTACACATTTACCATGCCGGCAAGCAATGTAACAGTAACAGCTTCGTTTAAGAACATACCACAGGTTATAAACCCAACTTCTTACAAGTTCCATGAAACTGTAACAAAAGCAGGAACTAGAACCATCGACGGCAAAGAATACCAGGTTGTTTACTTTGGTGACTGGCCACAGACTATTAAGGCTGCAGACGTAAAAATAGATAAAAGTAAGAGCATGACAATGGGCGACTTCACTTATTACAAGGGAAGCGATGATAACTTGTATGTTAAATGTGTTGAAAACGGCATGTGGGCGAAAGATGCACATGCCCATTACTCTGACGGTTCAACCGTTGAAAAAATCGAAAAAAACAGCGAAAAATACTTTAAGGTAGAACCGATAAAATGGCGTGTGCTTTCAAAAGACGAAAACGGCAAATCACTTCTCCTTGCAGATGAAGTTCTTACTTCAGGTATTACATATTATGGTTCTGATGACGATGACACTTGGAAGAAACTAAAGAAAAATAGAACAGTAAATGGAACTACAATTTACCCGAATAATTACAAATACTCAAATATCCGCGCATATTTGAATGGAACAAAAAATCAGTTTGTAACAGATGGCGGAACTGAAACAGAATTTGATTTAGATTGGACGGATAAGGGCTTCCTTCAGAGTGCCTTTACTACATTCGCTCAGGACTTTATTTACGATACAGAAGTTGACAACTCTGAGCGTTCAACAAACCCGAATTATAATGCAAGTGAGTTTACTAACGGAAATAACTCTTTCACCTGTGATAAAACAACAGATAAAATTTTCTTACCGAGTGTACAGGAAGTAACAAATAAAGAGTACGGTTTTAGTGAAGATACTAAGTCTTGCTGGTATTTTTCTGAAGGAGGAAGAGCTATTCCAGCGACTGATTATGCTCTTGCTAATCACATTAATTGGCATGGTAGTATGGACCCATCTATATCCTATTTCGGTACGACTCAGCTACGCTCTCCTGCCGTTGATGGTGATTCCGAGAACTATTATTGGCATAACTACAACGGCCTAATTTCTAAAACTTGGAGTTACGATAGTCGTAATGGTACTGTTCCAGCTTTGTATGTAGATATTATTGACGATTATGAGTTCCATGAAACTATTACAAGTGCAGGAACTGTAACCATTAACAATACTGAGTTTGACTTAGTTTACTTTGGTGACTGGCCGCAGACAATTAAGGCAGAAAACGTAATAATTTATGAAGCAGAAACCATGACAATGGGTGAATTCACCTATTATAAGGGTAGCGATGGCAAATGGTATGCTAAATGTCTCGAAAACGCAAGATTTATGAACGGTGGCAATGCTAAATACTCGGACGGAACAACTGCTCTACGAAAAGACGATAAAAGCACAAAATACTTTAAGGTAGAGCCAATTAAATGGCGTGTTCTTTCATATGAAGGCAACAAAGCACTCCTCCTTGCAGAATCAGCTCTTACTACAATGCCTTTTAGTTCTGAGTCTTATCCAGAAGTAAATGGAACTATTATTCAGCCTAATAATTACAAATACTCAAATATCCGCGCATATTTGAATGGAATTAAAAACCCGTATGAAAAAGAAACTGGAAAAAAGCATAATTCATATCCAGACTATACTGGTAAAGGCTTTTTACAGGCTGCCTTTACTAAAAATGGCCAGAATAAAATATCGAATACAAATGTTGACAACTCTGCTCGTTCAACAATGCCAGATGAAGATGCAACTAAATGGAAAAATGGAGAAAATCCTTTTGCCTGTGACACCACAAAAGATAAAGTTTTCTTACTGAGTGTACAGGAAACAACAAAAAGCGATTATGGTTTTAAGCCATATGAGATGAGGGGCGATACTCCTGATAGTGCAAGAATTCGTAAAGCTACTGATTATACAATAGCTAATTACGGTGAGGTTTATGATACAGGAATCTCTTGGTGGCTGCGCTCTCCTGACTATGCAAAAAAGACTTATGGACTATGTAACTCTTACAAAGGTGAGGCTGCCAGAATCGAAACTATTAGCACCAAAGAAAGAGGTGTTGTACCAGCTTTGTATGCTTACTACAGTAAAAACTAGTTTCTAATTAGATATCACCCAATAAAACACCATCAAGAAATGTAATAATCTTCTTGGTGGTGTTTTTTTTATACTTTTCAATTTCCCAAACGTCCTCCCATTAATAACACTTTTTTACCAACTTTTTTCATTTTTTGCCTATAAACACTGCAGTTTTTCTTCAAGTTTCGACTATTAATCAGGTAAGACATTTCACTATTGTCATTGTCGGACTTGATCCGACAATCTTTTTTTCACACGGAGGGTTTTAT
>JAEETM010000154.1 GCA_016290335.1 Treponema sp. | reverse complement strand
CGGTCATATGTGGAGAGTCTTCGAGCGTTATCGTCGAACTTTTCACAAACCAACGGATATTACCTTTGCACAATTATCTGAAGAAGATTATGACGAATTAATGTATGGACAAGGTAAACATTATGAAGGCCTTGCAAAATTTATCATTGATACTTACGCCTGGGGACATTCCTCGTCTTCAATGTCTTCCTGGTCAAGAAAAATTGACTGCTGCAGCAGAGAAGAATGCAAACGTTGTGAAGGAACTGGCCTTGGTAAAGAAGTTGCTCATACAAGAATTGGTGGTAAAACTATTACCGAAATTGAAAATATGTATCTGGATGATTTACTGGAGTTTTTACAGAAGCTTCCAATAGAAAAATCACCTTTGCAAAAAGAACTGGAAAAAAAACTTAAGTGTCTTTGTGATGTAGGACTTACTTATCTTTCATTGAACAGAACTCTTCCAAGTTTGTCTGGTGGAGAAATCCAGCGCTTATTTCTTGCATCGTACATAATTGCCGAAATGGATTCCATTATCTTTGTTTTTGATGAACCTACAATCGGGCTTCACGAAAATGAAAAACAAAATCTGCTTAAAATAATCAAAAAACTGATTAAGGAAGGCAACACTGTAGTTTGTGTTGAACATGATGAAACTTTTATAAGATCAGCAGATTACATTATTGATATTGGACCGTATGCAGGAATCCTTGGTGGTCAGAAGATTTTTGAAGGTTCATTTGAGGAATTTCTAAAGAGCAAAACTTCCAGAACTTCCCCTTACTTTGTGGAAAATGCGTTTCCAATTCCGGAAAAATACAGAATCAAAAAAGGCCAGACCCTGTCAATAAAAAATGCAAATATTCATAATCTGCAGAATGTTGATGTAGATATACCTCTTGGAATTATGGTTGGAATCGCAGGTGTTTCAGGTTCAGGAAAATCCAGCCTTATTTCAAATACACTGGTGCCGGGGTTAAAAGCTTTGATGCATGGAAAATGTATTACAGGAGATGAAAAATCAACTGACAAAATTGATGATGAAATTTTGGACCAGGAGGAAGATGAAGAATTTTCTGAGGAAGAAAATCTGTCAGAGGAGACAAAAATCCTGGGGCACGAGCAGATTAAGAAATGTTATGTAATTGATCAGCGTCCTATTGGTCGTTCCCGAACTTCATGTCCTGCAACCTACACTGGTATTATGGACCGTATGCGTAAATTGTTTAGTGAATGCCAGGAAGCAAAAGATAACGCTTTAGGTATAGGCTATTTTTCTTTGAACAGCAAGGGCGGTTGTCCTATGTGTCACGGGGATGGAGTTATTCATCGTCATATTGGTTTTGGCAATTTTATTGATTTGAAATGCGATAAGTGCGATGGTTTTGGTTTTGTTGCAGATACAATGAAGGTTCATCTGGATGGAAAAACAATAAAAGATTGTCTGGAAATGTCAGTTTCAGAAGCATATGATTTTTTTAAGGATAAAGATGACGTTATCGCTAATATTTTAAATGTGCTTATTAGAGTCGGGATGGGCTATATTAAGCTTGGACAAAAGACACCTACAATTTCTGGAGGAGAAAGCCAGAGAATTAAGCTGGCAAAGGAGCTGTCAAAAGGAAAATCGGCTAAGGGTGTCTTGTATATTTTGGACGAACCTTCAACCGGCCTGTCATTTTATGATTGTGAAAAACTGTTGAATTTACTGAATGAACTGGTTGATATGGGAAACACAATTATTGTTACAGAACATGACACAAGCATGCTTTCAAACTGTGACTGGATTATTGAAATGGGACCTGCCGGCGGAAAAAACGGTGGTTATGTAATTGCAGAAGGAACTCCTTTGGAATTGAAAAATAATTCTTCATCAATTATTGGAAAATATTTAAAAATAAAGTAAGAGTAATTTATGAATGAAAGAGAGTTTCAAATAAACGAACTGGTAAAATCATCTCATCATCCTCAATTAAACAGTGTTATTGTCTGGGAAGACGGACAGATTCAGGCTGAATGTTATTTTAATGGTTTTACTGCAGAATCCAGACATAATATAAAATCAGTTGTAAAAAGCATTCTTTCTATTGGAATTGGAATTGCGCAGGATGAAGGGCTTTTGAATGTTGATGATAAAATTTCAAAATACTTACCGGAATTCGATGAAGGGCGGGACTTGCGGCATCGGATGATAACAATCAAACATTTACTGACAATGAGTTCCGGAATATTCTGGCAGGGCGGTGTTCATTATCATTGTCCTATGATGGATGCCATGCGCCGTTCCAGAAACTGGATTGATTATATTGCCGACTGTAAAGTTACAGAAACTCCGGGTGCGCTTCACAATTACAAAGAATTTGATGTAATCCTCCTTTCTGCAATTCTTTCAAAAGTTACCGGGGACGCTTTTGATTATATAAATGAGAAATTGTTTAACCCTCTGGAAATTTATAATGAACGATGGATAAAAAGTCCGGATGGAGTTTATTACAGTCCTGCTTTAGACAAAGAAGAGGAATCTGTATCAGCCTTAACTGCAAGAGAAATGCTTAAAATAGGTCAGTTGTTTTTGCAGAAGGGAATCTGGAATAGAAAGCAGATAATTTCAAAAGAATATATTGAAGCTGCAGTTTCTCCATCCCCTCAGAATTCTGGCTACGGATATTTGTGGTGGCTTGGAGAAGGCTGGTATGGTTGCCGGGGCTATGGCGGCCAAGCTGTTACAGTTTTCCCTGAGCAAAACAAAATTGTTGTAACTCAGGCAACAGCAACTTCAAGGCCTTTGACTTATGAAGATATTTGGTTTGGAGATTTATAAAAATAAACCCGCAACCTGAAGTTGCACAATCCTTCTAAAAAGCACCTGGAGCTTGGTGGAACTTACAGCACATCATTGTTAATCTATAATTACAAGGAGGCGCAAAATAATTATGAGCTTTGGAAAAAATCTTCAGTACTTGCGACGATTGAGCAAGAATCTTACACAGGAAGGGTTGGCAGAAAAATTGAACGTCAGCCGTCAGACAGTTTCAAAATGGGAAACAGACGAAGCAATGCCCGAAATGGAAAAAGCCCTTGAACTCTGCAAAATATTTAACTGCTCAATGGATAATCTTTTCAGGAACGATATGTGCCAGCCGGATGACTTGTATTCAAATCTGCGGGTTGAAAAGGTAAAGGCCTTTCGTTATGTCTGCCATACTGTTTTGAGCACCGAGCCCGAAGCAGATGCAATCGAAAGAGTTCATAAATACGCAAAAGAAAGCGGAGTTGAAAATCCAAAAATCGTTGGCTGGGATTTTCCTTTCTTAAGTCAGGAGCAGGTAAATGTTTACCACATGCACGGTTACACAGCCGCCTGGATTTTACCGGATGGGTTTGTGCCGGCTAACAAGAATCTGGAAATTCGCGAGCAGGGCGACCACAAATACGCTGCAATTCATATTGAACATCCTTTTGAAAATCCTTTTGTCGCAATTCCCGGAGCCTATCACACCCTCATAGATTACATGAATGTAAACTGTTTCAAGCGTGTAGAAAAAGATGTGATTCCATGCTTCGAAACAGATGGCGAAAGTATGGATGTTTATATTGCGTGTAAATGATTGCAGATGAGTAGAAGCGAACAGGAGAAGCACATGCCCTACGCAAACACAAATGAAAAACTTTATGATGATATCGCACTCTGGGAAAAAACAGACGGTCGGGATTTGTTTCTCCAGATGCCGCTCAAAGAAAAAAGCGCGCCCAAGATTTTAGATTTTGGCTACGGCTTTGGAGAACAGTTGTTTGCCCTGGCTAACGCTTACCCCGACGGCACAATTTTTGGAAGCGATGGAAGCCCCGTCTGCCAGAAGGAAGTTGCAGGAAAAATCGCCCAGAGAAAAATCACTAACATCACGCTCATAAACAAAATGGTAAATGACCTGTCTGATTTTGCGGACGACTCTCTGGACCTGGTCCTCCTTTATGATGCGCTCCATGCCACAAGCAACAAATATATGCTTTATGAAGAATCGCACCGTATCCTTAAAGCAGGCGGCGTTCTTTCAATTCTTCCCGTTCACCTGAGCAACTGGCGCGACAGGCAGGGAAAGAAAAAGACCTACACTCCAAAATTAATTCTGTCCGAAATCGAAGAATACGGTTTTTCCTACGCCGGCACCTGCCAACAGAAAGGCGTCCACTGGGAAAAATGCCACACCCTCTATTACATCAAAAAAGGCAACATCACTTTTGACATTCTCGAAAAAGTTGATGTGATGAACTTTGTGAAAAAGTAGGGGAGATGACATGAATCAGAAACTGAATCAGAATCAGGAAAACACGCAGTTGCTTCCAGCCAAAAACCAGGACGTAATGATGCTCACCGCCTTTTCTAAATGGGCTTTCGAAACCGATGTCGAAGTCGGCGCTCCAGTACTTGCAGGTCCACCCGGCTATAAATCAAATCAATTTTATTCCCAGATGAACCGCGCAAAATATTTGTACAGCTTTTTTGCCAACGGCATAATCATCGGCGGCGCAGTTCTAATCCCGGGCGGAGATCCCAAAGGCACCGAGGTCGAAATCGCCAGAATCTTTCTAAACCCCGAACACTTCAAAAAAGGCTACGGCATCAAACTCATGCAGGCTGCAGAAGCCCTTTTCCCGAATGCCAAAAGCTTTATCCTTGACACCCCCATCTGGAACACCCGAACCAATTGCTTTTACCAGAAACTCGGGTATACTGAATATAAGAGAAACGTGGAATTTGTCTTTTATAAAAAAGACAAAACTCCGCAAGAAAAGACAGGAAGTGCAACACATACCGCACTATAATACAACCATCAAACAAAGGACGGAAACGAACTAAATGGAATGGGTAAAAGCAATTAATGACGCAATCGAATTCATGGAGAAAAATCTGACGGAGAAGATCGGGCTGGTCGAAGTGGCGGACAGCGTGAATATTTCTGCGTTTCATTTTCATCATGCGTTTACGATTATGACGGGGATTACGCCGGCTGAATATATCCGGAACAGGCGGCTTTCTCTGGCAGGGGCTGAAATTGCAAAGGGCGACAAAATAATCGATGTTGCATTCAAATACTGCTACGAAACTCCCGAAAGCTTTACAAAGGCTTTTTCCAGGTTTCACGGCTGTTCTCCAATGCA
>JAEETM010000053.1 GCA_016290335.1 Treponema sp. | reverse complement strand
CTGGGGTTGGAAAAAGTACAGGCTTTGATTATTCACGCCTGCAGAATCCTACACGAGAGCAGCTTGAAAAAATCCTTTGCCAGCTGGAGCACGGAACAGATGCTTTTGCTTTAAGTACGGGCATGGCAGCAATTACTCTTTTTATGGAAATCTTTAAACTTGGTGACCATCTGATTGTAGATTCGGATTTGTATGGTGGTACAATCCGTTTGTTTGATAATGTTTCTGCAAAAAATGGAATAGAGTTTACACGGGCAAATTGTGCGAGCGATAATATTGAGTTGTTAATTAAGTCTAACACAAAAGCTATTTATGTGGAAACTCCTACAAATCCAATGATGAATGTTACAGATATTTCTGCAATTGCAAGGCTTGCACATAAACATAATTTATTGTTAGTTGTGGATAATACATTTATGTCGCCTTATTTTCAAAATCCACTGGACTTGGGTGCAGATGTTGTAATTCACAGCGGAACAAAGTTTTTGGCAGGGCACAATGATACACTTGCAGGTTTTATTGTTTCACGAAATCATGAAATAAATGAAAAGCTTCGGTTCCTCATAAAGACAACAGGTTCCGGACTGGCTCCATTTGACAGCTGGCTTTTATTGCGCGGTATTAAAACTCTTGCGGTACGTATGGAAAAGGCACAGGCAAATGCAGCCAAAATTGCAGAATGGCTGAAACTGCAGCCAGCCGTTACAAAAGTAATTTATCCTGGTTTACTTGAACACCCCGGCTATGAAATCATGAAAAAACAAAGCCGTGGTTTTGGTGCAATGGTAACCTTCCGATTAAACTCTGTAGAAAAAGCACTTTCTGTGCTTGAAAAAGTACACCTCATAAAATACGCCGAAAGCCTTGGTGGCGTAGAAACTTTAATCACTTATCCTACAACTCAAACTCATGCCGATGTACCGGAAGAGCTCAAAATCAAAAATGGAATTACACCGGAAACATTACGCCTTTCTGTTGGAATTGAAAGTGCAGAAGATTTGATTAAGGATTTGGAAGAGGCGTTGAAATAATTTGACATCCGATTTATTTAATCTTTATAACTTCATCACAAAGTCTTAAAGCCTGTGAGTCGTGACTTACAAGAATTACTGTTTTGCCCTGGGTTGCGAGATTCTTGAATATTTTTATTATTTCATCTGTTCGTTCTTCGTCAACAGAATCGGTTGGTTCATCGGCGAGGATGATTTGTGGGTTATTGATTAAGGCTCGGGCAATAAGGACACGGTGATTTTCGCCGCCGGAAAGATCGGATGGATATTGTTTGGCAAGATGTAAGATGCCAAAGTCTGCGAGAAGTCTGTTTGTGTGATTTGCGATTTCTTCATCTGATGAGTTGTTTGTTTTTGAAAGATATGCAGGAAGTCTTACGTTATCAACAATTGTAAGATTTTCCAAAAGACTTTGTTCCTGCGAAATGTAACCTATGTTCCGATTACGGAAAGCAGCAAGCTCTTTTTCTGAAAGTGATGTTAATTCTGTAGTGTCAATTGTTATGGTACCGCTGTCTGGATTCTGCAGGCCTGCAATTATTGAAAGGAGGGTAGTTTTTCCAATACCGGATTTTCCCTGAATACCGAGAAATGTGCTGTCTTTTACAGTGAGATTAAAATCTTCAAAAATTGTAAGCTTTCCGTGAGATGTTTGAAATGCTTTTTTAAGGTTTTTTATTTCAATCATTTATAACTCCTTTTACCAGACTTTTTGATTTGAAAGTTTTGCAGCTCCAAATACTGCAGAAAATACACTTGAAACTACAGATATTACAAATGTTAAAATTGCAAAAAGAATAATCAATGCCGGGCCTGAAAGTGCAAATGGAACAGAAAGTTTTTCTGCAATCAATGTGTTGAATGGAAGGACAATAAGTGCGGCAAAAAAAATACCAATACCTGCTCCAATTGAACCGATGATAGTAGCTTCGGTAAAAATCAATTTTTTCATTGTAAAGTTATCTGCTCCTAACACACGCAGAATTGAATATTCTCTTTTTCGTTCATTGACAATCAGAGAGAATACAATTGCAAGTGTAAATATTGTTATAAGCAGAAATAGAACTGTAAGGATTTTTGGAAAAATCAGGAATGATGAGATTTTTTCTGCTAACTGTGAAATAAAGCTTCCGCCTTTTATTACCTGAACTTCTGGCAGCGCTGTTTTGATTTTTATTGCAGTGCTGTCGGGTTTTGCATAAGGAGCCAGTTTTACAAAGATAACGCTTGTTTTTGTATTTGTATCACCATCAGAAATAAAACCGAATCCTTTTGTTTTTGCATCATTAAAGATTTTCTGAAGGGTTGGTAAGTCTGCATAAATTGCGTTGTCCATACCGGAACCGCTTTTTGAAAGCTTTGATGTAACTGTATGAGTTTGAGAAAAAAATGTTACCTGTCTGTTAGTTATGTTTACATTGTGCCCTGCAAAAATCAATTCTTCACTGGTGGAAGTGTCATTTTTTGGCACTTTGATTTTGTTTTTGGACCACGGTGTTACAATAAAATCACTTTCAGGATCAAAGCCGATAATCTGAATAGGGAAGTCACAGCAGCTTTCGCTAAGGCTTGTAAGATAAAACTGGCTGCTTGCTTTTTCAACGCCTTCTATGTTGCGAATAATTTCTTCTGCACTTTTATCCATATAAAAATAATTGGGTTCGCCGGTAAGAAGTACACTTTCCATCTGTGCGGTATAACCTTCCGGTACAATCATCAAATCTGCACCGAGACGTTTCTGGAAACCGTGGATTCCGCCTTTGAGGCTTGAAGAAAGAATAAAACTGGCAAACAGCACTGCTGCAGAAAGTGCAGAGATTGAAATTAAGGCAGCAGTGCGGTAGGGCTTACGCTTTATGTTTGAAAGAGCAAGCCCCGAAATTGTTATTGCTTTTTCCATAAGATTGCTGCCTGAATTGTAGAAATTACAAAAATCAGAATACCAAAAACTAAAACTGTTGGTGCAGTAACCTTATGACAATGCATGTTTGCCATTCCGCAGACTTTTGCAAAGGTGTATGGTGCAATGCTAACGAGAAGCCCGAATAGGGCAGTTACACTTGATAAAATTATATTTATATATTTCATAATGATGTCCTTGTTCCGTTTATTTCTTTATATTCTTTTGTTGCACTGTCGTAGATGTAGCCGTCTGGTACACCGTACAATTCGATATAGCCGTCTTCAATAAACTTTTCGATGTTAGTTGCAGCTTTCAAAACTCCAGCCTGCTGTAACTGGCGGGCAGCAGCTTCAAAGGTTTTCTTTCCGAGAGAACGGCTTGGCTGATAGAATAGTTCTTCGAGTAAAGCGGCATTAAAGTCAAGGTCGCCTGCTACATAATTCTTTTCAATTTGAAGCTGTGCGGCGGCTCTTGGTTCTGCTTCAACATAAGCGGCAGCTTTTTGTAAAGCTCGTGTAACAGCTGCAGCACCAGCCGGATTTTCACTGAGCAGCTTGTGTGTTACAAACTGCTGGCAGCAATATTCATTTACAAACTTTTCATCAGTTCCCGTATCAAGAATCTTTCTGAAGCCGTAAGCAAGCTCACCCTTTGTTGCAACAGGGTCGTGAGCTCCGATTGCATCTACCGCACCGTTATTCAAGGCAATTGCAAGATCTGCAGAAGCGTAAGCAATGAACTCAACTTCATTATTGTCAGCAGTAACTCCAATACCAACATCAATAAGTTTTCTCTTGAGATTCATTACGGCACTGTCTGCAAGTCCGGGAACTCCGATTGTCTTTCCGCGTAAATCTGCTGCTGAATAAATATCACTGTCTGCACGAACATAGTATTTTGTACAACCAGTATGGATTCCAGATGTAAATGAAATTGGAAGTCCGTTTTCAATTGCCTGAAGCTGTGTAGCATACAATCCGTAACCGGCATCAACTTTTCCTGAAGCAATCATTTCTCCAAGAGTTGCACCACCTTCTACAACCTGTACATATTCAGCTTTCTGTCCGATTTTTCCAAGCTCTTCTTCAAAAAGTCCAAGAGCCATTGCAATATGAACCGGCGCATGACAAAGACTTCCTGTTGAGAAATTAATGCGTACAACCTTTTGTTCAGTCCCGCCCGAAGTTGGTTTTGTATTCTGCTTTTTAGAGCAGCCTGTGAGCATGGCAGAAATTGCAATGAGGGCAATTCCACCGATAAATTTAATTGAATATGCTTTTTTCATAAAGCAATCCTCCTGTAAATATTAATTACCTACCAATGTACTATGTTATATCAAAATGCATGTAGTATGCATAATATTTTTTTTATATGATAGATATAGATTTTTTTTATAACTAAATAGAATATTTAAAATTGCTGATAAAATGGCTTTTTGATATAATAACCCATCGTATATATGGGAAAAATGAAAGCAATAGATTATAAAATCCCAAAAGCTTCTCTATCTGAAAATAAGAGCTTTGTAGACAGACTTGCTGTTTCAGGTGACCTTACGGATGAAGAACTTCTGTCTGTGCTGCTTTACAGCAATCCTGTTTTCAATGACTACATTTTAGAAAAAGCGAGGGTTGTTAGGGAAAGAAATTACGGAAAAGCAGTATATATTCGCGGGCTGATTGAGTTTACAAATTATTGTAAAAACGATTGCAGATATTGTGGAATCCGCTGTTCAAATAAAAATGCCAGCCGTTATCGTCTGAGTGATGAGGAGATTCTATCCTGTTGTGATGTTGGATATGAGCTTGGCTTTAGAACGTTTGTTTTGCAGGGTGGAGAAGATCCATGTTTTACGGACGAGAGAATAGTTCCTGTTATCAGCGCAATTAAGAAAAATCATCCTGATTGTGCAATTACACTTTCAATTGGAGAACGGAATAAAGACAGTTATAAAAAAATGTATGATGCTGGCGCGGATCGTTATCTGCTTCGTCATGAAACTGCTGATAAAAATCACTATGAGTTACTGCATCCTAAGGGAATGTCTTTTGAACACAGGATGCAGTGTCTTCAGGATTTACGTGATATTGGTTATCAGGTGGGATGTGGTATGATGGTTGGCTCTCCCGGGCAGAAACCTGAATATCTGATTAAAGATTTGCGATTTCTTCAAGCCTTTAAACCGGAAATGGTTGGAATAGGTCCTTTTATTCCACACCGCGATACAGAGTACAAAGATTATGCGGCTGGTACAGCAGAAATGACGGTCCGGCTCCTGTCTATTATACGGTTGCTTTTACCTGAAACATTGCTTCCTGCAACAACTGCACTTGGAACTGTTGATCCTCTTGGGCGCGAAAAAGGTCTGCTGGCTGGGGCAAATGTTGTAATGCCAAACCTTTCTCCATCGAACGTGCGTGGAAAATATTTACTTTACGACAATAAAATCTGTACAGGTGAAGAAGCGGCTGAATGTATTAATTGTATGTCCAGGCGGGTGCAGAGTATTGGGTATGAGGTTGTAAAAGACAGGGGAGATCATATTAAGTTTAAAGGCATATAAATCTCCCGAAGCATAAAAATCAGATGGCGTATTCTGCTTCCTGAACTTTTCCAGCGTAATTGAGGATTTCAAGAATCTGGGTGCGGTATTTTAAGAATACATCCTGGGCTCTGGCACGTGGGTGGCTCAAATCGATCTTTATTATTTTTTCAACTTTTGCCGGGCGTGGTGACATTACAACTACATAGTCACTGAGATAAACGGCTTCGTCTACATCGTGGGTAACCATAACCATTGTTGTATTATGCTCCTTCCACAGGCGGATTATTTCGTCCTGCATTGTCATTCGGGTAAAGGCATCGAGGGCTCCAAGCGGTTCATCAAGCAGAAGGATTTTAGGGTGACCTACGAGTGCGCGTGCAAGGCTTGCTCTCTGGTTCATACCGCCGGAAAGCTGATGAGGGAAAGATTTTTCAAAGCCTTCAAGTCCAACAAGTTTGATGAACTCATCAACATCGGCCTTGCGGTTTTTATATATGTGGCGGGCTCGAAGACCGAATGCAACATTGTCGCGGATTGTAAGCCAGGGAAAAAGATTTGCCTGCTGGAACGCAAAGCCGCGGTCGCTGCCAGGTTTTGTGATTTTTGCACCGTCTACATCTACTTCGCCGGAGGTTGGAGTTTCCAGCCCTGCGATACAGCGGAGGAGCGTTGTCTTACCACAGCCGGACGGTCCAATGAGTGAAACAAAGCTTCCTGCAGGAATTGTGAAGTCTACGCCATTGAGTGCGGTGACTTCTTCGGCTGCACCTTGATTAAAGATTTTTGTTACATTGTTTATTTTAATTTCTCCAGACATAATTTTTCTCCTGTGTGATGGCTCTACCACTTAATCAAACCCTTCTGCCAGCTTAACAGACGTTTACGCACCTTAAAGAGCGCTGTAATAATCACGGTACAGAAAACTGCAATCATAATCAGGCCGGCGTAAACTCCGCTGTAAAGCATCATGGCTTTCTGGTAACTGATGTACCAGCCGATTCCATATTTTGCACCGAACATTTCGGCGGTCATAAGGGCGATAAAGGCGGCACAGATTCCGTTGAATACGCCCTGAAAAATATTTGGCAGAGCGGCAGGAACGGCAATCTTGAAAACCTGAAAGAAGGTGCCTGCACCAAGTGTCTTACCAACCTCAAAATAAACCTTGCTTGTATTCTGAATGCCGGAGCTTGTCATCAGCTGAACCGGGAACCATACTGCAAGTGCAATAATGAAAACGCTTGCTCCAAAAGGTGTAGGAAAGGTTGTAAGTACAAGCGGAATCCAGGCTGTGGCAGGAATTGGTCCAATCAGCTTTATGTAAGGATTAATCCAGTAGTAAACCTTTTGTGAAAATCCGAGAAGAACTCCGGTAATAAAGCCAACTGTTATTCCCCAGAAAACGCCGAGCAGCAAAAGCCGGAAGGAATACCATATACATTTTCCGAGCAGGCTTGTCTGTTCAACAAACACGCCCAGAATATTGTCGTAGCTTGGAAAAAAAATCACGGGGAGCAGGGCAAACTTGGCAGTTATGAGATTTAGGAGCGTAATCAAAACTCCTGCCCCCGCGAAGAAAGGACCTTTGAAGGTAAGAGAGGTACGTAATTTTTTGTTGAAAAATGAAATGATAAAAACTGTAACGGTTACCGCCAGCAGAAAAAACAGAACATAATTGTAATAAGGCTTTTGCGCAGCTGGATGAAGTGGGCTGTCTGGAACTGTTGTTTGAATAAGAAGTGCAAACAGAACTCCTAAAGCCGGAAAAGCCCGATAAAGAACTTGTTTAATTGATTGCAGTATTTGTTTCATTTTGTACCTCATATAAAACTTAAAAGGTCGTTTTAATTACCTAGTAACTTAGTATGTTATACTAAAAAACAGATACCTTGCATAATATATTTTATTGATTAAAGTTATAGCTTTTTTCTATAACTAAAATAAAATGAACAGGGAATTGAAGCGTCTGTAATTTAACACGTAAATCCCGCGATGTGAAGAATACGGCGGATTGCGTCTATGTAGGTAAGGCTGATGTCGTTCATGCGCTGGCCGGCTTTTGTGATGTAGCCCAGCTCAAAGGTGTGGCTGATTGTTGTGTCGTGATTTTGAAGAGGAATTAACACAAAGCTTTCATCCGGGTCGTTAATATCTTCGCCGTATATGCCGGAAAGAAAAGTATAGCCGTTCAGATTTTCTATGAGATTCAATTCTGTTGCACGGTCTGCCACGGTAATTGCTTTGTCTAATCCGTATTTAGAAATAACTTCATGTGAAAAGAAAGATTTGACATCATCGGTGTCAAAGGTAATAAAACGATATGATTGGAGTTCATCGAGAGAAAGACTTTCTTTTTTAGCAAGAGGATGTTTTTTATGAAGATACGCAAAGGCATTACATTCGGTGAGCGGATGAAACTCAAGTTTGCCTGCTTTTAAGTTTTTGTTGATTTCTTCACGGTTTTGTTCACTCAAATATAAAATGCCGACTGTACTGTTTCCGGAAGCCACATCATCAATTACATCAGAAGCCTTTTTTTCACAGAAAGCAAAATCATATTCCTGTGATGAATATTTTTTTACAATTTCCACAAAGGCTTTTCGTGCAAAAGCATAATAAAGTGTAGAAACAGAAAAGTTCTTTTTTTCAATACCACAGTGTTTTTTGAGAAGTTCTTCGTATTGTGAATACAGATTCCGGGCATCGTGTATAAAGCTTTGTCCACGTTCTGTTACCGTAACGCCACGTGCAGACCTGTTGAAAATCTGAAAACCAAGTTCATATTCAGCATCGTGTACGGAGCTGGTAAGGGAGGGCTGCGAGATAAAAAGCTTTTCCGAGGCCTTGTTAAAAGACCCCGATTCAGCGACACCCAGAATGTATTTTATCTGTTGAAGAGTCATTACTCGGCAAAAAGCTCCGTACTTAAATATCTTAATCCTGTATCCGGGAATACAACTACAATATTCTTTCCTTCAAACTCAGGACGTTTTGCAAGCTCTGTTGCACCCCAGAGAGCGGCGCCGCTGGAATTTCCAACTAACACACCGTCTGTTTTTGCAACAATTCTTGCAGCTTCAAAACCATTCTGTACGCCTGCAGTAAGAACTTCATCAAATATATCATCTTTATTTTTGATTGCAATTGGAACACGTTCTTCCGGTACTTCTGTAAAATTGTGGATTCCCGTGAGCTTTCCTGCGTCAATTGCAGGCTGAACTGCAATAACTTTTACATGCGGATTCTGCGCTTTGATATAATCACTTATACCGCGGATTGTACCACCAGTACCAACTGCGCTTACTACTGCATCAAGATTACCGTCTGTATCTTCCCAGATTTCCGGTCCTGTTGTATCGTGGTGAGCAGTAGGGTTTAATGGATTAATCATCTGGTCTACAAAGTAAATACTGTCTCCTGCAGACTGGCGTTCACGAATATGCTGCTTTAAGATGTTAGTTGCGGCTACAAAGTCGTTGTTAGTTGCCTTTAATTCATCCTGCAGTTCTGGTACTTCGCTGATTTTCTGAACGTTAGCACCAAAAGCCTTCATAACCTGAAGTCGTTCCTGGCTTACTCCTTCCTGAAGATAAATCTGAACTTTATAACCTTTCATTGCACCAATAGCACTTACAGCAATTCCTGTATTACCGCTGGTGTATTCAATGAGAGTTGTTACGCCTGGTTTTATTTTTCCTTCACGCTCTGCATCTTCAATAATGCGCAGAACAATACGGTCTTTAATACTTCCAATTGGATTAAAATATTCAATCTTGGCCAGTATGTGAGCTTTTAGCCCGAGTTTTTTTTCATAACCGTGGAGTCGTACAAGTGGTGTGTGTCCAACGAGTTCTGTTAATGAATCATATACTTTTGCCATTTTTCATTTCTCCTATTTCTTAGCTTCTTCCTTAATAAACTTATCTGCATTCTGCTCATACCACCATTTTGTGTATGGAAGCTTAATTCGGGCAGCAAGATTTTTTTCAAAGCTGCGGTTTGTTACAGTGTCGCGGATAAGCTTTGCAAAGCTCAGAGTTCCTTCGTAACCAAAAACGGTGTATTCATCTGCAACAAAGACTGCAGCAAAGCCCTGTTTGATTGCCCAGACTGTTGTTCCAGGGTGACGGCTGAAATAAACATCAGGCTTATAGTGATTTAAGATATTCAAAACTTCATAGTTCTGCTGGTCGGCAACTGCCACTTTCATATCCTTCGGAGAATGCTCAAGCAGATGTTCAAGTGCAGGTGGAACCTTTCCGTTATCGTACTTATAGTCATAGTGCCAGGCAAGGGCATATTCTACAGTCATTCCAAACTCCTGAAGAACACGGGCAATTTCGTAAGTAAAGCCGGGGCCCATTCCAATTACAGCACGAAGTCCTTTCAGCTGCTTTGTTACTTCTTCAATCTGAGGAATGAAAATGGCGCGCTGTTTTTCAATGTAGGCTTCAACTTCTGCACGCTTTCCAATTGCATCTCCTATTCCTCGCAACCAGGTTTCAAAGCCGGTAACACCAGAGTGATTTATTGTACGCACATAAGGAACACCGTATTTTTCTTCCAAAGCATTTCCAAGGTAAGTTCCAAGTGTACCGCAGATACAAACGGTTGCCAGAGCTTCACTCAAGTGAGACAATTCTTCGATAGTCGAGTTACAGTAAAGAAATTGTGGTTCTGCGTCAAAGACTTCATTAAAGATTTTTGTAATCTGTGGACGTGCACTTTCATAAAAGTTTTTAATATTGATTGTGCGCCTTTTTTGCTTTGGTGGCTGTACAATACCCTGTAAAACTGCGTGATCAGAAATGTCAAAACCGCTGGCCCAGATTCGGCTCTTAAAACCTTCACAGTGAACTGGAATTACAGGAATTGGCAGCTCGGAGTCTAAATCGCTTGCAACACCGTCAACATCTTCACCGGTTACACCTGAAACACAGCTTGTAGAAACGAAAATTGCATCAGGCTTATAAGCTTCGTAGGTGTGCAGAATGATTTTTCGCAAATCGTTAGTTGCACCAAATACAGTGTCTTTTTCATTCAAATCTGTGCAGACAAAAACAGAGTTTGTTGTTTTATTAACGCGTGCTGCAATCTGTCCGAACTTTACTGCATCATTACTTGCCATTGCAGTACAACCGGCAGGCGCATGGTAAACAACTGCAACATTACGTATAGCGGCAAGTGCATTGAGGGCACAGCCCGAAAGACAGGAGCTTGACTGGCTGAAGCAGCGCTCTCTGTTTCTGAGACTTCCATCTTCAGATTTTTCTACCAGAGTTTTAAGATCTCCAACAAAACCTGTAATAGAACCGAGTCGGTTTTCGCGTATTGCTATATTTGCATTAGTAAAATTAAATGGCATTTTTTTCCTCCTATAACTTAAGCTTGCTCATAGCTGCTGTATAAATCTGTTCCAGTAAATGAAGTCCGCCGCTGTAACCGGCAATGTGATCATTTATTACAAGCTTTTCGAGCATAGGGTAGCTCACGTTTACATAGTGTGCACCCATTTCCAGAGCAAGCTTCTTTTCCCAGTTAGAGCCAACTATCAACGGAGTTCCTGCAAAATCAAAAGCTTTAATCTGTTCGTGAATATCGTGACCATCAGTTGTGAACTGAAGCTCTGTTGTAATTCCATAATTAAGCTGATTCAATTCATCGGTAATTTTCTGCTGGAAGGCTTTTGGCGCATCATCAGTTATAAAAACTTTTTCAGGGAAGAGTCCCATGTCGTTTACAAGAAACTTGGTAACCGCAAGTGTATATTCACTGTCGCTAACAACCGTAAAGCGTTTTCCAAGAATACGGGTTTCCAGAAGTGTGTCTGCAAATCGTTCAATATAATAGTAGAACTCTGCTTCCTTTTCGGCGATTACACTCTCTGTTAAAGTCTTGTCAGCACCTGTAAAATCTGCAACAGCACGCAGGAACTTTGTAGTTTCTGTAGCACCAATCGGAAGAAGAGGATACTGCAAAAGCTTGGTTCCAAAACGACGTTCCAGATATTTAGCACTTTCCAGGCCAGCCCAAGGGGAAACAAGAATTGTATATTCAGCCTTAGGAATCTTTTTAAGATTTTCAAGACCGCGGCCAAATCCAAAAATTGTGTTAGGCTTTAAACCGATTTCAGAAAGCAGACTTTCAATTTCGCGCAAGTTTCCAAGCCAGTAAGGATCCTGCTGCGGCGGAGCTACAAAAAGGTTTACAAGTCCTTTTTCTTTTTCAGGTTCACCATCAGCATTTGCCCAAACTTTTACAGCTTCATCACGTTCAAGATACTGCTCAAAAATTGACTTCAAAATCCAGTCGTGGCCAACATAGTTGTTTCCTTTAAAACCCGGAGTTTTTGCCCAGATAACTGGCTTTTCGGCATCTGCAAAATTACTTGCAACTTCTTCAATGTCATCACCAATAATTTCGCCGGTACAACCACTGAGTACTACGAATAAATCGGCATCAATAACTTTGAGAGCATTTTCTATAGTAGAACGCAGCTTGTTAGTTCCGCCAAATACAACTTCTTTTTCACTTATAGACGTACACGGAAAAATATTCGGGCTGTAACGTCCGCTTGTTCCGTTGTTGTCGTTCAATTTTGCCGCACAGCCAGGTCCCGAATGAAGAACCGGTATTGCCCCCGGAATTGCATGAACGGTCTGCATTGCAGCAAGCGCACATTTATAGCGCGGCTGATCCAAAATCTTTGCCATATTATATACTCCTGTGGTTTTCTAGAATTGCCTAATAACCTATTGACATAGTAGGTAACTAAAGTTATACTCTAAATAACCTAGCAAGTCAATAGGTTAAAGGAAAAAAATTATGTCTTATAACTTCAACAAAATTACCGACCGTCGCAATACTGGTGCTGTAAAAATCGATCTTGCTGTTGCGCGCGGAAAACCAGCAGATGTTCTTTCACTCTGGGTTGCAGATATGGATTTCCCGACAAGCCCTGTAATCCTCGAAGCTCTTCATAAAAAAATAGATCATGGTATTTTCGGATATTCTTGTCCGGATAAAGCCTTCCATAATGCACTGGCAGCCTGGATGAAAAACGAGCACAACTTTACCTTTGACCGTCGAGAAATGGTTTCAACTCCGGGTGTAGTATTTGCAATAGCAACTGCAATCAAAGCATACACAAAGGAAGGCGAGAGTGTTCTGATTCAGACTCCGGTTTACTATCCTTTTAAAAATATGATAGAAGCAAATAACCGCAATCTTGTAACTTCTCCGCTTTTTGAAAAAGATGGGAAATGGCAAATCGATTTTGAAGATTTCGAAAATAAAATAGTAGAAAACGATGTAAAGCTTTTTATTCTCTGCAGTCCGCATAATCCTGTAAGCCGGGTCTGGACGCGCGAAGAATTGAGCCGTCTTGCAGAAATCTGTCTGCGTCATAACGTTCTTGTTTTTGCTGATGAGATTCACAACGATTTTGTTTATGCGCCGAATGTTCACACAGTTTTTTCAACGCTTTCACCTGAGCTTGCACAAAATTGTATTGTTTCTATGTCGCCAAGCAAAACCTTTAATCTTGCGGGCTTACAGTTTTCTACAAACTTTATAAAAAATCCGAGCCTGCGTGCAAGGTTTAAGCTTGAACGTGATAAAACCGGTTATGATGAACCAAGCCTTATGGGAATGGTTGCTGCCCGTGCCGCTTACGAAGGTGGAAAGCCCTGGCTTGAAGAACTTAAAAAACATCTGCTGGAAAATATTGATTTTGTGCGCTCGTACTTGAGACAGAAAATCCCGCAGGCACGTCTTATTGAACCGGAAGGAACCTTCCTTTTATGGATAGATTTTTCGGCGCTTGGTATTTCTGACAGTGAGCTGGATGACATCATTGTAAATAAAGCAAAGGTTTGGCTTGACCGCGGCACAATGTTTGGACCTGAAGGAAACTGCTATCAGCGAATAAATATTGCAACACCACAAGCTCTCTTGAAAGAGGCAATAGATAGAATATCGGAGGCATTGAAATGTTAAAAATATCAACACGCGGACAATATGCGCTTTTAATCATGACGGACCTTGCCGAGGAGGAAGAGAAAAACGAGGGAGGTTATATCCCGCTTAAAACTCTTTCTCACCGCAGGAATCTTTCGGTAAAGTATCTTGAGCAGATTCTAATTCAACTTGGGAAAAGCGGGCTAGTTACAGGTTCACGCGGAACAAACGGCGGTTATAAACTGAGTAAAAAACCGGACGAGTATACGGCGGGTGAGATTCTTCGTGCAATGGAAGGAGAACTGGCACCGCGCGGAAACTGCGAGAACAATCATCTGGAATCGAAAGGAAATGTTGCGTTCTGGCAGGATTTTACGGATAGGATAAATGAGTTTGTTGATTCTGTTACGCTTGAAAATCTTGTGCAGAAAAATAAAGCCTTTGTAGGATATGAATATTGCATTTAGTTTTTTATAAAGTCATTGTATAATTTAATTATGCAGGAATTGAATTTAACTTTATCTGAAGTAAGGCGATTTATTCTATACAAACAGGGGCTGCTTGGGGATTACAGGTTTTCTGGAAAAGATGGCGTGCTTGAGTTTGTGAGGCAGGCGGGGTGCATTCAGTTTGACCCGATTGATGTCTGCGGAAAAAATGCAGAGCTTGTCCTTCAGTCCAGAGTGAGCGGTTTTACAAAGAAAATGCTTTATGAGCTTTTGTACGAGGACAGAAAACTGCTTGATAACTGGGATAAAAATCTTTCTATAATTTCTGTTGAAAACTGGATATATTTTAAGCGTGACAGAGACTGGCACCTTGAAAACGAGCGGAGCTTTGATGAGATTCAGCAGGCCTGCGATAAGATTAAAGCTGTTATTGCTGAGCGTGGACCGGTGTGTTCTGCTGATCTGGAAATGTCTGAAAAGGTTGACTGGTACTGGAGCAAAACAAAGCTTTCGCGGGCTGCGCTGGAGCATATGTATTTTCGCGGGGAACTTGCAATTCATCATAAAAAGAAAAGCCTGAAATATTATGATTTGATTGAGCGGTGTATTCCGCGTGAGATTCTTGAAGCGCCTGAACCATACCCTGATGATTTTGATCATAAAAAGTGGCGCGTGCTTGAACGTATTGGTTCGCTGGGACTTTTGTGGAACCGGCCTTCGGATGCGTGGCTTGGAATTGGTGATTTAAAAGCTGATGTGAGAAATAAGATTTTTGATTCGCTGCTGGCTGAGGGAAAAATTGTTCCGGTTCATGTGGAAGGAATTAAGCATACGCTTTACTGTCTGGCTGGTGATGCTGATATTGTAAAAATCATAAATGGTGTGAACGGGGAGTTAGAAGAGACTAACTATACTGCTTCATCACTGAAACCCCGCTGTGAGTTTATTGCTGCCCTGGATAACATGATGTGGGACAGAAACCTTATAAAAGAAATCTGGAACTTTGACTACAAGTGGGAAATCTATACGCCGGCTGAGCAGAGAAAATATGGTTATTACGTACTTCCGGTTTTGTACGACGAAAATCTTATCGGCAGAATTGAAATGGTGTTTGATAAAAAGGCTGAAAAGCTTGAGGTTAAAAATCTCTGGTATGAAGAAGGTGTAAAGGTTACCAGAAAGATTGAGGCGGCGGTAGGGGTTGCGGTTAAGCGGTTTGAAAAGTTCAGTTTATCCTGAGTGTTTTTAAGTACTCTTTGTGTTCATCAGAAACGCGGAAGCTTTCGCAGGCTTTCTGAATTGCCTTGTTGTGAGTCCAGGGAGCCAGCTTTTTGTTTTGAATAAAGGGGAGTGCGGTTTCCCATTGCTTAACAAGTGCTTCTGCAAAGAGCCAGGCTGTCATCATATTTACGTAATATTCATTGCTGCGGATTGAAGCAGGCAGCTCTAAGTATTCAGGTTTATAATCATCATCAAGAAAGTATTTCATTAAAAGAAGCATGCCAACTCGTTTTGTAAAAGGGGCTTCGGCACGAATCCACTGCTCAAGCTTTGGAAGTAAGAGCTGTTTGTTTTTCTTGAGCGCTGGTGGATTGAGTCCGTCGCTTACTGCCCAGCTGTTTATATATGGAAGAAAGTTTTCGAGTGCGGCAAGGCATTCGTCGTAATTTTTTGTTTTGTTGATGAGAGCAATGTGCAGGCAGTTTTCTTCGTGATATTGGTGGGGCAGGTCTTTTAGAAAATCGTTTGTGACATCAAGCGGAAGAGTTTTGAGCTCTTTAAGAACGAGTTTATAATTTGGCGAACGGATTCCAATAAAAGATTCACGCGGAAGTGTTGGTACGAGCTTTGCGGAAAAATCGGCGTATTGTGTGTCCTGATATTTAAATAGGATTTCTTGTATTTGAGTCATAAGTATTTTTTATTTTAACACAAAGTGTTTGAAAAAGAAATTGGAGTGCGGGGATTTTAAGGGGACAGTATTTTTATTTTGCATGAATCATGTTGCAAAAAGAATATGTCCATGCTCTATAAGGAATCCTATTACAATTCTTTTTCGATAAAGTTTTCTATTTGTGGCAGCAGTTTGGACTTAAGGATTTTCTTTGTATTTGTGACGGTTGTGGAGGCATTGCGTAAGAAAAGATCTGCAGGATGGATTTTTAAGGCTGCAGAAATCTTCACAATCATATCAAAGGAAGGCAACTGTCTGTATATTTCAATGCATCCAATTGTGGCTGTAGCACAATCGCATAATTCAGCTAGTTTTTCCTGGGAAATACCCTTTTGTTTTCGATAATATTTTAAGTTTTCTACAAACTCTTCTTGATAATCAATCACATTATTAGTTTAAGCTATAAATTTAGTATTTTTTATTGTTTCAAAACTATAAAAATATGATATAATATTGGTATACACGATAATTATAGTAAAATTGTTGTTCAAAAAAGGAAAAACCAATATGTCTACCAATATTTCAGGTGAAAAACGAGAAGCTTTGCTTTCAAAAATTGCCCAAATAAAATCATTTATTGAACAGAATGCAAAAGATGAAAATGCATCTCAGTTGCTATCATTTCTTGGAGATTTATCCAAAGAAGTAAACGGGAAGAAATATGGGCTCGTCTTTGAAGAGCATCGTGAAAAAATAGATGAGATACTGGAACAAAACGCTCCTGTTTTTACCGAAGAAAAAGATTTGTTTATTGACGGAGGAGGAGAACTTAATTTTTTGCTCGAAGGTGATAATCTTGCCAGTCTTAAGCTTTTGGAAAAAACTCATCGTGGAAAGATTGATGTGATTTATATTGATCCTCCATATAATACAGGTTTAAAACCTATAGATGGTGGATTTAAATATGATGACTCTTTTGTAGAATCAGAGGATTCTTTTAAACATTCTAAATGGATTTCATTTATGTCTAAAAGATTAACTATAGCTCGCGAATTGCTAGCTAATAATGGCATTATTTTTATAAGCATTAATGAAATCGAACAAGCACAACTAAAACTTATTTGTGATGATATCTTTGGACAGGAAAATCTGCTTTGTGTTTTTCATATTCAGACTAGATATCCAGAAAAAGACGTTGCAAATAACGGAGCAGAATGGTTACCAATAATTGAATACGTTTTCATTTATGCAAAAAAAATAATGGAATTTAAACTAAACAGGCCAACAGAAAATTATAATTTCTCCCCATATCATTTTAATGTTATAGAAAAACAATCAAGCTCATTAATTGATATGAATGGGAAGAAAGTTGAAATATTTAAGAAAGGTTCTTATGAAATAATCAATAACAAAGAAGCTGATAAAGATTCTTTAAAAGAAGTTTGGGCATCTGGAAATTTGCTTAAACAAAAGAATACAGCTGCATGGTATTACAATGAATATCTTTTATCAAGACTAGAAGAGGATGGAACTGATACCTTATACAAAATATATGGTATTGGAGAAGATGGCCTTGGTTATCGCTATGTTAAAGGTCCATCAAAACTTGATAAAACAAGAGGAAAAATATATCAAGGTGCTCCTTTATCAAAAAAAGGAGATTTTGCAGAGGCTTTAAAATACAAACCCATTCTAAGCTTTTATGATTTCAGTCCTGATTTTGGAAATATTAACAGTGAGGGAGGCGTCTCATTCGGCAGCGGCAAAAAACCTGTCAAAATGCTTAAACAATTCATTAATTATCATAAAGGTAAAGATATTACCGTTTTAGATTTTTTTGCAGGTTCGGGTTCTACTGGTCATGCAACGCTTGCACTTAATGAAGAAGATGGTGGATCTAGAAAATTTATTTTATGTACCAATAATGAAAATAATATATGTCATGACATTACATATCAACGAATAAAAAATGTCATAACAGAAGATAATCTTCCCGGTTCCCTCAAATATTTCAAGACCGACTTTATTCCTATTTCAGAAAAAATGTATTACGAATATGCAGATGAACTTTTGCTGCATGTTCGGGAACTTGTAGAACTAGAAAATGCTGTTAACTTTGACAAAGATGATTCTGTTACGATTGTCCTGGATGATGATGAGATGGAAGAATTTGTAACAAAGATTGTCGGATCAAGTCCGACAATGACAGAAGAGCATGTAAAAACTTTATATATGGGACACGATGTTCTGCTTTCTTCAAAACAGGAACGAATCTTAAAGGCTCATAATATCACTGTAAATGTAATTCCAGATTATTATTATCGCGACTTAGCACTATAGGAGGGGTACTATGGATTTGATGAATTTTCAGAACAAAGCAATTTCGCTGATTCAGAATGCAATCGAAAATGGGAAACAGGAAATCATTCTTAAATCCTGCACAGGAAGCGGTAAAACAATTATGCTCACTCATTTTATGGATGAGTTTCTTAAGTGCCATGCAAGAACTGTTTTCATCTGGTTTACCCCTGGAAAAGGTAATCTTGAAGAGCAAAGCAAAAAGAAAATGGATATTTACATTCATGGTGCGCAGACAAAACTTTTGAGTGATGTAATGACAAGTGGTTTTTCAGAAAACGACTGCTGCTTTATAAACTGGGAACTATTAAACAAGGTTGACAATGTTGCTGTTCGTGACGGCGAACATACTAACTTTATAGAATACATTCAAAAAGCAAGAGAAACTGGTTTACACTTCATTCTCATAATTGATGAAAGTCACATGAATGATTCAAAAAAATCACAGGTTATCATTAATTATTTTAAGGAAGGTGGACAACACCTTCCTATCATTCGTGCCAGTGCAACACCAAATAATTTCAACATAAATGATCCAAAAGTGGCTTTTATTGATGTACCGGAAGATGAAGTAATTGCCGAGGGGCTCATTAAAAAAATGTTGATAATCAACGAGGGATTTCCTCTGCCTATTATGACAAACGAACCGTATGACCTGGAAGGAGAATCACAGGTTGCATATCTTTTGGACAAAGCACTTGCAAAACAAAAAATGCTTCGTGCTAAGTTTTTAGAATATGGCGAAAACATAAATCCTCTTATTCTTGTTCAAATGCCAAATACTTCTGATGCTCTTTTAGACGAAGTTCAAACCTGGTTTGAAAATCATCAGATTACTTTCGACAATGGAAAGCTTGCAATCTGGCTTAGTGAAAATGGAAAGAGCAAATTCAGTCGTCATGAAAATCTGGAAGGAATAGAAGCTAATGATGCCGAACAGGAAGCTCTGATTTTTAAGATGGCAGTTGCAACAGGATGGGATTGTCCGCGTGCACATATTCTTGTAAAACTCCGAGACCATGAAGGTGAAAAATTTGAGATTCAGACTTTTGGAAGAATCCGCCGTATGCCTAATGCACATCATTATGGTGACACTGCATTGGACAGTTGTTATCTCTATACCTGGGACAACAAGTTTACAGAAGGTGCAAGAGCTTTCTTACAACACGGAGCATGGGATGCAGCTTATATAAATCTTAAAGATGAATATAAAGATATAACAATCAAAACTCAGCAACGCCCAGATGTAATTGATGAAAACGATGCAGAAGACACGATGAAAAGTGTTGTAAATCATTTTGAACAGAAATATGGTTTACAGGCAAATAAAAAACTTGATGATAACAGGAAGCTCCTTGAAAAAGCAGGATATCTTTTTAGTGATAAAATTATTCGTGCAGCAAAATTGGGACAAACAGCTGTATTAAATGCAGTAACCTTGAATCAGTTGTATGAAACAGATTTTGCGATTCCATTAAACACACATACACATGGTCGACAATTTCATCACGAAGTTGGTATTTTGAGTACTGAAGTGAGCCTTAAATATGAAAAGATGATTACTGTTATTCGTCGCGTATTTTATAAAAATCCAAAAGCAAAGAGTTCAAAATATTCTCTGTTAAATCTTGGAACACGTGAATTATATTCCTTTGTTATTAACAATTCAGATAAACTAAAAGAAGATTTTCATGAAGCAATAACAGAATTAGGTTCAACTAACGGTATTCAAGCAACACTAACATTTGACCCTTCCGAAATTGTAGAAAAGGATTTTCATATACCGCAGGTTTGTCTCTTTACTTATGACGGAAACGACAAAGCACAAAAAGTATACAGTAAAAATGTTTATGCAGAATATCGTGAATCCGCAGAAGTTCGCTCTATGCCTGAACGTCTCTTTGAAGCTTTTTGTGAAGATAACGATTTTGTTTTATGGTTCTATAAAAATGGTGACAAAGGAACGGATTTTTATTCTGTTGCATATAAAGATGGAACTGGCAAAATGCGTCTTTTCTATCCTGATTATGTTTTAGGAACAACAGAAGGTATTTGGATTATCGAAACTAAAGGCGGTTTTTCTGCAAGCGGACAAAGCCAGAATATAGATGATTTTGCTCCAAGAAAATTTGAAGTACTAAAATCTTATCTTACAGAGCATAATTTAAAAGGTGGATTTGTTCGAACAAACAGAAAAGGCAAACTATGTATCTGTACAGAACATTTTAATGACAACATAGATGGCGATGACTGGCAGCTTTTAGAAGATGTTATGTGCTAACTAATTGTTTTTTCAAAAAAATAGCCCTTGTCAAAACAAGGGCAGGCGACAGCGGCTCATAGAGCGTTTCAACTGCAATTTCTTACAGTCCACTATCCGTTTATCAATATATCACATAGCACAAAAAAATCAATCATTAATATTTTGTATAAATCCATACATTGTACTGTTGGGGATTTTAAGGGGGCCACCCCTTAGGAGAGGGGGTGGCGGAAGACCGCGAATGCGGGCTGGAGACAGGGGGAGACTTCCCCCTCATAATACGATAAAATGGCAATATGAATACTGAATTAAAAATACGTGATGCTGAACTCGAGGATGCTGAGCGCTTGGTGGAGATTTATGCACCTTATATTACGGAGACTGCGGTTTCGTATGAATATGAAGTGCCCACGGTGGAAGAGTTTAAAGAGCGGATTAAAAATGTAAAACAGAAATATCCGTATCTTGTTTGCGAAAAGGACGGTGTGATTGTGGGCTATGTGTATGCGAGTGCTTACAGTAAACGTGAGGCTTACGACTGGACTGTTGCTACTTCGATTTATGTTGATAAGGATTGCCGCAGGATGGGAGTGGGGGCTTTTCTTTATGCTCAGCTTGAGGCGCGGTTGAAGGAAATGGGGATTGAAAATCTTCTGGCGGGTGTTGCTTATTGTGAGCGGGAAGATGAGTATCTTACAAAAGACAGTTACAGGTTCCACCTCAAGGAAGGTTATTTTGTGGCGGGGCAGCTTAAGGATGTGGGGAAAAAGTTTGGCCGTTATTATGATCTTTTGTGGATGCAGAAAAAGATTTAGTTTTGTATAATGCGAATAAAAAATTAGAAAGGAGAATAACTGTATGGATAATTTTGTAGATGAAAGAGATTTTAAAATTCTGGAAGCCGACAAGTATACTTTTTTTGTGCTTACACGGATTGTGAAAAGAAACTGCGAACTGCTTTTAAGTGATCACAGCCGCATGATTATCTGTTATTCTCAAAGTCCTTTTCCTGTCTGGATTTGGACTGCTGCGGATGCAACTCAGGAAGAAATGGAAAATGCTTATAGAATTTCTGATGAGCACGGATTTCTTGACGGAAAGCACGGCATAAACATGAAGTATGAGCTTGCTGAATATTTTATTAAACGGGCTGCCGGTGAAGGTAAAAAGCTTTCCATTCTTAAAAATATGTTTGCCTATGATTGTCCTAAGCTTGTTGATGAAACTGCTCTTAGAAAAGTGGATGGCGAACTTCATCTTTGTGTACTGGAAGACCTGGAAGATTTAACAGATTTTAAAGAAAGCTTCCACACTGAACTCCAGCTTGATATGAAGGACCGCAAAGGTTACAGGCAGGATTCAAAAGCTCTTATTGAAGAAGGTCACTGCTACCTTTGGAAAAATGCAGAAGGAAAATATGTTGCCAGCTGCGATTTAAGGATTGCCGGTAATATGGCAAGTCTTGGTCTTGTATTTACACTTAAAGATTACCGCCGCAGGCATTATGCAGAAAATATTGTTTACCGGGTTACAGAAGAAGCTGCCCGGTTGGGATACCTTCCAACGCTGTATACTGATGCAGATTATGTGGCGTCAAATGCCTGTTATTCAAAAATAGGATACATTCTCCGCGGAAAGCTCTGCACGATTGGGTGAACAGGATAATCAATACGAATTGACAAGTATACTATGCAATGCTTGACAAGTTTACTTTGCATGTTTATAATCTGATGTATACCAAGTTTACTTGGCATACGAGGTAAAGCTAAAAAATTGCTGCATCGCAATTTTTTTTTAACGCTTTGCTATAGAACACCGCGGGCTCTGACCGGCCCGCTTACACAGGAGGAAGATTATGACTTTGCAAAAAATCCGAAAGTTTACGCTTATTGTCAGCATGCTGCTTTTTCCAATTACGATTTATTATTTTTCGCCTTACCTGATTTTAATGTCGGCCATGCAGCATATTATTAATGGAAGCTTTATTGTTTTTTCGCTGATGTTTATTCTGGGCTTGTTTTTCGGACGCCTCTGGTGCGGTTTTTTCTGTCCTACCGGTGGTATGTGCGAATGCTTTGCCCAGATTTCTGATAAGGCTCCAAAGCAGGGGTGGCGTAATTACATCAAATATGGAATCTGGGTTGTGTGGATAAGCGGAATAATTGTCTGCCATGTTCTTGGAAAAGGTGATTATACGATTCAGCCATTTTTTATGACCGAGCATGGCATTTCAATTTCTGATATTTACGGCTATGTGATTTATTACGGAATTGTGATTTTGTTTTTGATTCCGGCTTTGATTCACGGGAAAAGGGCAAACTGTCACTACATCTGCTGGATGGCACCCTTTATGATTTTTGGATACAAGGTTGGAAGACTTTTGCACTTGCCGCAGTTGAAAATCAAATCGAAAAAAGAAAACTGTATTGGCTGTAAAAAATGCGAAAAGGTTTGTCCTATGAGCCTGAATGTTACTCAGCTTTTGCAGAAGGGCGAAATAAAAAGTGCTGAATGCATTTTGTGTGGCGAGTGTGTAAAGACTTGCCCGAAAGAAGTTTTAGACTATACTATTAAGTGCCGCTAATGCGGTTTTGTGAGGAAGAATTATGACAAAAGAAGAGATTCTGGAAAAAAGTCGCAGCGATAATGCTGGAAAAGATATTGAAGATCTGGAAGTACAGAAGACTGCAGCAACAATTGCTTATTTTTCATCTTTCGGATTGTGTGTTTTAGTTTCGATTTTAAACTGGATTTTCACCAGGCAGATAAAAATAGAGTGCTGGATTGTTTTCTTTGGAATGGTTTGTGTGGCATTTTTTGTTAAGTTTGCAAGGCTTAGAAAGCTCCACGAACTTTTTGTTGCACTCGGGTATC
>JAEETM010000052.1 GCA_016290335.1 Treponema sp. | reverse complement strand
TGCAGTTGCCATTGGAGGAAACTCACTGGGCGGCGGTAAGTTTAAGCTTTCCGGTTCAATTATTGGTGCATATATTATCCAGGCACTTACAATCACTTTGTATGCTATGAAGGTTTCTTCTACAGCTGTAAAGGCTTACAAGGCAATCGTAATTATTGCACTCGTTGTAATCGGTTCACCTGTTGTAAAAGACTGGATCAAACAGATTAAGAATAAGATTGCTGCAAAAAAGGTAAACGGTTCCAATACAGGTAATGGTCAGGTTGCAGCAGTAACATCAACAGGGGAGGCAAAGTAATATGTCATTCGTTCAGTCAATTAAAAACTTATTTTCTAAAGATAAAAACAAGCAGCCTCTTTCAAATACAACTCTGCTGCTCACAATTACAATTTGTACCTTTGTTGTAATGTATCTTTTTGCTATGATAGTTTGGGGTGGTGGCTTCCTTAATCCTCAACAGTTCCTTGATATTTTCAACAACAATGCCTATCTGATTGTAATTTCAATTGGCCTTACAATCATTATGATTACCGGCGGAATTGATATTTCTGTTGGTGGTACAGTAGCTCTTATTACAATGTCCTGCGTTGTATTTATGGAAGATCACAGCGGTGGCATTTTCTCTTCAATCCTTATTTCTCTTGGAATTGGACTTGCTATGGGTATAGTACAGGGCTATTGTGTTGCCTTCCTTAAGATTCAGCCTTTTATTGTAACGCTTGCCGGTATGTTCTTTACAAAGGGTATGACAACAATTGTAAGTAAAGTTCCTCGTACAGCTACAAATAAGGCTTTTCTTGCACTCAAGGATTTTTACGTGGAGCTTCCCGGAATTGGTCATTATGCAAAAAACGGAAACTTTATTCCAGCCTATATTGAAGTTGGTGTAATTATTGCGCTTGTAATTCTTGTTGCTTTGTGGGCTGTACTCAAGTGGACACGCTTTGGTAGAAACTTGTACGCAGTTGGCGGTAACAGTGAAAGCGCACTTATGCTTGGTATAAATGTTCGCCGTACAACCTTCTTTGCCTACATTCTTTGCGGTTTGCTTGCTGGTATTGGTGGTTTTATCTATCTGCTTCATACAGGTGCGGGAAATGCTTCGAATGCAACCGGAGCCGAAATGCAGGCAATAGCTTCTTCCATTATTGGTGGTACTCTGCTTTCCGGTGGTGTTGGTAGTGTTGTAGGAACTTTGTTTGGTGTTATGTCGCTTAAGACAATCAACAACATAGTAATTGCTTCCGGTCTGCGCGAACCTTACTGGCAGAGTATTACAACCGGTCTTATGCTTTGTTTCTTTATTCTTCTTCAGAGTGTGATTCTGTCATACAGAAAGAAGAAGCTCGGAACAAAAGCCGCGTAACCTTACAGGTCCGGAAGTTTTCCATGGGTATCTTTTCACAGGTAAAAAAAAACATTATAATTTTTAATTATTTTTTTAAGAAATGTAGAATTATAAACACAGGAGATATCCATGTCCTTAGACAAAATGCGTAATATCGGCATTATGGCACATATTGATGCCGGTAAAACAACTACCACAGAACGTATTCTCTTTTATACAGGCAAAATACATAAGATTGGCGAAATAGATGACGGCCAGGCTACTATGGACTGGATGCAGCAGGAGCAGGAGCGTGGTATTACAATCTGTTCTGCCGCCACAACAACTTACTGGAAAAATTATCAAATCAATATTATAGACACTCCGGGACACGTAGACTTTACCGCCGAGGTAGAGCGTTCTCTGCGTGTACTTGATGGTGCTGTTGCCGTTATTTGTGCAGTTGACGGTGTTCAGCCTCAGACAGAAACTGTTTGGAAGCAGGCCGACGAGTTTAATGTTCCTCGCCTTGGTTTTATGAACAAGATGGACCGAATTGGTGCAGACTTCTTTGGTTCAATGGAAGATGTCCACGAAAAGTTTGGCGTTGATTGTCTTGCATTGCAGATTCCAATTGGACAGGGACCTGAGTTTGAAGGCGTTATTGATCTGCTCAAAATGAAAGAACTCCGCTGGTCGGAAGAGGATGAAGGTGCAACAATCATTGAAAGTGATATTGCAGATTCACGCCGGGCCGAAGCTGATGAATGGCATGAAAAACTTGTTGATATGGTTGCCGGTACAGATGATGCCCTTGCCGAAATCTATCTTGAAGGCGAAGAAATCTCTGTAGACCAGCTTAAGGCTGCAATCAGGAAAGCAACAATAAACAGACAGTTTGTTCCTTTTATAATGGGTTCTGCCCGCCATAATCAGGGAGTTCAGCCTCTTATTGATGCAGTAATTGATTATCTTCCTTGTCCTACAGATGTACCTCCTGCAAAGGGTGTTAAGCTTAAGAAAGACCAGCAGGAAGAACTTGATGTTCCTTGTGATGCTTCAAAGATGGCGCTCGGACTTGTTTTCAAGATTCAGTATGATAGAGAAATGGGACCTTTATGTTATGTCCGTATGTATTCTGGAAAAATCTCTTCCGGTATGCAGATTTACAACATCAACAAGAAAAAGCGTGAGCGTGTAAACAGAATACTTCGTATGCATGCCGATAAGTCTGAGCCTTGCGATTCAGTTTCGGCCGGAGATATTGCTGTATTTATTGGTCTTAAACTTGCACAGACTGGTGACTCAATTGGTACCGAAGCCTTCCCTGTTTTACTCGAAAAGCCTTCCTTCCCTCAGCCGGTTATTTCTGTTGCCCTTGAGCCGGAATCAATGTCCGAAAAAGACAAGATGAATGAAACTCTTGAGATTCTGAGCCGTGAAGACCCAACCTTTACAAGCCATGAAGATGCCGAAACCGGACAGCTTATTATAAGCGGAATGGGCGAGCTTCATCTGGATGTTCTTGTAACCCGTATGCGCGATGATTTTGGCGTAAAGTGTAATGTTGGTGCTCCACAGGTTACCTACAGGGAATCTATTACAAATACAGCTACAGCTACAGAAGAATATTCACGAGTTCTTGGTGGAAAAGAAAATACTGCAGGTCTTACAATTACAGTTGAAAGACGTGAACAGGGCAGTGGAAACTCCTTTGAAATTACCTGCCGTACAACTGGTATTCCTGATGAAATTATGGAATCAATTGAAAATGGTTTTAAGAATGCCCTTGATTCTGGAATTAGCTACGGATATCCTTGTACAGAGGTTGGCGTTAAGGTAACAGCTATTGATTACAACGAGCTTACTTCTACACCTTTTGCTTTTGCTTCCTGTGCCGCTCAGGTTTTTGATAAAGCCTGTACCGCAGCCGTACCACAGATTCTTGAACCGGTTATGAATGTTGATATTTCCTGCCCTAAAGAGTTTGTTGGTCCTGCTTCAAGCCAGCTCAGTCAGCGTGGTGGCAGTATTATGGGCCAGGATTCAAAATCTAATACAGAAATTATTCACGCCCAGGCGCCAATGGCAAATATGTTCGGATTTACAACAAATCTCCGTTCAGCAACCCAGGGACGCGCAAGCTTCAGCATGGAGTTCAGTCACTTCCAGCTCAAGGTTGGTGGTTTAAGCAGCTATTAGCACAAGCTGACAGCTGTTTTGTTACTGCAAACTGAACCAGCTTGTGCTTGCAGTTTTGTTCCAAAATTGCTGTAGCTTTATCGTAGGGCTTCTTTTAAGATCGCAAGATTATTCTCCATAATGCTAAGGTATGTAGTGCCATTTTGGATATCTGTGTTGTTTACGGATTGCATGGAATCAAAGGTGAGGATTGAGGCATTTTTGTTTTTGCTTGACTGAATGATTGTTCTGGCGATTTTACCTGTTCCGCTTTCTATCTGGCAGACTGAATTAAGTCCAAGTTCATCAACCTTTTTTGCAAGGAATATAATTGTTTCAAAGCTGGCTTCTGTTTCTGCTGAACAGCCAACAAAAGCAGCATAATAGTTTAAGCTGTAATCATCAACAAAATAGCGGAAAGGAAAACGGTCTCCAAAAAGAAGTGTTTTCTGTGCGGAAGCAGAAACTGTTTTAGAAATGCGGGAGTCTAAATCATCAAGCTTTTTAGAATAAGCGGCGTGATTTGCTTTATAGGCTGTGGCATTTTCCGGTGCGATTTTACAGAGAGCTTCACAAATAGCATTGCAGCAGATTTTTGCATTTCGCAGTGAAAGCCATACATGTTCATCATATTCAATTTCATCTTCGTCTTCGTGATGATGACCTTCTCCATCATGGCCATGTTCTTCATGGCTTTCTGCTTCTTCATCATGGCCATGTTCGTCATGTTCAGCTTCTTCATCATGGTGGTGCTCGTGATGATGTTCCTCTTCTTCAGCCTGCATGCCCTCTATTATTTCTTCTTCGCGAACTTTATCTCCAAGCAGCTCCATAAGATTCAGTGTGATGATATTTTTATTGCGGACATTTTTAAGAGCATCTTTTACCCAGCCGTCGCTTTCTCCGCCAACGTAAATAAAAATATCAGCGGTGCTAATTTTGGCAATATCCTGGATTGAAGGCTGGTAAGAGTGAAGGTCAGTACCGTTATTCATAAGAAGGGCCAGCTCTGTGTTTTCTGATTGTGTACCGATAATTTCGCGGGTCCAGTCGTATTCCGGGAAAATTGTGGTAACTATTTTAATTGTATTTGTGTTCTTTGTTTCTTTAGTTTTTTTTGCTTTTGGTTTTGCAAAGGATGATGAAGCTAAAACTGTAAGTAAAAGTGTTGCTGTAATTAATTTTTTTGTGAAAGACATTGTTGTTACTCCGTTAATTATATAATTTGATAATTGTTATCAGATTGTACGGAGAATGAAGTCTTATGTCAATAGAATTTGATAATAATTCTCAAAAGCGAAGGCTTTTATTTTTTGTAGCCAACCATTTATTCTGCCTTCGCTTGCAGTTTTGTAATACAAAACTGCACATTATATTAATTGTCAGTCTGGGGTTGACATTTTTCGCAAACGCCGTAAAGTACGGTGCGGTAGGGATTTATGGTAAAGCCGTGTTCTGTTTTAAGGTGCTTTGTTAAATCTTCAAGGTCTTCACATTCAAGGTGAATTAAACGGCCGCATTTTTCGCATTTAAGATGAAAGTGAGCTTCATCCGGATTACAGTTTTCGCCTGAGTATTCAAAGCAGCACGCTGAATGTTCGTCTATAAAATATTTTTGCAAAATCCCGTCTGTCACAAACTTTTCCAGCTGCCTGTAAATTGTTGCAATTCCAATGGCGACACCTTTTTTTTCAAAATGCTGTCTTACATCTTCTGCTGTAAAATGTACGCCCTGAATTGATTTAAGATATGTGAGAATTAATGACTGTTGTTTTGTTTTGTATGGAGATTTTATCATTGAAATTAATTTATATTATTCAAGATTTTGTGTCAAATGAGTTTCTGCTGATTTTAAAACTAAAATAATTGTGTTATAATAAAAGTTAGTTTTATGGGGCGGTTTATATGAAAAATATTTCTTTTACATTTGTTTTAATGCTTATTTTTTCTATTTTTATTACAGGCTGTACACAGGAACCACGAGTAAAATACATATATATGGGAGATGATAATGGGCAGGGGTATACAAATTATTATAATAGAGATATAGATTATACAGATTATTATGGAGCTGAATGTTCAATAAGAGTAAGAAATGAGACGAATAGGAATGTTGTCTGCTTTAAAGGTACTCCTTCTGACGCTACTCTGATTGGCGGTGTTCGAGCGGGAACAACTTCAGGCTTAAAAAGAGATGACAGACTTTTTTATAATTCTGGAGATTTTGTACTTTACGTAGTAACAGAAGATGATTACTTATATTATCAAAAATACTACTATGAATTGGGACATAATCCTTTGGATATGATTTATGTTTACTATAATGCTGACTCAGAAGCTAATAGTAATATGGTTTATACGATTTCAGGATACCTTGATGGCGATGCATATCTGCTGTTAAATAATCCTACAAATTACAATATTGAATTACGTATGGATAGTCCCTGGGGAGAAGCCCTGTCATTTGAAGCAGCAAATACTGTTCAAACAAAGATTCCTGTAAGTTATTACTATTATACACTTTATCCAACATTACGAAGATTAGACAGGAGAACCGGAGAGATATTAACCTGGTTTCCAAAAAATATAATTGATGGTGGACTTGTTTATATTCAAAACAGATTGCACGAAGATAACAGATCCTGGGAAATTTATGTTCTTGATTGGTTTGATCCAAGTGCTTTCGAAGAGTATTCCAGACCAGGGGCGGCGTATGTTACAATTTATAATGGAAATGCGCAGACTGGTATTAAGCTTTATAAAGGGGCTTACGCAGAAGCAGCTGTAACTTCTACTGGTGGAAAAACTATAAATACAGGAAAAACTCTTGTATTTGAAGTTCCAATGACAAGCTTAGACAGCTCATATATTTCTTCTACAGTTACCATTTCCGGCTGGATGGTTGGTAGTCCTATGCGAGATATAAGTGTTCCTGAACTGGAAGTTGAAGCAGGAAAAATGTATTATCTGGAAGTAAGTGGTAGTTCCGCCTATGAGATAAATGCAGCATGGAGAAGCTGGATGGAAGGTGGAATTGTTTCAGATGAAATTGATTTTAATTGGTAGCAGAAGTGTTTTCTTCTGAATTAAGATAAGAATTGTGTGTTGTACAGGTGCTGCAGACATTACAGCCGCTGCAATTTCCACTGCAGTCTGGATGTTTACCGGAACGCTTTGCTTTTATTATAAAAACAATTGCAAGTACAATCAGCGCAAGTAGAATAATGCTTACAATTATTGTTCCCATAAAGCAAAGCGTTCCTTAAATAAGAGCTGGAATCAGCTTATTTTTTTGTATAAGTTGTGATTACACTGCCAATTTGTTTTCCATCGCTATTATTTGTGTAAATGTAAATTACAATTTTCTTAAACTTTTTGTTTGCACGTACACCACCAGAGTAAGTTTTCAAAAGCTTGCCGGCTTCAATTGTAGCTTTTCCTGTAAGGGCAGTTGCTTTTACTTCTGCAGCTGTTGCAGTACCAGAAGTTACTTCATGTTTTGTCTGTGTACCATCAGAATCATAAGTGTTTGTTTCTATTGTATAATCATAATTATCATACAACTCAGCCTTTGTAATTTCTTCAAATGTAATTTCTTCCAGACCGAAATTAGGATCAAAAATACATGAACTGAAAATGAATGCAACGCTGCAAAGCAATGCAAGTGCAAAAAGAGTCTTAAAAGTGTTTTTCATAAAAATCTTCCTTATTTAGAAAAATAGTTTTGCTTTCTCCGAAAGAAATGTCATTGTCGTACCAGATACGGCAATCTTTTAATAGGATTATCGGGTCAAGCCCGATAATGACATATTATAAAAACTTATTTTAATAATTCTCTGCGCTGATTTCGAAGTAGCTCTGTGGGTGAGCGCAAACCGGGCAAACTTCTGGAGCTTTTGTTCCAACGATGATGTGTCCGCAGTTTCGGCATTCCCAAACCTTTACTTCGCTTTTTTCAAATACGGCGGCTGTTTCAACATTCTTGAGGAGGGCACGGTAGCGTTCCTCGTGATGTTTTTCGATAGCAGCTACAGCACGGAACTTTGCAGCAAGTGCGGCAAATCCTTCTGCTTCGGCTGTTTTTGCAAAGCCTTCGTACATATCTGTCCATTCGTGGTTTTCGCCGTCGGCAGCAGCTTTAAGGTTTTCGGCAGTTGAACCGATTCCATCAAGCTCTTTGAACCACATTTTTGCGTGTTCTTTTTCGTTGTTTGCTGTTGCTTCAAAAATTGCAGCAATCTGTTCAAAGCCTTCTTTTTTAGCTTTTGAAGCAAAATAAGTGTATTTGTTTCTTGCCTGGCTTTCTCCGGCAAATGCTTCCAATAAGTTTTTTTCTGTCTGTGTTCCAGCGTATTTGTTCATTTTTTCCTCCTTTGAACTTTCTGCTTTATTTTGGTTTAATTTGGTTTCCTGTACAATTGATGCTGCGGTAGCTGATACTGCAAGCTCTTCATAAATCGGTTCAAAATCCTCAGCAGGATGTCCGCAGAGAGGGCAGGTAAAATCAGCAGGGAGCTCAGTATTTTTGTACTCATAGCCGCATATTCTGCAACGCCAGCCGACAATCTTTTTTGCAGTCTGTACAACCGGTTTTGGTTTGATATAGCTCTGATAGAAGGCGTAGGTAATTGGATCCTGCTTACTCATCATTTTTGCATCTGTTACTTCTGCGGTAAAAAGAGTATGAGTTCCCAGGTCCTGAGAGCTTAATACCTTTGCAGAAATAAGGGCACAAATCTGCGAGTTTAAATAAGGACAGCCTTCATCATCAGTAGAATAGGGAAAGTCTGCAAACTTATCCACACTTTTACCGCTCTGATAGCCGAACCGTTTGATTGTCTCAAATGCAGTAGTTTTATCGAGAATGGAAAGCGCAAAAACGCCCGATTCCTTAATCATACTGCAGGTGAGGTTTGTGTTAATTACAGATATGGCGATTCTTGTTGGGTCGTTTGCAACCTGCATACATGTGTTTGTTACGCACGCATTGATTTTGCCCTTGCTTTTTGTCCCAAGAATGAAAACGCCATATGATAAACTGAATAAGGCTTTATTATCCATGTGAATCCTTAGCGTCCCCAGGTGAGGATTAAGTCGTAATTATCTTCGCGAACTTCAAAATACTGATTGTATTCGCCGCAGGTAGGACAGTATTCCGGTGCTTCTGGTCCTACAACGATGTGACCGCATTTTAAGCATTCCCAGATTTTTACAGTGCTCTTTTTAAGCTGTGCAGAAGATTCTTCATCCTTTAAAAGAGAGCGGTAGCGGTCTTCGTGGCGTTTTTCAATTTCTGCAACGGCACGGAACTTTGCGGCAAGGTCTGCGAATCCTTCTTCTTCTGCTTCCTTTGCAAACTGAACGTACATATCAGTCCATTCGTAGTTTTCACCGTCAGCAGCAGCCTTGAGGTTTTCTGTTGTTGTGTTTAAGCCGCCAAGCTCTTTGAACCACATTTTTGCGTGGTTTTCTTCGTTGTTGGCTGTTTTTGCAAAAATATCTGCAACCTTATCAAGTCCGTCTTTTTTTGCGATTGCCGAAAAATAGGTGTATTTGTTTCGTGCCTGACTTTCTCCTGCAAAAGCTGCAAGAAGATTTTTTTCTGTTTTAGTTCCTGTGTACTTGCTCATTTTTGTATCCTTATGTTGTATTGATTACCGGGTAATGCCCGATAATGACAGTTTTATTTTCCTGACCAGAGGTTGTGTAAATTGCAATAGGCAAAGGCTTCGAGTACTTCATCACCGTCTACCAGAGCGAAGGTTGCAGCTGGAGCATCACCTGGTTTGAGAATCTTGCGCTGATTTCCCTGTTTTGTTCTGAGGGCAATCCATTCAATGTAGTGTTCTGGTGCCATAGGGTGTTCTACAGAACCAACCTTTACTTCTACTAAATTGCCATTCTTTGTGATTACAGGAACGTGCTTTTCTACAGCAGCGTCTGTAGTTCCTGGAATGATTTGTTCCATTGCTTCTCCGCAGCAGATTGTCGGTACTTTTGTGTCATTTACAATCGCAATGATTTTTCCGCAGTGTTTGCATCTGTAAAACTTTAATTCCATACTTTACTCCATTTAATGTGTATTTTGTATCTAAAATTATACAACAAAAAGGCTGAAATGTGTAAAAAATAATTACCGAAATAAAAGGATTTGGTGTACAATCTTAGTATGAAAATACGCGATGATATAAAAGTTCAGGCTTCGAAAGTTTTCTGGTCATCTCTGGAATATAAAAAAATCCCTTCAAAAGAGGCTCTGGCAGTAGCAACCGAAAGGACAGAAGCTTTTTTGCAGCAGCAGGTTTTATCGGATAACTGGATTGCGGACCGCACGCGCATAAGTGCAGGAGATGTTGAAAAAGCAAAATCAGCAATAAAATCTTATATAATAGAAGAAAAAATACAATTACCTGTGATTCCGCCGATTGTAAACACTCAGGTTTCTATTTTAAGGGTAGCGATTGCGGGGGGAGTTGGAAGTGCTGCCTGTGGCATTTTGTTTGAATCACTTGCAAGATTTGTGCATTTATCATCATCTTTGGGATTGCTTATTGGCGGCGTGGTTGGAGCCTTTCTTTTTGTGTTTCTGCTGGGTGCTGTAGCGCGAAATCCCAAGCTCAGGAAACGGCTTTTAGTGATTCTTGGGATTGCGAGCTTTTCATCAATATCCTTCTTTAGTTTAAAAAAATCTCTGCGTGGTAAACGCAATATTTTCAAGCGGCTTGGAATACTGCTTACGGCTCTTTTTGTAATCCTTTTTATGAAGTCGGAAGATAAGTTTAATAAAACGCTGTATTCGGAATATCTTGATGATGTTATTGATTTGTGGCTGCGTCATATCACCCTTGTTTACGAGCTGACGGCGAAAATGATTGGGAATAAAGATTTTGATGAAAGTAATAATGAGATAATTTCGTTTCTGGTTGAAGAGCTGGACAAAATCGGCAGGCTGGAAAATAAAACGGATGTAAAACGAGAGGTTTCTTTTGCGGGACAATATCTTAAGAGGCTTGGAATTGGGGAACCGGAAAGTGAGCCGCTGAAGCTGGGCTCGGGGAATAAAAAGCTTATCTGGAATGATTCGTACCTTGAGTTTTATGAAAGGTATGGTTCGATTGAAGATGGAGATCCTTTCTTTGTTGAAACCGAAGCAATTGTTAAAAATGGAATTGTGCTTAAGAAAGGCCTTGCGCGAAAGAAAAGAGGATGATGATGAAAAAGCTTGATGAAAGGGAAGTTTTAGCGGTTGATTTTGGAACTGTAAATACATATATCACAAAATGCTCTGCAACTGAGTGTCTGCCACGCGGCATTCATTTTTCTTCAAACAGAACGGGGCTTTCTACGGCTGTGCTTGAGCGTGAAGGAAAAAAGCCGCTTGTGGGCGATGTTGCGGTTGAAGAATATGCAGATGCAACTGATGCAGAACGGAAAAAATACAGGTTTTATTCGCAGTTTAAGCCGGAGATTTTGAGTTCCGAAAAGGCAAGGGAGCTGGCGCAGACTTATTTGTCTACGGTTCTGGAAAATGCGCGGGCTAACAGGATTGAGCTTGAACCGCTTGAAATGCAGGTAATTTTTGGCGTGCCGTGTGAAAAGGAAAGTGAAAACTCCTTGGTAACGGGCGAGAACTCTATGGTGGCGGGCGAGAACTCGATTTTTTCCGAGGTGCTTGCCGAAATTGCAGAAAAGGCTGGCTTTGGAAAAGTTGGTCTTGTAGAAGAGCCTGTAGGAGCCCTGCTTTATCATGTGGCGATGGGATCAATTTCCGCAGTGGATGCACAGAAGGGGATTCTTGTTGTTGATTTTGGCGGCGGAACGTGTGATTTTGCTGTGATGGATGGCGGAAGAATTGTAAGTGCCTGGGGTGAGCCGGCTTTGGGCGGACGTCTTTTTGATGATTTGTTTTTCCAGTGGTTTCTGGATGAAAATCCTAAAATGCTTGATGCTTTACGGAAGGATGGAAGGGAAATCTTTACTCTGCTTGAAGATTGCAAGGAAATTAAGGAAAAGTTTTCTGAAATCATTTCTCTGGAGCGGGATGCAAGCTTACGCAAAACGATTCCGAATTACGGGCATCTTGATAATCTGAATGAAAAGAACTTTGAAAAACGGGCAAGAAATTACACGAAATCTGAAACGCTGAAAAAATATTTTGAGGATTTGGGGACAGGAAACACGAAAACTCGCGTGGGCGCGGAAGAAAAGATTGATTTGCTCGGGTGGTTTGAAAGAGCACTTGTAGAAGGATTTGAACAGGGTAACATTGGGGACGCGGTGTCTCATCATCCTGCTTTTGAAGATATTCAGTATGTGATTCTGGCGGGGGGAAGCAGCCTGTGGTATTTTGTGGCGGACATCATTAAAAAGTATATTCCGTCTGCAAAAATAATCCGCAGTGACAGGCCGTATGCAACTATTTCGGAAGGGCTTTCACTTATACCGGCGCTTAAAAAGAAGAACAACGAGGTGCAGGAGGTTTTGAAAAGGGAGTTGCCTGAAACCACCTTGGCTTTGAAAGGAAAAATGGAAGTGCTGATTGAAAAATACCTGGAAAGAATTGTGAACGTGGTGATTGCCGAGGTTTTTGAAAAAGAGGTGATTCCGCTGATTATTGAGTTCAGGGAAAATGGCGGCAGAATAGAAGAATTAAAGCAGAATATTCAGGGAACGCTCACTGAGCAGGAGGATAAAATCCGCGGAATTACGGATGGTGTTCTTAAAGAGCTTGGCGATGACCTTGAGTTTGAAATGCGCCGCGATATTTCTGAATGGTTTAACCGGCATAAGATTTGTCTTTCGGACGACCAGCTTTTTAAGAACACTCTTGGCTTTACGGTAAAAAGCGAATCATTCTCTACGTTCGACAGTCTTTTTACGCTTATCAATAACCTGCTTGCCGGAATTGCGGGCTTTGTCCTGGTTATTATTTTTTCCCAACCGGTTACGATGATTATCGGATTTGTGGCCGCTTTTGCTGCAGTTTTGTTCGGGGCAGACAGACTTGAAAAAGTGATTGAAAAAAAGGTTGAGCTTCCGGCGGCGGTTACCAAAATGCTGTTTAATGACCGCAAGCTGGTGAGCATGAAGAAGCAGGTTGTTCGGGAGATGAACAGCGAACTGCGGAAGAAAAACAGGGAGTTCCTTGCAACGGCGGAGGGGCAGGTAAAAGAGTGTGTTGAAAGGGAGATTGAAGGGGTGAATGAGATAAATACGGTGTGATTTTTTATTTTCGCTTTTAAGAAAAAATTATAAAATCAAAAAGGAACGAAAATAATGCAAGCACCATCACCTTTAACCGAACAGTTATTTCTCTCATTTCAATCAATCCTCGATGATAAGTATGTGCCTTTTTCCAGGGAAAGTTCTTATTCCAGGCGCAATGATGATCCTTCAAAGGAAGTTCGTATAACACTCGATGAAATAAAGCTTTACAATCCGCCAACGGCTGACCTTATAATGTTCAAGCAGGCGGGACAAATTATATACCGTTTTTTTGCAGATGAAGAAATAATAAACAATGAGAGTGATTTCGTGCAGGATTTTTTTGGCAGTTCTGAGCTGTCTTCCGGAATAACTGATGTACCTGAAGACTTAAACGATTACATTTTCATTCGTGCGTTTATTGGCATTGAAGTAAATTTTGTCAGAAAAAAGGAGTTTGAAAAATATATTGAACAGTGGAAAGCTGAAAATAAGGGCTTAAAGGTTTTGCTTTCTAATTTCTGTTATGTGTATACGTATGTGAATATAAAGGAGTTTCTAACCAATGTTTCAGACGCAGGTTCCAGTGTTGAAACTTTAATTTCTCCCGAAGAACTCTATCAAAAGTTGTTTATGCAAAATCTTATCCGCATAAAAGAGTTTTATGATTATGCGTACAAAAATGAGTTCATTTTGCCAAGATATGCTTTACTAAAATATTTTGATGATTACGGTCTGCAATCCTTTATTGATGAGGTTAGCGATAATCGTAAAATGCTCAGATCGTCCGAATGCGAAAATAAGATTAAAGTAATAACATTTTTTAAGAAGGAAGATGGAGAATCTCATGCAATAGTTCTGGATATTTCTCTTGAGGATATAACTGTAAAATCTTTTTCCAGAACTGAAGAAGGAAAACAATTTTCAGCCTGTTTTCCACTGGAAAAAAATGTTACAGATAAAATCCGTCAATTCCTTTCAACTGCATGGGAGAATATAGAATGAGTAACTCGCAATCCGATACAATTCAACATATCAATGTAAAGGCAGAAGATTTGCCAGATTTATTAGTATCCCTGCAAGATGAAGGAAAAAAAATCATTATCCATGTTACTGAAGAAATTACCTGGCAGATTAGGGAGGATATTCAGACCGCCTTTTACCGGAGAGGAAGCGATTTATGCGAAATGGATATTTCAATAGATTTATCAAAGACTGTCTGGGACTCTTTGTATTCTGTGAACAGTTGGCTTGTCCGTTCCATATCTTTTCCTGATGGTGTTACAGATATATGGGGAGGCTATATCAGCAGTCCTACGCTGGAAGAAATAATTGTTTCAGAAACAAATCCAACCCGCTCTTCCATGGATGGTGTTCTCTATAATAAAGATAAAACTATGCTTATCCGTTGTCCATCTGCAAAGGAAGGTTCGTTTAAAATTCCGGATACAGTTACAACAGTAAGTGCGTATGCCTTTTCAAGATGTGGTTGTCTTACGGAAATCATAATTCCCGAAAGTGTTACGGTTATTGAAGACGGTGCTTTTGAACGGTGTTATTCAATCAAAGAAATTAATATTCCAAATAGTGTTACAGAAATTGGTTTAGGTGCATTTGAAGAGTGTCGTTCTCTTGAACAGATAAGACTTCCCGATAGCGTTACAAAATTGGATGCAAGAGTTTTTGCGGAATGTAAAAACTTAAAATCAGTAATTTTTTCGGACAACTTAAGCGAAATCCCCGATACAACCTTTTTAGAATGTCAATCTCTGGAATCTATAAGCATTCCTCCTCATATAAAAAGAATTGGTGTTTGTGCCTTCCGTCTATGCTCGTCTCTTTCTCATGTGAAAATACCAGCCGGCATTAAGAAAATTGATCAACATGCCTTTTTCAATTGTCCGTCTCTTGCTTCAATTGAAGTGCCTGATTCTATAGATGTTGCATTCAATGCTTTTGACGAACATACAAAAATAATAAGGAAGCTTTCAATGATAGAAATACAGGGCCGTTATAACACAGCAAAAGTTTTTACAGATGATATAGATTCCGATGCTTATGCTCAGGTACTGCAGATGATGAATCAGGTGTGGAGCCGCAATATGTCTGTTCGTATTATGCCAGATGTTCACGCCGGAAAAGGCTGCACTGTCGGAACTACAATGACGATTGAAGGCAGAATTGTACCTAATCTTGTTGGTGTAGATATTGGCTGCGGAGTTGATGTACTAGTTGTAAAAAAAGATTTTGGCGAAATTGATTTAGCCCTGCTTGACGAAATTGTTCACAATAACATTCCAGCCGGTGCTGCTGCAAGAACAAAGCCACACGCCTTTATAAAAGAGCTTGACTGGAACGCTTTTCTTGCACCCATAGATGTTCAAAACTCAAAGCTCCAGCTTGGCTCTCTTGGTGGCGGCAACCATTTTATAGAAGCAGACCGCGATGAAGACGGCAACTATTACTTTGTAATCCATTCAGGCTCACGTCATCTTGGTAAGGAAATCTGCGATTTTTATCAGGACATTGCAATCAAATATACAAAGGCAAAAACAAAAGAACGCGGTGATATAATCACAAAGCTTAAAAACGAAGGCCGCGAAGCAGAGCTTGAAGAAGCGCTTTCAAAAATAGACCACGCTCCCTGCAGTACAGAGCTTTCTTATATAGAAGGTGATGATTTGGAGCATTATCTTCACGACATGGAGCTTGCCCAGAAATATGCCGCCTTAAACCGCCGCGCCATGCTCGATGAAATAAAAACCGGACTCGGAATAAAGAAGGGCCACGTAATAGAAGAGTTTTCTACCGTCCACAATTACATCGACATAAAAAACAAAATCCTTCGCAAAGGTTCCATTTCTGCACAGGAAGGTGAACGTGTAATAATTCCTATGAACATGCGCGATGGTTCTTTAATCTGCACTGGTAAAGGCAACCCGGACTGGAACTTTTCAGCCCCACACGGAGCTGGCCGTCTTTATAAGCGGAGCGAATCAAAGGAGCTTTTTACAGTAGAAGAATACCGGAACGAAATGAAGGGCATTTATTCAACAAGTATCGGTCACTCCACACTTGACGAGTCCCCAATGGCATATAAACCAATGGAACAGATTATAGAAAAAATCCAGCCCACCGTAAAAGTGGAAAAAATCATAAAGCCGATTTATAATTTTAAAGCCGGTGGTAATTAAAAAGCCGTTATCAAAAAAATGTCATTGTCGGACTTGAACCGACAACCTGGAGGTTTTTATGGGACAAATATATCGCTTCGACCATATAACAAAAGATCTTTTCATACCAAAAGTTCTCAGCTTCCGTCTCACCATAGAAATCCCGGAGCATTTGTGCGGCCAGCTTCAGGAATACCTCGATGAAGATGAACCTCCAGCAACCACCTTTCTTTCCCAGATTTATGCAAAAAAAATCGGCGATTCATTTTATCTTGTAATTGTTGTAAATCTTCTCAGCTTTTACGAAAAATGGTCAAAAAATCCACTGGAGCCGGATTACAAAACAATAATATCTGAATTGCAGGAAAGAATTGCTCTCCGTTTTGGCAAACAGTTCACCGAATATTTCATTACTGACGAAAAACTTGACTGCGATTTTATAGAATATTCCTTTATAGTAGAAGATGAAAATGTTCATGTAGGAATGTTTGAACGCCATGCTGATCCCGACCAGCTTTATAAGCTTTCCTGGGATGAACACTATTATGCCTATATACAAAACCGGGGAGGGTATAAGTATTCTAAAGAGCCATATACACCGACAAAACAATACAGTAATTTTATGCTCGGACTGGAATACAATTACCGTAAAACAGACAATGAGCTTTATCTTCGTTGTGATGGCCATCCGCTTCAGGATTTTTTTATGTGTCTGGAAAAGCCGGAGTTTATTGCAAAACGGGGCGTTCAATTACAGGCTCTTTATGATATTAACATTGCAAGAACAATTTGCCAGGAAGCTTATGAATGTAATTGCTGGAGTAGGGGAGGCAGTTCAAAATCAATAAAAGATTTATATCAGGAATTGTGTACAGAATGTTCTAAAGATGAAAGCTCAGAATGTGAGAGTTCAAAAGGAGAGAAAAATGCAGGAAGAAAACGCAGGCGAACAGAATAAAGAATCCTTCCGCGAATGGTTGAACACCCAGCGAAGTGAAGATGCTTATCAGCAGTTTCTGGCAGAAAAAAAAGCAGAAAAAGAAAAGGCAATTCAGGAAAAGGTAGATAAAGGTGAAGCTGTATATAAGGATGGTGTCCTTTACAATCCTGACATGACAGTACTTCTGGAATGCTGCGATAACGAGAAAACCAGTTTTATTGTTCCTGATACTGTAAGAGTGATTGAACTGAATGCCTTCAGTTACAGATCTTCCCTTAAAGAAATTATTTTTAATGAAGGTCTGGAAGCTATATGCGAAGAATCTTTCTGCGATTGTACTTCTTTAGAATCACTTTCTTTTCCGGCTACGCTTCGTAATATAAGTTTTGAAGCATTTGAAGGCTGTACTTCTCTAAAATCAATTACGTTTAAAGAAGGAATAGAGACCATCAATTTGTCCGCTTTTTCAGGCTGCAATTCATTGGAATCTGTTGAACTTCCATCGTCGCTTACTTATTTGGGAGATAACGCTTTCTGGGGATGCAGCTCATTAAAAAAAGCTGTCATTCATAGTAACTTAACATACATAAATAAAAATACTTTTTCAAATTGTTCGTCAATGGAAACACTGGAGTTGCCTGAAAGTCTGGAACAGATTTTTGAATCAGCTTTTGAAAACTGTTCTTCAATAAGAAATCTGACTATCCCGGAAAATGTATATGAAATCAGAAAGGCTGTTTTCCAGGATTGTAAATCTCTTGTAAATCTGGAAATACAAAGCAGAAAAATAAATATTGGCAAACAGGCTTTTAAAAATTGCAAGGCTCTGGAAATCCTTCAAATCGATGGCCGTACAATCTATTTTACAGAGGGCTTCCATTTTTATACTATAGATGCCCTTAAAGAACTGGTACAAGCGAATCTTGAAATAATAATTGCAGAAGATGCTTTTGAGGGAGTAATTTATGATTATTAGAAAGACGCTTGTTTTTATCTTTCTAACCTTTTTGTCTTTTTGCCGGCTCTATGCTCAAGCATCAAACCATACTCCAACTCCGCAGCTTACACCGGAACAAATTGCACTTCATCCTGCCGACAAATGGTTTACAGCCGAACGTCCCGATTATTCCGAACTTGATGCCCGCGTAAAAAATCTTGCAAAAAATGAAGAAACTCCGGAAGCCGTTGCCCGAATAATCTGCGAAGGGCTTACCACTGACATAGAAAAAGCCCGTGCAATTTACGACTGGCTTGCCTGTAACATTGAATACGATATGAGCCTTACAATCTATGACTACAAAAAGGGCTTTGCCCGGAGAAAAGGTGTTTGCGAAGTATATGCCTATTTATTTTATTATATGGCAAAGGAAGTAGGGCTGAATGCTTACATTGTTGAAGGAAAAGCCGACAGCCTGGAAAATCACGTCTGGAACTTTGTCCAGTTACCTGAACGAGATATGCTGCTCGATTCCTGCTGGGGCTCAGGCTATGCAAAAAACGGACGTTTCTATTCACTTTTCAGAGCGGAATGGTTCGACCCGCACCCTGCTGCTTTTGCTTATACGCATCTTCCTTTTCATCAGGAGCTTTCTTTTGTGTATCCTCCTGTTTCAGAAAAAGATTTCAAACGTTTGCCACACCTTACAATATCAGACTATTTTCCCTTTGGTCCCAAAGACCCTGTAGAAGATTTTCACAACAGGTTCTGCAAAGAAAAACAATATCTTCCGGTTTCTTACTCCCTAAGCAGAACAAAAAACTTGTATACACAATATATTTCTACAGGCCCTTCCGTTACCGACGGTTTTTTTATCAACGAATTTGAAACTTCCATTTCTCAGGTAAAAAAATGTCTGGGAGAAGAGAATATAAAAAATGTTCTGGAAAAAAACAATAATTGCACAGAAGAAGATTCTTCTGCAATTACAGATTTACCGCTTCCTCTCATAGCTGAATACTGCAATAAGCTTAATGAAGAGTTTGGCTTTGAAATGTGCTACACAATTAATGGTGGCAAAATAGAGTGTGACTATTCAAAGTGCGGCTTCCGTCTTCCTACAAAAAAAGAATGGCTTCTTGCCTGCGGTACAAGGCTTCTTGATAAAGCAGTTTCTCTAAAGGATTTTTCAGATGCAGTCTGGTTTGATCAGAACTCCGGCGGAAGAATAAACAGTATAAAAGAAACAAAAGCTAACGAAAACAACTTGTACGATATACTTGGAAATGTAAGCGAGCTTTGTTATGACGAAGAAACAGACCTGTATGTTTTTATGGGCGGGAATATATACAGTTCACAGGAAGAGCTTCTATCCAATCAGCCTGTCATATATGATGACTATAAAAATAATAAAGGGGCACACGGCTTCAGACTTGCATTTACTCCACCAGAAACCTCTGCCTTACAGTATAAAATTGCTCAGAACTACAATTTTGGCGGACTTGTAGAACAGAATCAAAAGCTTTGCCGTCAATGGTTCGAGCTGTCTGTTAACAATGGTAATATAAATGCTCTTGCATACCTTGGTTCCCTTTATGTACAGGATTATACTCCCGAAGCTATGAAAAAGGGCTATGAAATGTGCTTAAAGGCCGCCGAACAGGGGCAGAATTATGCGTTATATATGCTTGCCTTTATGTACCAGAATGGAGTATACGTTCAGGAAAATCAGAAAACAGCTGCCGGATACTTCCTGAAAAGTGCAGAAGCCGGATATTCAGTTTCCATGCGCGAAATTGCCCATTATTACGAAGCCGGTGAGTTTATTCAAAAGGATTTGGAACAATACTTTTACTGGCTTAAAAAATACGTTGAGATGGAAGATTCTGATAAAGAATCAAAAATTGAGCTGATAAAGTGTTATTTAAACGGAAAAGGCTGCGAAAAAAATAAAGATAACGACCACACTGCTTATTTACTTTTACGCGATATGAATAACATTACTTCCTATAAATTACGTGAAGATACTCCTCTGGAAGCAAGAGTGCTTTTTGCCGACTGTTACGCAAACGGCATCGGTTGTGCTGAAAGACCGGAAGAAGCTGCCAAATATTACAAGCTGGCAATGGAGGCGGGAAGTATTTACGCAAAGGCTCAATATGCTGATTTAAGGTTTCATGGAAAAGATAAACTCATTCGCGATGTAAAAGAAGCCACGGAATTATACCGTCAGATAGTAGAAACCGGTTATTCAGACAGTGAATACAAAGAAGAATATAAAACAACTTATGAGTATTACAGGCATTATTGGGATATTATGACCAGATACGAAGATGACTGCAGAATCTTTGTAGTCGGAATATCTTTAAAAGAAAATGTTACAGAATATCTGGACTTGCTCGAAGAAATAACAGAAGTATCGCAAAAAATACAGAATGCCCCGGTTACCTATTCCGCTCTTTTACGAGGCTTAACTTATGAACAGCTAAAAACAAAGATTCTGGTACCGGAACAAAAAATCCTGAAGGGCGAAAAACTAAAAGGAAAAACTCTCGTAATAATCAATCCATACCGCGGAAAAAAGCTTACAGGAACTCAGGACGCAATCTATACTTCAGATTTAATGCTTGATAAAAGAAACCGCATTTATGATGAATGGCTAAAATACGATACTTCCTTTTTCGGCTATTACGACAATATTATCCTGCTGCAAAAAGAGGAAGAAAACTTAAACAGTGTAGATACCGCATTTAAAAAAATCATGCCATGTCTTATGGAATGCACACAGGCCGACCTTTTTATTTTTTCAACTGACTATTTTAAAAATGATTCTGCTTATGTTCAGGCATACAGGGAACTTGCAAAAAATCATATAGACAGGGGAATAAATCCGCGCATTATAGTTCCGGGAAACAGAACAGATGTAATGCAGCAGAACATAAACGGTCTTTTTTCCGGGGCTTCAGCTTCATATGCAGAAAAAATACATGTGTTTGGAACACCCTGCGATATGGCTGTCCGCTTTTCTCTGGGATTCAAAAATGGTAATCTGAATATAGCAATGGTTACAGAAAAAATAAACGGTAAGCAATTATATATCTATATTGAAGAAAATGGGGAAGTAACTTCTTCTGCACGCAGGGATTTAACATTTGTACAAAGTCAGCAGAATCTTTCAAATATGACATCAATTGGAATTGATAAAACCGGTTCAATATGTAAGCCGGGAAATATGGTAATGCGTTATAAAAAAGTAAAGGAGGATCATCAGTGGTAGCATCAAAAAAGAATATAGCGAAAAAAATTACCATATTGTGCTTCTCCTTCTTTATTTTTCTTTCTCTGCCATTCAGGCTTTATGCTTACAATTTTAATGCAGACCCTTATGCCCGCCTTACACCGGAACAGATTGCAAAGCACCCTACCGACAAGTGGTTTACTGCCGAACGCCCCGATTTTACCGAGCTTGATGAACGTGTAAAGACTCTGGCAAAAAATGAAGATTCCCCTCAGGCAGTTGCCCGAATAATCTGCGAAGGCATGGAAACCGACCTGGAAAAAACACGTGCAATTTTTGCCTGGATTTCTTTTAATATAGCCTACGATACCAGTTACACTATTTACCACGGAGAAACAACCTTTGCCAAACGTAGAGGTGTTTGTAATGGATATGCAGAACTGTTTCAGCTTATGGCCGAAGAGATTGGGTTGAAATCACGTTTAATAGTAGGTACCGGTTACGGAATCCGCAGGGACAGGCATGCCTGGAATCTTGTAAAGCTGCCCGAAAGAGATCTTCTGCTTGATTCCTGTTGGGGAGCTGGATCTGTTTCTGGAAGTCGTTTTAAGTTTTCTTATGCCCCCTGGTGGTTCGACACTCATCCTGCAATTTTTGTTTATACTCATCTGCCCGATAAGCATGAAGATGAATTGATTTATCCATATCTTGAAAAAAAAGGCTTTAATTCTCTTCAAAGAATTGAACCTAACGATTATTATCCTTATGGCAATTTAGACCCTATAGAAGATTATCACAACCGTTTCTGTAAAAATAAAGAAAATCTTCCAGTCACGTTCAGCTCGTACAGAGGCGGCTATCTCTGGTCAAAATATATTTCTACAGGTCCGCAGCTTACCGATGGATTTTTTATTTCTGATTATGAAGTACCAGTTTATTTTCTGGAATACTATCTGGAAGAAGGAGAAGTGGAGTGTATCCGTGATAAATATTATGAACACAAAACAACCTCGGCTGTTTCCGATTTACCACTTCATCTTATTGCAAAATACTGTAACGGACGCAGTAAAGCCTTTGACCTTGATGAATGTTACACAATTACAGGTGATGAAGAAAAAGGGTATACAGTCAGCTGTGATTATTCAAAATGCGGCTTCCGTCTGCCCACAAAAAAAGAATGGCTCACAGCCTGTGGTACAAAATATCTGGACCCGCAGTTATCAGAAAAAGATTTTTCGGATGCCATCTGGTACAACAAAAACTCCATAGACAGAATCAGAATTGTAAAGCAGACAAAAGCAAATGAAAATCATCTTTACGATATGCTTGGAAATGTCAGCGAGCTTTGTTTTGATGAAGAAACGGGAAATTATGTTTTTATGGGTGGCAATATCCATTCTACAAGAGAAGAAATACAGTCGCTCACACCCGTTCCTTTTGATGATTATAAAACAAACAAAGGTTACCACGGCTTCCGTATTGTCTTCAATGCTCCAGAAACAGCAGACCATCAATATGAAATAGCAAAAATGTATAAGGACAGCACTGTTCTTGAATCAATCCCCGAAAATTATAAACTGTGGCTTAAGCTTGCTATAGAAAACGGGAATCCAAATGCAATGGTTGCGCTTGCCCGGGAATGTTATGAAGAAAACTCTCCGCAAAGCCTGAAAAAGTGCTACGATTTATGTATAACTGCAGCAAAATCAGAGCAGACTTCGGCTTTGTTCATTCTTGGACAGATGTATAAGCAGGGACTTTATGTTGATGCTAACGAAAAAACTGCCTTTGAGTATTATGAACGAGCCGCAAATGCCGGAAATCTTACTTCAAAATATCTGATGTCGCAATATTATAAAGAAGGTAAAATCGTTCCAAAAGATGATGATAAATACTTTTATTGGATGCGGAAGGCAGTTTTTGGCGGTTATGATGATGATGATTTAAAAACTGAGCTTGCACAATGCTACCGTTATGGAAAGCATTGTGATCCGGACCCGTATCTTGCATTTACACTCTTTAAGGAAGTTGCAGAAAAGGAAGATGCTCCAATCCTTGCACTTGTAGAATGTGCAGACTGCTATTTAGATGGTATAGGCTGCAGACCTTATTCTTACGATGCTGTGTATTATTACAAAAAGGCTATGGAAAAAGGCAGCATTTATGCAAAAGCTAAGTTAGGAGACTGTGCTTTTTACGGACAGGGCATGACTCGCGATATAGAATATGCTGTAAATGCATACCGGGAAATAATTGATGGCGGTTATGGTACAGAAAGCTATAAAGAAAAGTATGCCCTGTATAAAAAAACGTACGATATCATCAATTCTTATGATGATAAATGTAAGAATTATTTCCACAATATTCCGGAGCAGGGTGATATTGAGCAATACATACAGGCTTTGGCTTCTGTCAGCGAGCTTGCCTTTGATATTCAGGGTACAGAAATGACAAACTCTGCGCTTCTGCGGGGACTCAAGCTTGAACAAATTAACAGCCAGATTATTGAGCCAATGAAAAAGGTTGCTGAAGGAAAATCCTTGTCCGGTAAAACTATTGTCATAATCAATCCATATAAAGGAAAGCAGTATTCTGGAATCCAGCAGGAAATCTTTACTTACG
>JAEETM010000008.1 GCA_016290335.1 Treponema sp. | reverse complement strand
TAAAGTAAGATTCAATTGAGTCATAAATTTTTCTCCTTTCTAATGTTTTAGTTTGGTCACTTAACATTATAAATTAGGATTGAAGTTTATGACTCTTTTTAATTTACACCATTATATGGACTTAATGCTAAAAAACTATCTTTTTACGGATAAATTAACTCACTCTTAACATTTTATCCGTAGTGTACAAATTATTCTGCTCACAAAATCGGTTTATTTATCTCTGACTACGGATTTTTTGCCGTAATTCTGATAATTTATCCGTAGTCTGCCAAAAAACTACCCTACATCACAATGCTCCACCCCTGTTTTCTTTGATTAAATCTCACAAATCTATTATGATAATTTATTGAAGAATAAAATTGGATATTAAACTAACCAAGGGAAAAGCATGAAGAATAAACAGAAACAGGAACTTGCGGTTTGCGGATTTGCAACTGTAAAAAAGCTTGAAAAAAATCATCCGGAAAAAATTACACGATTATATTTTACTGAAGATAAAGCTCCACTCTTTGGCGGACTGTGCAAAAAACTGGCGCAGAATCACGGTATTTACAATATGAAGCCTGCGGAGGAACTGGAAAAGCTTTGCGGCACGGTTCATCATCAGGGAGTTGTAGCGATGATAGAAGCCCCGCAAATTGTACCGCTCGACAGTGACATTACGGACAGCTGGGTTGAAAACGGAGAAAATGCTGTGCTTTTTGACCGAATAGGCAACGCTAACAACTTTGGCGCAATTGTGCGTTCAGCAGCTTATTTTGGAATTAAAAATATTATAATTCCGCTAGATGAAGCACAGTCCACAATCACAACTTCTAGCTACAGGGTTGCAGAAGGCGGAATGGAATATGTAAACATTTATTCGGTACGTTCCTCTGCCCGACTTTTGGAAGCCTTGAAGGGAAAAATGGTGCGAGTAGGAACAGATTTGAAAGCAAAGAAAACGGTAGCGGAACTTAGAAAAAGTATAACTGCAACAGAAAAAGCAACATCATCGGGAAACAAAAAAGCAGCAGCTTCTGAAAAATCAGGCATAGACGCAACCCAAAAGCCACTCCTCATCATCCTGGGAAACGAAGAAAACGGCATAAGCGATATTGTAAAACAGAATTGCGATGAGCTTGTAATTATTCCGTGGGCTGGAATGGCGGCTGGAAAAAAATCAGCCTGTATCGACAGTTTGAATGTCGCACAGGCTGCTTCCATAATTTTCTATGAATTGAACAAATAGATTGTCGGGTCAGGCCCGACAATGACAATTTGTGTCAGCGATGACAATTTTTGCCGACAAATCAGTGTTCTGTTACATCAGGCTTTCCAAATCAATTTCGCCGGCGGCACACGGTGTTGTAATGCTCCAGTTTTCAAGAACCTGTGGGTTTACTTCGCCAAATACACCAACCTGTTTGTCGCCAACCATAACAGCTGCCTGTCGTCCAACAATAAAGCGTGGATCATCACTTTCTACAACCTTGTATTCATGGTCGAGGAAGTAAAGCAGGCTTGAAACTTCGCTGGCAAGTGTGTTGAAGTTTGCGTTTGCAGAAGCTGTAAGGAAACCAAGATGCTGGCGTGTGATTGTACCAGTGTTTTCATCTTCCTTGATATAAGCAACTTTACCAATTTCAAAGATTTTGTGAGGGAAGATTGCGTTTGCACTTCCACTTTCTGCACGGAGCAAAGAAGAAATAACTTCTGGGCGGATAAACTGATAGTTTTCGCTCATTGGGTTTGCAATTTCAATAACCTTTGAACCGTCAATCAGCATATTGTCGATATAATCCTTTTTGCTTCCAACATAGTTGAAAATCATTTCCTGGTAACCAAGTCCAACCATAAGAGTTTTTGCTTTGCGGCTGAATTCTGTTAGTGGCAGCAAACGACCGATTGTAAAGTCGTGTGGGTTGCGTGGTTCAAAAGCAGAAACGTTGCAGCCAATCATAACATCTTCGATAATATCAACTTCGTGGAGGAAGTCGTTGCGGTACGGTGCCGGTGTAAGAGTGATTTCTTCACCGTTTACGTCGATTGTGTTGCCCATTCTTGTAAGAGCATCTACAACCTTTGGCATATCAAAATCAGAACCGAGCAATTTGTTTACAGCGGTTAGAGTTGTTTTTGTTGTCTGCTGGAAATAGTAAGGAACCATAATATCCTTGCCAAGACCTGTATCGTAAGGATGCTTTACAAGAATTGGTTTGATTTCGTAGCCCTGGTCGGCGAAATCGCAGGCAACAATGTTTGCGCTGAGGATGAGGTTTTCAATATTATCGCCGGTAAGCTCTACCATAAGGTCTTTATCACCAACTTGAACAGCACCAAGGCTCGCAGAGTTAATAATTGGAGCCATAGAAAGTACTTCATCATTTGCATCTCTTAAAAGTGGGAACTTTTTGAAAGATTCAAGAATCCAGCCGAAATCTTTTCCCTTTGGATGATCGGTAAGAATCTGGCGGCAGGTCATTGGAGCATCGCAGGCGAGCGGTATAAATGAAGTCTTGTCAGGATCAACAGCCTCATATTTTGCAGGGAACTTAACCTGATCAAGGCGGTAAACACCCATAGAAATTGACTTACGTTTGCGGCCAAAGTTCCAGCAGAGCTTTTCCTGAGTCTGGATAATATCTTTGAGCATAGGGTCGTCAATTGGTTTTCCGGCAATCATAAATGCAACCATATATGGACGGATATTTTTAAGCTCAGGGTCTACATTTATAACACGGTTGCCGTAATCACTGTTGCCCTTGTTGGACATAAGCTTCATATAATCAACAGTTTTTCCGCCTTCGTGGAGCTTAATCTGGCGTGCAACACCATTCAAAGACCACAAATCAGGGCGGTTTGTATCGTTCAATTCAATTTTAATAACGCGCTCATCATCCGATTGAGTCATATCTGGCTTTTCATCAAGCTCAGCCTTTGCACAAGGGAATACATCTTCCAGCTCGGCATAAGTGTATTTTTTTCCGATTGCATTAAAAAATAATTTCTCGTTTACTTCAATCTTTGGCATTTTTTTATCCTTAAACTCATAAAAATGTGAATGTATAATTATACGTTTTTATGGGGATAAATTCAATTAGGCACTATTATCTGAAGTTTTTTGAGTGATTGTCATTAAAATTGTGGTTTAAAAAAATCTTTGAAGTAAACTAGGCTTAAGAATCCAATAAATTGAAATTGTATAAGAAGCAACTATGCCGGCATAAAGGGCAAAACGTTTCCAGAAATGCTTTACAAAGAAATCAACCAGCTGTGGGATTCTTGGAACATCACGCAGAGCAGGAACGTAAACCGAACCTAAATCAATCCCTGCGTAAGCAAGAGAAATCAAAAGGAAATTGTTCAGCACATAAGCTTCAATTCCTTTATGAATGCTTTTTGTTTTAAAAATATTTTTTGAAACTTCAAAAACCTGCCTTCCGTAAGATTTAATTCCCAACGCAAGTCGTACAAAAAAGAAAATCGTTGCTCCTGCAAATAATACTACTGAAACAACAACAGACGGTTTTTCACCAAACGGTTTAAAACCAAGACAAAGCATTGCTGCAAGGTTAATACAGAAAGAGATAGAAGAATTGATTGCTGTTTTCTTATACATTTTTTTGAGACGCAATTCAATTTCATCACAGGCTTTGGAAATGAGTGCACTTACACCTAAATTGATTGCAACCGGTGCCGCTGCATTTAATGCGGTCTTCCCTATTGAACCAAGTCTTGCAGCTACTCCTTTCCAATAACCTGACTTTCTAGATTCTGAACTCAAACCTGAGCTTCCTTCCACATCCTGTATTTTTCCAGATCTGCTTTTGCCATCTTAATACAAAGCGCTACCATCGAAGCATCATCAAGATAACCTACAACAGGAATAAAATCAGGAATAATATCAAACGGCAGGAAAACATATAAAAGCGTTCCCACAATTGACATTATAGTTCCAATCGGTACATTTGTATATTTTTTTGTAAAAAAATTCTTGAGCATACAGAAGAAAAGCTTTACATCATCAGCAAACTCCTTAAGCTTTTCGCTGTCCATTTTTTTGTTGATTGCCTCTTCCTTGTCAAAAACATCATTCATAAACTATTCAGAGTACTCTTTGTTTTTGAACGAATTGAACTTCTTGTTTTTTACTTTATCTTTTCAAAAATAATCATTTTATACTATAATCATTACTCTCAAAGGTATTTAATACAGGAGATTCAAAGTGAAAAAATTTGATGGCGCCTGGGCTATGGTCATTTGTGCAATTGGCTGGAGTCTTGCAGGCGTTTTTATGAAATATGTTAACATAAACTCATTTGCAATGGCAGGCTTTAGAAGCGTGTTTGCGTTCATTACAATTGCAGCATTAACACGCCATCTTCCACGCTTTGTAATAAAAACCGAGACTGGCGAAACCGACAAAAAAAGTACACTCTATCTTTGGCTTGCCGCCCTTAATTATGCCGCTACAATGATTTTATTCTGCCTGTGTAATAAGCTTACATATTCTGCAAATGCCGTGCTCCTTCAGTATACAAATCCCGCCTGGATAATTCTGCTTGGCCCGCTTTTGTTAGGCGAAACAAACTCACGCATTGATTATGTTTCAATAATTGGAGTTGTGATTGGAATGCTTCTGTTTTTTGCAGAAACAATTTTCGGTTCACTTTTTGTAAATGCATCAGCTGCCTCTGAAAATATAGTCGCTGCAGTTAATCCAGATACAGTCACGCTCGGTAACATTCTTGCACTTGTTTCCGGTATTACCTTCGGCCTGACAACAATCTTCCAGAGAAAGCTGCAGCTTATATCACAAGGTAATACAACTAACACGAATACCGCCGGCGATGCCTTTATGATTGCTCAAATAATCACTGCCGCATTTGGACTTATTTTTGTCTTTACCACCAACAACGGAATCCCCGACAAACAATCTCTGCTATTCCTTGTACTTCTTGGTATTGTACAAATGGGAATCCCAAATGTTGCTTATACCATAGGAATTAAAAAAGTTCGCGCTCTTTCTGCTTCTTTGATTACAATGCTTGAACCTCTGATGAATCCGGTTTGGGTTTTCCTCTTTGTTCACGAAGTTCCATCTGTTTTCAGTATCATTGGCGGCATTATAATTTTAGGCTGCATTTTGCTTCGTGAGATTGTAAATAAACGCCAGACTACACAGATTTAATATCAAGAATAAACCCATTTTCATCTTCTGCGGGAACAGGTTTATTGTTTTCACCATTCATTTCCCGTTCCAACAATTCTGGAAAAGAAAGCTTTTCTGGATTCGGATATTTTTCTTTTATTTCGCGGCGGATATCGAGCATTTCTTTATGCTCTTTTATCTCTTCTTCCATCATCTCCATTTTTGCTTTTCTTTCAGAAGCCGTATATCTTCGCACCGGATTAATGGAAGAGGAGTCTCCCGCACTTGTAATTCTATAAATCTTTTCTACATCTGCCATAAGCGTTTTGTTATCTGTAACTAACTAGAACTTTCCACCACCAAGTGTAAACTCAAGCTTGAGGGAAACAACAGGAGCTTTATCCCAGTCTGCAAAAGTTATGTATGGACCAATTCCCATTTTGATTGTTTTTATTGGAGTATAATTTAACATTGCAGAAAAAGTTCCGGCATTAAGAAAACTTGATGCACCATAATCAGCAAGTGCAGAAGATACCATAGCAGGCAAATCTTCCTTACCAAAGTTAGCCATACCAAACACAGAAGCTGTTAAATCTGTTGTTCCAAAGATACGACCAAAATTAAGTAAGAGTGCCACATTATGACCCTTTGTAAGATTTTCCTTAATATACAAAGGATTACCCATCAGATACATCATATCTGCTGTAGTTTCCATTTTAAAGTTGTTGCCGTCATAATAATACTGTCCGGCCAGAGTGATTGATGGAGTTTTCCAGGTATACATAAATCCTGCTGTAGCTCTGAAGATTGCAGTTTTATCAGTATCTTCATTCCATTCACGGTCGCTGCCATATTGGAAAACACCTTCACCAAACAAACTGATTTTTCCAATTGACCCTGTGGCCGTAATTGCAAACTTAGGTGCATTATTGTATTTATAGTAACCACCAAAGCCAAGCTCCCAGCCGCCAAGTACCAAATCATATTTTCCGGCAAAGGCCATATTCTTTACATAATCAAATGCAGGCATTACATAAAGCCACATACAGTTCTGCGTATTTGGGAAAGTAATCTGTGTTCTAAGATTAAAGCAGCCGTCTACCTGTGCATCAACATCTTCCGGATTGATTGAACTTGTATTAATAATGTCGCTGACTGGACTAAAGAAATAACCGGCACCCCAGGTAACTGTATGCAAACCAAAACGGAAGAATGCTGTGTCTGCAACAGAAAAATCTGTGAATAATTCCTTTAAGTAAATCCAGTCGGTTACAGTTGTAGTTACATCTGTTTTATAAGTGGTCAGCTCGCCAAACGGTGTTGTAGTTGTGTTTGCAGTTGTAGTTGCTGATGAAGATGCCTTTGAACTGAACGGATATCTGAATCCAAACTTTGAATACATTCTTAAATCCTGATTAGGACGCGCATCTACTGTAATATATGCACCAACATTTGGATTCGCTTTTGTATCTTTTATGTTATCGCCAAAAGATTTTTCATCATCTGCATAAAGAGTTGTCATTGTCCCGATTGAAGTCTGAAAGTTTCCGCCAATCTTAATGCTGCCTGTATCAAAAAGCACACCTTTACTCAAATCGCTTTTAGCTTTAACATTTGTAACTTCATCTATACCGTCGTCAGAAAAAAGGTCATCATCCGAAAATAAATCATCACCTGTATTAGCATCTCCAAATAAGCTGTCATCTGAAATCATGTCATCAAAATCACTTCCGCCAAACAAATCATCGTCACTGGTGTTAGCTCCACCAAACAAGTCTTCATCACTCTGTGCAAAAACATTTGAGCTAAAGAGCATCACTCCTGACAAAACCATACAAAAAATAATTTTCTTCATTTATTTCTATCCTTAATTCCTATATTTTTTAAGCCCTTGCATTATAGCATATTTTATTTGATACGGTAATCCTTATTTTCCTAACCTTGCCTTTACCCGTTCCTTCAAATGTTCAAGCGCCTCTTTGTACTGTACACTCTTCATAGTTGGGAAGTGAAGCATAAAGCTTTCTGCTGCCTTGTTGCGGACTGTCTGGAACTTTTCAATTTTATCAAGAATATTCTGGCTGATTTTTTCCTTACCGGCTGCAAAATCCTGAGCAAGACGTTCCTTTAAGGCATGCTCTTTTACCGACGCAAGCATTTCGCTGAAGCTTTCGCCCCGGAACCAGGCCTCGTTGCCATAATGGTCACGCAAACTTTCGCCAAAGGTTTTGATTTTTTCCATTGTTGCACCAAAATCCACAAGCTTGCGCACAGTCAGAATAATATCAACCGAAAGAGCAGCTGCAATCACATCAGAAGATACCCGAATAACAGTATTGCCAAGCCAGTTTAAGAATTGCAGCATATAGGGATAAACAAAATGAATAACCGCCAGCCCCAGCGCACCAAAAAGCACAGAGTTCAAAAGGCAGATTCGTCCGTTTATATTAAACTTGTAGTGCGAATAATCCCACCAGCGGGCATGGAACATTTTTTCCATAATCCAGCTTACAAAGTATTCAACAACAGTACACAAAATCATGGAAGCAAAAAAGAGCGGAATCCAGGTTTTATAAAGCGCAGCCGGCAAAATCAAAATAACTACGCCGCCAAAACCGTAAATTGGACACAAGGGGCCGTACAAAAATCCGCGGTTTACAAACTTATGCTCGTGAAAAATCCCGACATACAAAACTTCGGAAATCCAGCCAACAACACTGAACATTATAAAAATTAAAAAGGCCTGTCTGAACGGCAGCTGATAAATCGGCAACATTTCCATTGTTACATCCTCATCAAAATCCTTAAACAGTCTCCATAGCTTTAAATATAATCATATATCCGTTATAATTCAAATATTATGGAAGTATTTCTTGGTGTTCCGGCGTCGGATGGTATTGGAATTGGTACTGCGTTTGTTATTCCGGATGCAGTAAAACGAGCTATTCCCCAGCATCACATAAAGATTGACCAGATAAACAAGGACTGGGAGCGTTTTCAATCGGCTGTACAGGCAGTAATTCTGGGTCTTTCTGAACATCTTGATTCCCTCTCAAAATCTGACCCGAAGGATAAGGTTCAGCGCGAGGTTTACGAAACATACATCCTCATGCTTGAAGATCCTGTTTTTACTCAGGAAGTACGCACTTTTTTTGAAAAAGAGCTTTTTAATATAGAATATACTGTACAATTTAAGGCAGAAGAGTATGCAACCAAGCTTCGTCAGGCAGGAAACTACTATCTTTCGGAACGTGCCCAGGATATTACTGATGTTTTTGGACTTGTTCTGGACGAAATGCTGGATATTCATCCTTTTGATATAAACTCTGTTCCAGACGGCTCCGTTATTTTTGCAACTTCACTCAGTTCTGCAGATACAATTGTTCTTTCTAAACGCAAGCTTTCGGGTCTTGCACTTTCTGAAGGCGGTGTTTCAAGCCACGTTGTAATTCTTGCAAGAAACTATGGCATTCCAACCGTTTTAGGTCTGGAGGATATAAACAAAAAGGTTCGTACAGGTGAAACTGTAATCATCGACGGAAAAACAGCAGAAATCCTTGTAAGTCCGGATAAAGCTACAATTGATGAATACAAGCAGAAGATTCGCGAAGAATACCAGCACAAGCTTGAGCTTAAAAAGTTTTTGGGAAAGCCTTCTGTTACAAAAGACGGCACCCAGTTCCAGCTTATGGCTAACATTGGTACCCCGGAAGAAGCTGAGCTTGCCAAGGCCGAAGGTGCAGATGGAATCGGACTTTTTAGAACCGAGTTTTTGTATATGGCACAAAGCGGTGCTTCCATGAATGCGGCTGCACGTTCGTTCAGCGAAGAAACACAGTTTGAAGCATATAAACATGTTCTTGAAATTATGGGTGATAAGCCTGTTACAATCCGAACACTCGATGCCGGCGGTGACAAGCTTATAAACTCCGTAGATATTCCTGTAGTTGATGAAAAAAACCCGCTTATGGGTCTGCGCGCTGTTAGATTAAGTCTTGAATGCCCTAACATTTTTAAAACTCAGCTCAGGGCTTTGTACCGGGCCGGTCTTTACGGAAACCTTAAGATTATGTTCCCTTTGATTACCGGCGTTGAACAGGTTAAACAGCTTCTGGAAATTGTAAAACAGGTAAAAGCCGAGCTTGACTATGAAAAGATTCCGTATAAGCCTGATATTCCGGTAGGAATTATGATTGAAACTGCCGCTGCGGCAATTATTTCTGACTGTCTTACAAGTGTGAGTGACTTTTTCAGCCTTGGTACAAACGACCTTACACAGTATACGCTTGCGGTAGACAGAGAAAACCAGTATGTTGCGGGCCTGTACAACGAGTTCAGCCTTGCAGTTCTGCGCCTTATTCAGACAACTATTAATTCTGCGGAAGAAGCCGGAATTCCTGTTTCTGTCTGCGGCGAAATGGCCGGTCGCCAGGAAAGTGTGATGGTGCTTGCCGGTATGGGAATACGCACTTTGAGTATGAGCCCAAAGCTCATTTCCAGCACAAAAGAACTGCTTTCCCGCTTTACCATTCAGGAGCTTGAAGCAATTTCGGCAAAGCATTTGAATAACTTATAAGGTTTAACACTATGGCAAAGAAAAAAAAGAAACCGGATTTTTCAAGACCTAAAGAAGAGGTTTTGGAAGAAAAAAAGCTTAAGGAATCTCAGACAGCGGAAGAAGCAGATTTTATAGAAGAAGGGGCATCAGAAAGCATCAGCATTGCCCCGGACGGTACCCTCACCTGGGAAGAAGGAACTCATCCGGAAGACTGTGATTATGACGGTCTCCCGCTTGTTGTTATTGCCGGCCGCCCGAATGTTGGAAAATCTACGCTTTTTAACCGTTTTCTGCATAAAAGAGTTGCCATTACTAACGACCAGCCTGGCGTTACCCGCGACCCGGTTGAAGCAGTTGCCATTATGAATGACAAACCGGTGCAGCTTGTAGATACCGGTGGATATAAACTTACCCGCGATATTGGTACAAAAGAAGCTGAGCTGGACGATTATGTTGTTGAACGCTCCCTTGAAATGATAGATAAGGCTGATGTTGTAATTCTTCTTCTGGAAGCCGGTGTTATAACTGGTGAAGATGAAGAGTTTATTATAAAAATGCGCCCTCACTGGAAAAAGCTGATTGCGGCTGTAAACAAAACAGAAGGCGGCAAGAACGAAGCCGAAGCCTGGAACTACGCAAAATACGGCTTTGAAAATCTTATCTTTATTTCTGCGGAACACGGCGACCGTATTTCTGAGCTTACAGACCTTGTTATCGAGCGCTGCGATTTTTCTAAGGTTCGTCTTTTATCTACCGACCGCCCAATTAAAATTGCAATTCTTGGTAAGCCAAATACAGGAAAATCAACTTTGTCTAACCGTCTCACCCATTCCGAAAAATCCATTGTCTGCGATTATGCAGGCACCACCCGAGATGTTGTTGAAGGAGAGTTTACCTATGCAGGCCGCAATTTTAAGGTGCTGGACACAGCCGGAATCCGCCGAAAAGCCCGTGTAAATGATGATGTTGAATACTATTCTGTAAACCGTGCCATTAAAACTCTTGATGAATGCGACGTTGTTTTTCTTATGATTGATGCAGTAGAAGGATTAGCTGAGCAGGATAAAAAGATTTGTTCCCTTGCCTTCGAAAGAGGGCGCGGAATCATTTTTGTACTTAATAAGTGGGATTTACGCGAAGAACAGAATCAGAAGGCTGTAAAGGCTGCCCGCGATAACATAAACATTATGTTTGGTCATATGGATTTTGCACCGATTCTGCCACTTTCTGCACTTGAAGGCAAAGGAATTAAAGATTTGCTTAATACCACAATCACACTTTATGAGCAGCTTACCCGCAAAATTGGTACTGCTTCACTCAATAATGCCCTGCAGGACTGGCTGGAAAAATATCCGCCTCCAGCAAGCAGAACAAACGGCTTTAAAATCCGCTATATGACTCAGGCAAGTACAAATCCGGTTAATTTTATTATTTTTGCTACACGCCCGGAGGTTGTACCGGAACCATATATTACCTATCTTAAAAACAGGATTCGCGAAGACCTTGGCTACGACCAGATTCCCGTACAGCTTGAAATAAAGGGAAGCCGAAAAAACTGGGAATTAAGATAACAAAACTGCACACTTAATTATGAGGGGTTTTGAATGACATATACTATCGGACAAATTGAAGAATTGACTGGTGTAAAAGCTCATGTTCTCCGTTATTGGGAAGAAGTTATTCCCGGATTTGCTCCTCATAAAGATATGGGCGGTAGGCGGTTTTATTCCCAGCGCGAGCTTGAGCTTGTATTTAGAATCAAATACCTTATAAACGAAAAAAAGTTCACGGCAGAAGGTGCAGGGCATCAGATTCTGGAAGAAGCACAATCTGTTTACGATAATGCAGAAATCATTCAGCAGATTCACGAATGCAGGGAAGATTTAATTAACGTTCTGCTTGAGCTCAAGAATAAACTGAAATAATCACGAAACGACAGGAAACAACGGATGAAATCCACAGAAAAACCTCAATCGAAATCATCGAAACCTCAAACAAAGCTCGTACAGTCGCTTTTTGCAGAAGCTTCCGTACCAAAAGATGCACAAAAAATAATAGAAGATTTTGACTCAATTATTCAGGGGATTCGTCCTTTGAACAGCCGCCAGCTGCAGCAGCTACCGGAAAATATCCGAAACCTTTCCCACCAAATGACAGATGACCGTTCTTCGCGCCGCCTTGGTTATATGAACGAAAACATTCAGCTTTCGGCTTATGTGCGGTATTTTACCTGGTGGAATCTTGTGCGACTTACAAGGCTTTTTTCTAATCTTCCGGCTACAAGCTTTCCGCAGAGTGACTGTATTTGTCTGGATTTGGGCAGCGGTCCGCTTACAGTGGTAACAGCCCTCTATCTTGCCCGCCCGGAACTTCGCAGCCGCCACCTTACCTGGTATTGTCTTGATGTTTCTGCTAACAGCATGGCTCTTGGCGAAGAAATATATCTTTCAGTATGCGCTAAGCTTAATTCTCAGAATGATAAAACTGGTTCTGCGCAAAACACGGATTCCAGCTTTGAACCGTGGCAAATCATCCGTATTAAAGGAAGCTTCGGGGCTTTTATGAAGCAGAAGGCCGGTTTTATTACGTGTGCAAACCTTTTGAACGAGCTGAATCAGGGTAATGATATGCCGCCGGAGTATCAGGTAAAAAAATACTATGAACAGTTTAAAGCATATGCAACTGAAGATGCCCGTTTTTTGATTGTAGAACCGGGTGTACCTAAATCTTCACGTACACTTTCGCTTTTACGTGAGCGGTTTATAAAGGATGGGGCAAAGCTTGTGGCTCCGTGCCCGCATTACGAAGAGTGCCCTATGAGCGGCTTTAAGGCTTACACAGGCAGCAAACATAAATGGTGTAATTTTGCATTCAGCACGGAATCTGCCCCGAAAAAGCTTTTAAAACTTTCTACAAGTGCAAAGCTGCCAAAAGAACGCGCAACTTTATCATTTCTTTCTATTATAAAGGATACTGCGGGGCAAATTGATGATGCACCAGAAGCTTTACCGCAAACTCAATCTGTCCGTATTATTTCCGACAGCTTCAGGCTGCCAAATTACATGCAGGGCTTTTACGGCTGTTCAGAAAATGGACTTGTTCTTGTTTCGCTGCCAGATTCAAACAATACAAGGCTTCCAAAACCGCCGTTTATTCCAAAATCCGGAGATTTGCTCCAGATAGACACCGTAGTTAAAAAAATAACGCCGGATTCTCTGCCAAAAGACGAAAAATCCGGCGCAATTATATTCCAAATATAAAATTATTTGTCTGTTACTGCTCCAACTATAGAAGCAACAATACCAACAACTACCATATAGAATCCAAACAATGCATTCTTAAGCAAGTGTTTTCCAATTGCCTTATAGATTCTACCGTTTGTTGTAAATCCAATTATAAGGATAACAGCACCGGCAAGCATAACAATAGCAAAAACCAGTTTAAGTTTTCCCAACTGTGGTACAAAGCATGCAATTATTGCTAAAATTGCACCAACAATAATCAGAATTGCGCCAATAGCAACAAAGCTTCCTTCTTTAGCATTTTGAATAAAATCAAAACCATTAGCAGAAGATCCAAAAAGACCTTTAATCATTGGACACCAGAATCCAATTGCAACCAAAAGTGCACCAATCAAATAAATGAGTGGCAACGAACTCTTTTTTCCCATATTTTTTACTTCCTGTAAAAAAAAGATTAACAGCCCGCAACGCGAACCTAGTACTTTTTTATTATGGTTTTTTAATATTATCATTATACCACAATAAATAAAAAAAACATTAAAAAACTATATGTTTACAAAAAAAGGGAAATATATGTATAATATAATACTATGAATAAAATCTTTATCTTTGTAATACTGTCCTTCCTGCTTTCTCTAGGCTCAATGCCAATAATCATACATTTTTGTAACAAGCATAACATTTTTGATTATCAGGATGAACGAAAGATTCATACAGGTAAGATTTCCCGACTCGGTGGTGTTGGAATTGCACTTTCCTTTTTAATTTCTGCAGCAGTTTATCTTGTATTTAATAGAGAGATTAGCCTGGTTGGCAGCCTTCCAATCCTTGTAGCCGGCTTTATAATCTTCCTTTTTGCTTTACTTGATGACCTTTTGACTCTTCCTCCAACTGCAAAGCTTATTGTTCAGCTTATTGCAGCCGGAATCGTAACCCTCAGCGGATTCAGATTCACACAGATTTTCAACTGGCACCTTCCACTCATAATCAGCTATATTCTTACCTTTGGCTGGATTATTGGTGTTATAAATGCCTATAACCTGATTGATGGTCTTGACGGTCTTTGCGGAACCCTTTCCATCACAACTGTTACAACTCTTGGTGTTCTTTTCCTTCTTGCTAAAAATCCGGAAGCCGGCTTATGCTTTATTCTTGCAGGTTCAATTCTTGGCTTCCTCTGCTTTAACTGGCCTCCTGCAAAGCTTTTTATGGGTGATGACGGCAGCCAGTTCCTTGGTTTTATGATTGCAGTTATTCCTTTGTATACATCTTCAGGCAATTCTTTTGAGTTCAACAAGTTCCTGATTATGATTATTGTTACTTCTTTCCCTGTATTCGATACAATTGCCGCAATCTGGAGAAGACTTAGAGATCATAAGCCTATTATGTCTCCAGACAGATCTCATCTTCATCATAAATTACTTAATCTTGGTTATTCAAAAACACAGGCGCTTTATCTTATTGCATTTATTCAGATTTTGCTCTGCCTTGTTGTTGTTCTTTCTTCATTCCTGGGTAATTTGCGTGGTTCAACAGTACTTTTTGAAGCTCTTGTATTTATGGTAATCTTCTTCAGTGTAATTCACTACACAAACAGAGCTGTAAACCGAAAGAACAATGCATTATTCGGTCCACAAGATATTATAAACACAGTTCCAAAACCTGAAGACTTAAAGTCAGAAGAAACTAAAACTGAAGAACCAAAAGCCGAAGAAAAAGAAGAGAAAAAATAATTTACTTCCCGAAAATCTCGGTTTTATGCAGAATCCCTAATTGATGTATTTTTTCAATCAGGGATTTATTTTTTAACGCAGCCGAGTTTTCCGTTTCAAAATCAGCCAGATCAATAGTAAAACGGTTCATGGAAAAATGCTGGAAAACGTAAACATTATCCCACTGTGCCGGCGATACCTGGATTATACTCTGCTTAAGAGTGTCTCTATATTGTGTAAAAAGTGCTTTTTCCTTTAATTCTGAGTAGCCTACAAGCCAAAGCTCACAACCCGTACCACCTGCAGCACTTCCGTCAGCCCTCTGACAGAAAGCCCTGTGCAATTCCGCAGTTTTCTGTGCCATCCAGATTTGAGATTCCACTAATAGTGCAGCAACATCCTTACCGCCAAGCTTTGCAATCCTTTTTAATTGTGCAGTTTTTGCACTGTGAACAGGAGTTTTATTCAAAATAACTACATTTTTCCTGAAATCAATGCCAAGTTCAGGGTTGCGCTTAAAAAATCCATCTGCAATTTTGCCTGCCTGCCCTACCAGATACCGCTGATTTTTAGTTAATTGTTCGTCTTTTCCAGGATTGTCCCCAATTACAATCAGCTTAATTTCATCATCCGGCGTAAGCCTGTCCAGATCTGTATTATAAACTACAGGCCTTTCAAACGAATATTCCGGAGTTTTAGCTTCCAGAGCCGCCTGTTTCTGCAAATCCCCAAGATTCGGAAAAGCCCTGGCCCATTTTGCTGCCTGTTCCTTAAAATCTGCCTTAAACGCCGTTAATGCATTCCATTGTTCCTGTGTCATAATCATTCCTAAGATTCCCGTGTCAAGCACGAGAATGACATTTGTTTATTACCGCAAAAGTGATTTACACGATTTTTTGTAAATTTTCCTACAAATTTTGCCGATATTAGTATATAATATTATTGTATTTTTCTTAAATAAATAAAAGGGAAATTACGGGGGTTTTATGAAAAAGTTATTATCAATAATTGTTGCTACTGCACTCAGTTTTTCTGTGTATGCCTTAGATATTTTTACTTATGCGCCAATAACAGGCAACGTAAAATCATATACACAAACAGACTTTTCAATCGTTTCCAGATTCGGAGATTTATTTAGAGTAGCAGAAACAAAAATTATTCATAATTATGATGCTAAAAATCTTGAAACAGAAATCATAGAACTTAATTCAAAGGATGTTGTTTTAAACAAAACTTACAATATTTATGACAGCAACAACAATCTTGTTGAGCAGGATTGTTATGATGGTGATGGCATTCTTTTGTGGAAAACCGTAATTACCTATAAAAATAACCTTAAAGTAGATTCTTCAGAATATGGAAAAAATGGTTCATTGCGCGGAAAAGTAATTTATACTTATGATGGAATCCAGCTTGTTGATGAAACAGGCTACGACAGCGAAGGTGCCCTTGTATGGAAAACAATCTACCAGTATGAAGGAAGTAATGTAAAAACAATTTCTCAGTATGATTACAATGGATATATAGACACAGAAGAAACTTATACATACACAGACAATGGAAAAGTTGAAAGCATTACTTACTATGACAGCTTTACAAAAAACTCTACCCTCAAGGTTTTCCGCTATGCTGCAAATGGTTCTCTCAACGACATTATTACTTATGATATCAACAAACAGATTACAAACCGTTTAATCATTAAATACGACAGCACAGGAAATGTTGCTAAGGTTTCATGCTACGATGTTTCTAACAAGTTTGGTGGAACTGTAAACGAGCTTGCTTCTATTTCAGAATATGTATACTCAAGCAACACAACAGCTGCCCCGGAAAAAGCTGCAAGTACAAAATCAGAAAAGAAATCTTCTGGCAGCAAAAAATCTGATGCTTCAAAAAAGGAAAATAAAGCAGAAGAATCTCTTCCTGCAGAACCTGCATATTTCGAAGACGATGCTAAATAAGGAGCTTCCTAAAAGTGAAAACCGTTGGAATTAAGCTTGCAGACGGTTCTTTCTATCCGATTATGGAAGAAGGAACTGCTCAGCAGAAAAAACTGAACTTAACAACTGCCCACAACAATCAGACTTGTGTTATGGTAGATATGTACCGCTCCAAGACCTGCTCTATGGAAGATGCGGAGTATATTGATACACTTAAAATTGAAAATCTTGTTGCACACCCAAACGGCGAACCTGATATTTCTTTTTCTGTGGGATTGGATGAAAACGGCGAGCTTTCTGCAAAAATTGAAGACCCTGAAACTGGTGCCGAAAGCGATTCAAACATTACGCTTATTTCCCGCACACTTGAAGAACGCCTTGTTCCAGATGAATATACAATTGATGAAAATGCAATAACCACAGACGAAGCTGCAACTGATAATACCGAAGAAGTTTCACTTGATGATTTTATTACTGATGAAGAAGTTGTAACTGATGAAGCTGAACCTGTAATTGAAGAAACCGCAGTTGCTGAAGAAGAAGTAACTTTTGATGATATTCCTGCTGAAGAACCAGTTGCAGAGGAACCTGTAGTTGAAGAAGAAAATGATGACGACAACTCTGGTAAGGTTGCAGCTGGTGTTGCTGCAGGCGCACTTGTTGGTGGCGGCCTCCTTGCAGCCGCTATGGCAATGAAAAATAAAGACAAGGATGAAGAAGAAACCTTTGACATTCCTGAAGAAGAACCAGTTGTTACAGAAGATGAAACATTCGATATTCCTGAAGAACCTGCAGCAGCTGATGATGACTTTGCTATTCCTGATGGCGACAAGCAGTTCTCAAATGATGAATCATTTAATATAACTGATGATACGACTGCAATTTCTGAAGATGACTTTAATATTCCAGAGGATGATACAACTGTAACAGAGGAAAGCTTCGACATTCCAGAAGATAACACTACTGTAACAGAAGATGGTTTTAATTTACCAGACATTTCAGAAAGCAGTGGAATTGTTTCTGATGATAGCACAACCGTTGCTGACGAAAGCTTTGATCTTCCGGAAGATAATACAGTTGTTTCTGACGACATGAACTTTGACATTCCGGAAGAAAATGAATCTGTTCCTGTGGACGAAACTTTTGATATTCCTGATGATGATACAACTGTTGCTGATGAAACCTTTGACATCCCAGTAGAAGATACAACTGTAGCCGATGACAATTCAAACTTTGCAGACCTCACAAGTGATTTACCAGACTTTGATTCAACAGACGATGATATATTCGAAACAGATTCAAACTCTGACTTTGATTCAAACACAGACGACATTTTTGACTCGCCTTCAAGCTTTGATTCAGAACCGGTAAACGAAAGCAACGGACTCAGCTTTACCGGACTTTACGACAAAGAAACAGAAATGGGCGATTCTTCAGTTCACGAAGAAGAAGATACAACTAAGAAAACAAGAGTTCCTGTAATCATCTGCATAGTTTGTGCAATAATCTGTATAATTGCTACACTTCTTATTCTGTTCGTAATTCCTTCAAAATATAATCTGAAGAATAAAAAGAATAAGAATGATACAAAGACCGAACAGGTTGTACAGGCTGAACCGGAAAAACCAACACCAGTAGTTGAGCCGGAACCGGTTGAAGAAGTTCCACAATCAAAAGAAGATGAAGTTATTGTAATTGAAGAAGCCGAAAAGGTTGTTCCTCTTCCACCACCAGTAGAAGAAAAGAAACCTGCCGACATCACTTATAAGATTAAGTGGGGCGACACCCTTTGGGATATTGCCGACACATATTATAAGAATCCATGGCGCTATCATAAGATTGCAAAATACAACAATATCAAAAATCCTGATTACATTATTTCGGGAACAACAATCAAGATTCCTGCAGAGTAATCTTGTAGATGAGCAATCAATTGAAAGGGTTCTTTAGATTTTGTTTTTCTAAAACATTTGTTTTATTTTTTTCTCTTTTTGGAGGCTGTCTTTTGGGCAGCCTTGCTGGTTGTAGTAAATCCCAGAAAATTGATTACGATGCCGAATATTTTATTGGTCTGCAGAAGAAGGCAGAAGGTAAAGAAAACGAAGCCCGCATTAAGTTTGCATACTGTGTAAAAAACGGTTCGGAATACTGTGCCAGAAAAAGTGCAGAAGAGCTTACAACTCTTGGTGACATTCAGGAAAAAAACAACGCGTGTAAAGAGCTTCTTAAAAAGTATGATGATAGTGATGCAAAGCTTATTGCAGTAAGACAGTTTATTTCTTCGGGAGAAACAGGAAGTGTTCTGCTTGCCACCGATAACCTTGATTTTGAAAAAGACAGCAACGAGCTTATAAAATACAGAATGCTTGTGCTTGCTGAAAAACAGGTTTCTACACTTGAACATGAAGTGTATAAATGGTTTACAGTCCGAAGCCTTTCAGAAGAGCATTACACATTTTTTCGGGACAACTTAAAAGACTTTACTAAAACAAGAGTGTCCCCATTGGATTCAACAGATTCACAAGAAGCTTCCGAATCAGGATTATCTCCGGAACAATTTGCAATAAAATACCGTATTGATATTTACAAAAGAAATTATTTAGCCGCTGCAGAAAAAGCCCTGACTTTGCTTTCTTACTTTGACAGCAATTCTCTTGCAATTGAACCGCAGCTTGTTTCTGATATTGGTAAAAGCCTTTTGTACGGCAGCTCCGATTTTGCAAAAAACGCCAGGCTCCTGTGTGAGTACGCCGAAAAATATTCATCAACTGATTCTGCTTTTTACTTCTGGTTTTATGCCGGCAGACTTTATGACAAAGCAGGGCTTTACGGTAAACAGGCAATCACCTGCTTTGAAAATGCAATTTCCGCAACACAGTCTGCTGCCACACAAAACCAGGGCACTTCATCATCCGCTAACCAGAAAAAAGATAACGCCATCTGGTATCTGCTTAAAGCAATGATGAATCAGTCTGTAGATAACACAACTACATCTCTTGGAAAATACGCCGCACAATGGACAGACCCGGAATACTTTGATGACTTTTTTGAAAACCTGTCGCAAATCCTTTTGATAAACGGAAAATGGAAAGCCTTTAAAACAATCCTGGATCAGATAGACGGTTATGCTTCTGATGAAACGGTTGCGCAGTATTCATACATTTACGGCCGCCTTATTCAGGAAGGTTTTGTTCAGGCTGACAATGAAGAAAAACAAAAGGCTTTTAACAGGGCACTTAAATCTGGAAGCTCCATGTATTACAAAATTATGGCTGCTTACCGGCTCGGGCTTACAGGAAAAGATTTGACTGCGGCACTGGAAGCTCCATCATCATTAAAAACAAGGGAAGCTTCCGGCAACTATAAAACAGATGAAAAGCTTGAAAATCTTTTAAAAGGCTATGCAACTTACGGCTTCCCTGAAAAAATCTACCCGGAATGGCTTAAAAGTTATAAAACAAGTATTTCTACGGATACTTCACTCTATCTTGCAGATTATCTGCACAGGTGCGGTACAGATTCAAACCAGTTTCACCAGCAAAGCATTAGAATGGCAAACCGGGCAGCAATTTTAAGTGAACGCCCGCTTACAAAAGAAGAGCTCTCTCTTGCTTATCCAAAATATTTTTCAAACTTTATAGACATTTATTGTAAAAAGTACGATATTAATACTTCAACAATTTATGCTTTAGTACGAAGTGAAAGCTTTTTTGATGCAAACATAATCAGTTCGGCGGGAGCAATCGGGCTTACGCAGCTGATGGAGTTTACAGGCAATGATATTGCAAGAAAGCTTAAACGACAGGATTATTCACTAACCGACCCTGAAACAAACATTGAGTTCGGTACATTTTATCTTGCGGAGCTTGTACGAAGATGTGATGGTTCTTATTTGAATGCACTTCTTTCTTATAATGCTGGAATCACACGTGTACGTCGCTGGCTTAGCAGTTCTATAAATGAGTTCGGCTCCAAGAATAAAATGAACGGAGATTTGTTTGTTGAAACAGTCCCTTACGAAGAAACCCGCGGCTATGGAAAAAAACTGATTTCGGCAACGGTTATGTATGCCTGGTTATATGATGAATCCAGTTCTTTTCCTCAAATCGTACAGAGCTTTATGAAATAGGTTGAGATTCTGAATCAAGTTCAGAATGACGATTATGGTGAGGTTTTTTTATGGAAGGTCCTTTAGCGCATTTATTACCACAAGCTTTTCATTTTACAAGAATTGAAGCTACACAACTTATTCTTTTGCTTGGAATTATTCTGTTTATAGGTTCCCTTGGAGGCTGGCTTTTTAAAAAGCTTAAGATTCCTCAGGTTGTAGGCTACATTGTAATGGGAATTATTATCGGCTCTTCTGGCTTTCATGTTCTTGAACCGAATGTTATTGCAGCTCTTGATCCAATAAGCACGGCTGCCCTTTCTCTTATTGGCTTTTTAATTGGTGGTGAGCTCAAAATCAACGTAATAAAAAAATACGGTAAACAGTTTATAAGCATTCTTTTGTTCGAAGCAATTACACCTGCCTTTGTTGTTGGTGGAATTGTAACACTTGTTGTCTGGCTTTTTACAAAGGATATTACTCATGCTCTTTCTCTGGGACTTGTTCTGGGTGCAATTTGTTCTGCAACAGCTCCTGCCGCTACCACCGATGTTCTTGCTGAGTATAGAACTCGTGGACCTTTAACCACAACTGTTTTCGGTATTGTTGCAATGGATGATGCTGTAGCCCTTATTTTGTACACAATTGCTTCTACCATTGTTACTCCGCTGATTGGTGGAAACGCAATGGGCTTCTGGCCACAGCTGCTTAATATTTTCCGCGATATTTTTGGTTCGCTTGTTATTGGTGCAGCTTTTGGATTTCTGCTTAATCTGATTACACGCCACCTTTTGAATAATGAAGGCAGGATTTTGACTTTTGCACTTGGCTGTCTTTTCCTGAGTACCGGTGTTTGCGAAGTATTCAATTTTGACAACATTCTTGCAGCCATGAGCCTTGGTTTTGTTATGGTAAACTTTGCTCCTGCAAAAACAAGAACTGTCTTTTCTCTTGTAGATAAGTTTACTCCACCGGTTTATGTGCTTTTCTTTGTACTTGTTGGTGCAAAATTAAACATCTGGATTATTACTCCGTTCCTGGGTTTGATTGCCCTGCTTTACGTTTTTGGAAGAACTTTGGGAAAATCCATTGGTTCTACCTTTGGTGCCTGGCTTACAAAAGCCCCGAAAACAGTTCAGAAATATCTGCCATACTGTCTGCTCAGTCAGGCAGGAGTTGCAATTGGTCTTTCCATTGCAGCGGGCAGCGACTTTGCAGATTCAATCGGGCCAGAAATCCTGCTTATAATCACTGCAACTACCTTTGTTGTTCAGCTGCTTGGTCCTGTTTGTGTTAAGATTGGTGTTACTAAGGCCGGCGAATGTGGCTTGAACGTTACAATTGACGATATTAAGAAAAATACTCGTGTTACCGATGTTACCTGGGGCAAAAATAAGATTTGTGATTATGATTCTCCATCAATTGTAAGCGAATACGATACTCTTTTTACCCTGCTTAACTCCTTCAGCCGCAACCAGAATCTTAATTATGTTGTAAAAAATCCTTCTACAAATATGCTTGTCGGCGTTATTTCCCTTGAACACCTTAAAGAAGTTATGCAGATTGGCGATTTTGCAGAAAGTATGCTCGCCATGGACATTATGGATAAGCCTGTTGTTACCTGCAAGCCTTCTACTACCCTGCCCGATGCCTACAAACTTTTTGAAGAATATGATGTAGATGCAATTCCTATTGTAGATACTGATGGAGAACCGCTGGGAATCCTGGAAAAATCAACTGTAGACCATTATCTGCACACACGAATAATTGAGTTGAATCGAAAACTGGAAGAGCTGGACGACTAGCAAAGGCCTTTGCTGTTTGTTAATTGTTCACTTATTCTGCCTTTGCTCGCAGTTTTGCTATGCAAAACTGCGCATTTTTTTTGTGTACAGTGTTGTTTTATTCTATATATTGATTGTATAATTGAACGTATATAGACTTGGGTATTATCAGTGTATTTTTGCAAACATACATGGAAAATCAGCTTTATTCTCTTTTTGATTTTATCTTTTGCTGGGTTCAAAGGATTTGGTCAGGGTATATTTAAGGTATTTACTGATCCGGTAAAAAAGCCTGAGCCTGCAATTCCGCGGTATAATACAATCGAACAGATGAGGGCTCTTGCGGAGCTTAATGAAATCAAAACACTTTCGGAAGAAGGCAGCGATATCCTCTTTTTTGCAAACGTTATAATTAAAAAGCACCTTGATTTTGACCGACTTGTTGACTTTATGGCGTTCTGTGATGAATGTACAAATGCGGTTATGCGACTTGATGAACTGGCTATTTCTAATGCTTCGCAGGAAGACAGACTTTCGGCACTTTATTATGAGCTCTGCCGCCTTTCTGCAATGCTCCACGACCAGCACACCTTTGTACGCGCTCCACAGGCTGTAATTGATAATTACCAGGTTTATCCTATAAATCTTACAATGATAGAAAAAAAGCTTGTTATTACGGCAATTGCTTCAATGTATGATAATTACCTTGGAGAAGAGGTTATTGAAATTAATGGTTTTACGATTGAGCAGGTTCATAAAGCCATGAAATCAATTATAAGCAGTTCTACCGAAGTTTATTCAATAAGACAGGCAGATTTCCAGCTTAACATAAAGCAGTCTCTGGAAGCTGCAGGCATCTGTTCTTCTGACGGAATGCTGAAAATAAAATTGTCTTCTGGTCATAACCTTACGTTTGAAGCTGTTTCCTACCAGGATTTTAAAGCTCTTTATTACAATGTACTCAGGCAGACTGTTCCAAAAACAATTAATACAAATACCTGGTATGAAGGCTGGGATATTTCCAATAACTGTCTTTTTGTAAAATACAATGTTGCAGAAAATGACAAAAACTACAAGGTTTCGCAGTTTGTACAGGATTTATTCTATGCGTATGATGCAAACAGCTTTTCAACTATGATTATTGATTTGCGGTCTAATCAGGGGGGCGGGGATTCTGAGCTTCTGGATGATTTTATAAAAAAAATTGGAAAATATATTTCGGGCGGTAAATGTTCTGCTTATGTTTTAATCGGGCCGGATACTTTTTCTTACGCAATTCAGAATGTTTTAGATTTGAAAAAAGTGGGCTGTATGCTTATTGGAACTCCGACTGGTGGCGCAATTAACTATTATGGCAGTATTAGAACCTTTGAGCTGCCGAACAGCCATATAGTTGCAGGATGTGCTACCCGCTATCAATTTAAAGATAAAAACTCGCTTTATAAATCTGTTGTGCCTGATGTATTTGTAGATTTTTCTGTTGATGATTATATTATTGGCAACGACCCGCAGGTGGAATGGGTACTCAAAAACGCTCAGGCCACTACAAATTATTAGAATCGTCCGAAACTAAATCCTTGTATTTAATCCTGCATTCCAGAACTGCGAGAATCAAAACTGGAATAAAGAACCAGCGCAAACCGTTTTTGAACGCTACAAAGAAATCGTAAAGTCCGTGAAGCAGAATGGCAAAAATCAGGGCCGAAACCTTTGCCTTTTTCTGGAAACAGCTGTAAACAAAGATTCCGCACAGGCCGGCACAGGCAGTATGAATCACATCGGAAGTAAAAAGGCGTGTAAAAATCAGCGAATACATAAGCTGGGCTTCGCGGTTAATGGCAAGCTGCATGTTATCAAGAAAATAAACAACAGATTCAAAGCAGCAGAAGCTTAGTCCCATCATCATAGAAAGACAGAGAAATAAAAGCGGCGAATAATCCTTTTTTGGAAGCGGTAGGATGAAAACTGTTTTGAAAATCTCTTCGGAAAGGCCGTAAATCAAAAGCGAAACTATAAGCGAGTGTAAAATCGGATAATTTACAAAAAGAATGTTTTTTGGAATAAAGTATTGAATCAGCGAGCCGGGAACAATTGCAACAAGCCCGAGAAGAATTGCAAACAGAAGATGTAGCGGCTTAATCTTAGCTTTGAGCAAAAAAATGAAAAAACCGACTATCATTGGGATAAAACATGTCAAAATTGAAAGAAAAAGTTTAATAAACATGCTTTAAAGATACAACAAAGGTTGGACTTTTACAATTGCTAATGTATACTATTAGTAAGGGATTTTGATATGGGTACTCTTAGTAAAACAATTATTTTATTCGGGCTTAAAGCCAGCAGAAAAAGCATTCACGGACAGAAGCTTGCAAAACAGTTTGAAATGCCTTTTTATGATACTGATTATGTAATTCAGAAAATGACCGGCTCATCTCCGCGTGATATTTATATTGACCAGGGTGTAGCAGCCTTTATGCAGGCGGAAGAAGCTGCCTGCAGGAAAATTGCAGAAGTTGCTAAAGATAAAAATGTGATTATTTCTACTGGTGGAGATATTTGTAACAACGCCCCTGCTTTGACGGCACTAAGAGACAAGGGTGATTTTTATCTTTTAAAAACCCATCCGCAAATCTCTGTTGATATGATAATGAAAAACGTTCAGGAACCGCAACCTAAGTTTTTTACGAATATTCCTTTTTATATGGTTGCTAAAAATCCTGAAACTATGGAAGAAATTGAAAAGACTTTGCTTGAAATGTTTACCGACCGCCAGCGTACTTACGAAGCAATTGCCGATAAAGTAATAGAATTGCCGGGAACTTCGCAGGAAGATGATTATAACATCCTCCTGGAAAACCTGTAAGAACAGATTATCGGGTCAAGCCCGATAATGACATGCTATTTGTTGCAGTTGCCGCAATCACCTTCGCCGTTACCACAACAGTCACCTTCGCCGTTGCCGCAGTCGCCGGATCCACAATCTCCGCCGCCGCAACCGCCACAGCCTCCGCATCCGCCGCCACATCCCTGTGACATTAAAAGTCGGGCTTCTTCCTCTTCGGTCATGTCGCGAACTTCAACAACTTCAATATCAAAATTGAGGGTTTTGCCGGCCATTTCGTGGTTACCGTCAATTGTAACTTTGTCGCCATCAACCTTTACAACGGTAACAATTGCAGGACCTTCCGGTGTTGTAACCTGGAACTGCATGCCAACCTGAACTTCTACATCGCAATCAAACTCACTCAGCGGAACAACGGCAACAAGTCTTTCATCTCTCTGACCGTAAGCTTCCTCCGGCGGAATTGTACAGCTGAACTTATCGCCGGCAGTTTTTCCTTCAAGGCGGTTTTCAAGACCGGTGATTAAATATCCTCGGCCAAAAACAAAAGCAAGTGGCTCACCACCAGCAGATGAATCCATCTGCTCGCCTTTTTCGTCCTTTAATGTATAATGAATTGCAACAAACTTATCTTTTGTAATCTGCATTAGAACTCCATCTCTTTGTAATCTACAGCATTATCCTGTACAACTTCTGTGATTTCCGGGCAAGCGTCCTTTAAATATCGTTCAATACCCATTTTCAAAGTCATTGTAGCCATTGGGCAGCTTCCGCACGCACCAGTAAGATTCAGATGTACGCGGTTCTGCTCATCAATTCCAACATATTCCATATCTCCGCCATCTGCCTGCAGCTGCGGTCTGAACATATCAAGAGCTTCTTTTACAGTTTCTTCAAGCTTCTGCTCTGCCATAATCAACCTCCAAAAAATATTTCCATATAAAAGATAATGTAAAATCAAAAAAAAGTCATTCTATTTCGTAACACTAAATGTTTGGTTTTGTGACAATGAATGTGCAGTTTCGCTATTGACTTTTTTTTTTATTACCCATATAATACGCACAATTACGCCGCGGGGTAGAGCAGTTGGCAGCTCGTCAGGCTCATAACCTGAAGGTCGGTGGTTCGAGTCCACCCTCCGCTATAACTAACGCTTACATTTTTGTGTAAGCGTTTTTTTATTTTAAACCAAGCCCAATCCTACTCCAACCTTCCATACTCATACCCGCGGTCGCTGATGATTGGGGCGGTTTTTATTTCAAAGTAGCAGACTGCGTTTTCTTTCAAGGTCAGGTTGATTTTGTTGCCACAGCGTTTTGTCTGGACAAAAGGATTTGCGGCGGAGCGTAAAAGGGCAACTTCGTCGGCAGAAGGGTTTGCGTGTTCGCCTAAATCGTGCCAGATTTTAAGAGGATTGCAGACTTCTTCGTCAACAAGCTGAGTGATTAGGACGTTCGGCGGCACAACAGCAGTAGCAGTTGTACCTGAACCGGAACAAGTTGCAGTTGCAGAACCGGCATTACCATCATCAGCGAACCCGAGCGGAAGCTCAAGATTAAGTTCTATTTCTTTACCAGACATTTCTGTATCTACATTCCAGGCGATTCCCTTGAAGTAAGTGGCATCTCCATTCAGGCTGCCTTCACAATCTTTGTTCTCATCCCTGCACTGCACCACAATACATTCCGGCGTTCGCAAAACGCATTTTTCGTAATCTTTGAGGAGTTTTTTGTAGAAGGCGAAGGTCCAGAAGGTTGGCTTTGGAATGAGGCCGTTGGCAACAAGGCCGAAACCGCCGTGAAAAGGTGTGTAAGGAACGCCAAACTCTTCGAAAATATCACCGAAAGTCCAGTAGGAATACGATTTGTGGTTATCGCCAAAGGTGGAAAGCATGTTTGCAATGTAGGCGGCATTAAGATTCATATCATGAACTGGTGCATTTGGAATGTAAGAGGTGTTGAACTCGGTAACGTGAATATCCATATCCTTAAACTGAGGGAACGAGTCTACAATTCCGCGGGTAGCTTCCAGTTGTTCAAAACACTTCTCCTTAGCGTGCAGCTTAGGGTATCCATAATGTCCATCGTGCGCCGGATTCTCTGTTGTATAATGATGGCGACTTACAAAATCAAGCGGGCAATCATTATCACGCACATACTCAAGGAAAGCCGTAACCCACTCTTTGTCCGTGCCACCGCAAACCGCAGGACCGCCAACTTTAAACCGCTCATCAACCTCTTTTACAGCGCGCGAAGTCTTATCGTAAAGTTTAAAATACTCCTTCTGGTCAGCATCCTTCCAGAAAGCAGTAAGATTCGGCTCGTTCCAAACTTCAACCGGCCACTGCACCACTTCATCCCTACCGTAGCGCTCAATCAAATGCAGCAAAGTTGCCCTTACAAGGTCACACCAGCGGTCGTAACTACTTGGCGGCGTAACATTTCCCTTCCAGTAAAAAACAGTCTGTTCTCCGCTTGCAAGCTGGTCCGGCATAAAACCAAGTTCAATAAAAGGACGGATTTTTAGCTCCTTGTAAGAATCCATAACCATATCAAGGTAAGTCCAATTGTATTCAACGCAAATCTCTTCGTTTTCTGGGATTTTTCCACCCGGATAAAACTTTCCCGAAGCCGCATACTCGTGATAAATAAACATATCCTTGCTGAAAAGCCCGTGCCCGCGGATATGCTCAAAGCCGATTGTATCCTGAACAAGCTTGAGCTGCTCGTAATATTGCTTTTGAAGGGCGAGTCCCATGCGGCCAGTACCAATGCAGTAAAAGGCGTTGTTATTAAAGTTGATGTTTTCTTTTCCTGTGATTTTGTAATTCATGTTTTTCTCCCAGACTTTAAGTTTGTACCCGTTTATGTGCTCATTATAACCGAGTTTGCGTCGTTTTTATATGAGGATTTTACACGATTTTTGTATAATTCTTATATGATTTTGACTAAAAATATGTTATATTGTTTACAATAAAGTTTACGGGAGGTTATCTCCATGCAGATTACTCTTATTGCTCTGATTCTGGTCGCCATTTTTGGTTTTCTTCTATATAACAAATACATTAAAAATCATAAAGATAATAAAGCTGAAAAAAATCTTGAGGCTGACAATAAAACGCCAGAAGATTCCATGCCCGATTTTGAAAAGGCATTTTTTGAGCAGACAAAAGCCGGCGAACCGTATCAGCTGTTTTTGACACTTGCTTCTCATCAGGATTGCGCCATTATCCGGAGCCTTTTGAATGCAGAAAATATCCCTACTTATACCGAAGGCGAGCACATGAACAATATCTACGGTGGATTGACCGGTGCCGGCACGAGCGTTATAGGAATTAAGCTTTACATTCTCTGCAAGGATTACGATACAGCCTACGATATAGTGACGAATTATAAGACAGATCCTTCGGGGATTACAATCCACGGCAAAAAATAGCATTTTTTTTCTTTTTTTTTAAAATTTTTCTTGACCTTCTAGTTGGTGGAAGCCTTAAGATTAAGGTAGAAACAAGAGATTGGCGGATCAAGTCCGACAATGACACTGATTTTGGAGGTCAATTATGACAGGTTCAGTTCCAGCTTTAAGCTTTGTTGCAATGGGAATCTCAATTTTATTTGCAGTTGCAATTCCAGTGGGATTATTCATCTTTTACCGCAAAAAGTACAATTGCCAGATTAAGCCGTTTTTCATTGGCTGCGGGGTTTTTATAATTTTTGCACTCGTACTGGAAGGAGCCTTACACGCAATCATCCTTGGCGGTGGACGGGCTCAGGCTCTTATGGCAAAACCGCTTTTGTACGGTTTGTACGGCGGATTTATGGCAGGATTATTTGAAGAAACAGGTCGTTTTGTGGCGTTTAAGACAATCCTTAAAAAAACGCAGGATGATGATACCACATCCCTTATGTACGGTGCAGGTCATGGTGGGTTCGAAGCATTTTATCTTCTTTTTGCAGTCGCAATAACAAATATTGTTCTTTCGGTGATGATTAACACAGGAAATACAGCGCTTATCACCGAAAGTTTAAGCGGGGACAAGCTTGCCACAATGGAGCAAACCTTATCAACCCTTATTTCTGCAAAGCCGCTTTCTCTGGCCGCTGGTGTGATTGAACGTATTCCTGCTGTTGCACTTCATATTTCGTTTTCTGTGCTTGTGTGGTTTAGTGCTAAGAATAAGGATAAGTGGTATTTCTACCCTATTGCTCTCATCATCCATTTTGCTGTTGATGCTGTTGTGGCAACACTTGCGATGATGAAAATAAATGCCGTGATTATTGAAGCTTCCTTGTATGTTCTTACGGCTGCGGTTGTAGTGTTGGCGGTGGCTGTATGGAAAAAGAATGCGGAACAAAAAGAATGCTCCGCAACGGAAAGTGTGATAAAATAATAGTATGAAGATTTATCAGGTTGAAGAGCTGGTCGGAATCACAAAGAAAAACATACGGTTTTACGAAGACCAGGGGCTCTTGTGTCCAAAGCGGAATCCCGAAAACGACTACAGGGAATATTCGCTGGCTGATGTAAGGACGCTGGAAAAAATAAAGCTTTTGCGTAAGCTTTCGATACCGATTGAAGAAATCAGACTTTTGCAGGATGGCAAGCTGAGCGTGGCGCAGAGTATGACGGTACAGATTGAGCGGATTGAAAAGGAAGAGCAGAATGCCGAGGTTATGAAAGAGCTTTGTCTGCGGCTGCGAGATGAAGGTTCTGATTTGAACTCTCTTGAAGCTTCGCGCTATCTTACGGAGATGGAAAAAATGGAAGCAGAAGGAACTAAGTTTGTAGATATTGAAAAAGAAGATATAAACAGAAAGAAAAAAACAGGAGCCGTTATTGGTGCACTTGCATTTTGCGTGCTAATGCTGTGGGTCTTAGGAATGATGCTTATTGCTGTCCGCTCTGATTCAAGAGCTCTGGTTCCTGTTCTGTTTGTAGGAGCAATTATTTTGTGTTTAATAATCGGGACAGTTGTTGTACTTGTCCAGAGATTTAAGGAAATAAATGGAGGTGAAGAGTATGATGCTCGTAAGTATTGATTCAATTCCTGGTAAGGATTTTGAACCACTTGGAATGGTAAAGGGAACAATTGTTCAGTCTAAAAACTTTGGCCGCGATTTTATGGCTGCCTTAAAAACCCTTGTTGGTGGTGAAATTACCGGCTACACCGAAATGCTCAACGAAGCCCGCCAGATTGCTACAAAACGAATGGTTGATGAAGCTACCGCACTTGGCGCCGATGCCGTGGTCGGTGTACGATACGGTTCTTCCGCCGTTATGCAAAACGCCGCCGAGGTCGTAGCCTACGGAACTGCCGTGAAGTTTAAGAATTAGGTGGGAGCACTGGAATGTCTGAACTGCTGGTTACAGCAGTTCATTTTTTTTATTGTTCTAAAGATAGATTCTGAACTTCTTCAATTGAAAGTCCTGTAGCTTGTGCAATTTGTTCTATTGTACCAAGTTTCATAATTAACATATTTTTTGCTGATTCAACTGCTTTTAAATGTTCACCTTCAGCTCTACCTAAGTTCAATCCTTCTGCTCGTCCTTCAGCTTTGCCTTCTGCAAGACCTTCTTTCCATGCGACTCTTCTGACCTTTTCTTTTTCTTCTTCCAAAACATCACAGAAGTACATATACTCTTCCTCCCATCTGGTGTTCTGCTTAGCTACCTTTACGTTCTGTTCCAGTGTGCGCGAAAAATCTGTGGTGGCCTTGTTTGTCTGGATGAACTCCATCAGCCCCTTTAAATCTTCATCATCCGCAACTTCGTATGCCTTACAATTATAAAACACTTTGTGGGTTCTGTCATCATAAAGAAGTTCTGGCTTTTCCTGGAACGTCTGTTTAACAGTGTACACAGGGATATCTCAGTCAAACGGGTCCCCTTTACAGATGAACAATACATAGCTTTCTTTTAGAGTAGAAAACTTAGCTCTTGTTTTTGTAGTAGAAGCATCTATTGCACCCTGATAAAACCTTGCACGCAGAGGAAGATTCTTAAAGCCCGAAGTCTGAATCTCAATGTCAAACATACGATCTGAATCCTTGAGAAACACGCCCAACCGAATGCTCCGTCCTCGATATGATGGATGAAACTCTTTTTCGGTTGAAAGATACTCTATCCTTCCAATCTTAATCGGAAGAAGGATTTCCAAAAGCTGCCGGCAGATTGTTTCATCTTCCATAATCTTGCAGAAAAGAAAGTTGTCTGCAAACGTCAGCTCTTTCCACGGCTTTGAAAACTGGCCTCCAAAGGTCTGTTCATCATCGTCATCATACAAATCATAATTTTCATTTAAACTCATCCATGCTCTCCTTGCAGGAATAAATCCCACACTATTAATATCTCAAAAGTTTGAGATTTCGGACCATTTTTGGAGAAAAAAAGTTTATAAAATTATGTTATTTATTTGTATGAAGCTTTGGATTTGCTGCTTACAGCAATTCAGATAATCATCAACATTATCTCGCGCCTTCTCCGAAAGAAAAAGAAGAAAAGGAAACGGATAAAAAAATAGCCCGCCACAACGCTTCAAACCAACGTGACGAGCTTAGTCCGTAAGGACTTAAAATCTATACGGAGGCAAGACGCTAGATTGCGAATGCCTTTCTTTTATTAATATAGCATACAATGCTGTAAAAAACAAGTTTTTTCTAATCAAGCCCTACCGAATAATTTTTGATACAGACTATTAAGGAGGGGGAAGTCTCCCCCTCGCTCCAAAGTCCTCGCAAAAGCTCCGGTCTTTTCCGCTACCCCCTCGCCTAGGGGCCTCCAGCCTAGCTGGCTGCCCCTAAAACCCGAAGAGTGCTTTGAGTGTATACCTAACGCATCTGGGCAGTTTCAAAGTTTGTACCTGTTGAAGATTCAACAACATAACCCATAATTGGGTTTTTAGTTCTGTTACCATAAATATGACCATTACTATTTGTACTACTATTATTAGTAGTATTATCTGTTGAAGATTTATAATTTTTTGAAGTTCCACTGAATTGTGAATCGTTATTAGCAACAATCATTCCCTTTGGTTCAGTACCATTTACAGCAGCCCGTTTCCAAAGACCAAGATTAATCTTATCGTAATAGTTTGTTGTAACAGTCTTTGGAGAAGGAACAAGGGAAACTTCCCAGTCACCGGTAAAGATATCATTACCATCATTTGTTCCTGTTCCTTGAGCAGCATAATTCATACTGCTCTTAATAATAGGATGTGCAACAGCTGGTAAACGTGCTGTACCATTGAAATAGCTTATGTACGGAATTACAACATAAGTTGTAGTTCCTGGAACCTGTGCAAGTCCTGCATCAATTGTAATTCTTTCACCAGTGATAGTGAAAGAGTCTACAATTACAGCTTTATTTGTTGCTGGAGTATCATAGTTTTCTACATACGTATTATCATCATAACTTGAAAGATAAGCATAACGTAAACTACCGTCTACATAAGCTGCAATATGTATTCCATTATTAGGATCAACCTTTATTGCACAATGTTCACCACCATCAGCAAATATAACCTTATTACCCTTCCAGCCACCAGCAGTACCATTATCCAAGCCACTTGTAGGATTATCATTATAAGCATATCTCAAACTTGTACCATCATACCATACAGCAACTACAACATCATTTGTTTTAACAGGATTAAACTTATTCTTTCCTATTGCATCTATAGCAACATACTTATAAGCTGTATAACCTGTATCATATCCTGTAAGAACTCGCTTGCCATTCTTTGTTGTCTGTGTTCCTTGCTGGTAATCTACACCTGCAATTAAGCTGAAATAAGTAGTTTTAGGTTCATAATAGATTTCATAATCAACACTTGGAGTAGTTGAATTATCGGCCATATTCTTTGTAGCCATATATACATCATAATCAGTTACAGTTGTAGAGTTATTAGTTGCATTTTTATTAATTCTAACTAAATTATCAACAAACTGATCCTTATCATTAAGTGGATGGGCTTTCTTACCAGCATCATTATTACTACCACTCCAAGTAGCATTTAATGCACTATTATATCTGAAACGAATCTGATTTTGTATACTATCATAGTAAGCAAGATAAACCGATGTTGTATTTCCATTTACAGTAGTGACAATTGACGGTGAATAGAAACGTGTTTCAGAAAGCGAATCATTATCTGGAATTTCTCCTTTTATCAAAAGCTTAATATCATTATATCCGTTAATAGTAAATCCTGTACCTCTTGGTGTTTCTGGAACAGCTATTGATTCAAGACGTATTGCCTGCATACCTTCGTAATTTGCACCAGTTCCCGTTCCACTTCTTCCCCATCTACTATAGAAATATGAGAATCGTCCTGCATGTTTTGTTCCTACGGCAGGGTTTGTGTCAAGACCTGTTGTTGTTCCATGTGAATAACCATTTTCATCATAGGCAAAACTAATGTTATTAAAGGTTGCAAAGTTGTTCTGCCAGAGATTATATGAGTACATATTCTTATTTCCTGGATTACTGTTCTCAGTTGCGTTATTTGTTCCACTAGTACCACCTGCCATAGCAAAATCACCTGGTCCACTTACAAACGCAAGTCCTACCTTACCAGTAACAGGATTTATCCTCATTATTGGTTCTCGTAATTCACCACTTCTTGGTTTAGCAGCATCACTATCAAACTCCCAAACATCTACTACAACATCATCTGTTAGCAGGTTATTGCTTGTTCGGTTTGGCATTCGGTTATATGCATAGTTGTTTTTATCATTGTAAGAGCTGCCTTCAGTAATTGTAACTTCAGTATGTCCGCTTGAGTTGTTGTTATTCTTGTTGTTGAGAGTTTCTATACTGTTTACAGTAAGAGAAACTTCACCAGAAGTTGTAATGTTACTTGCTGCAAGTGATACAGTTGTTCCAGTACTTCCAGTAAGGGCAGTACTACCATATTCAGGCTTATAAGTTCCATTATCACCAAGGTTGAAACCTGTAATTGTAATAGATTCTGTACTTCTTGCAATATAGTGACCAAGTGCTGTTCGTGAGTAAGCCGCCTTAATACTTGACTTAAGCTTACCAGCAAGTGCTGTCGTAACCTTAGTAATATACGGAACAACATCCATCTTGAGCTTGCCTGTGAGGTCACCTACAGCAATTTCATTGCCATTCTTTGTTACCGCACCAGTGTAACCAGTTGCATCATTTGTAACCACAGCAGCATTTGATGTGTAATCAACTGCACTTGTAGAAGAATTCCAAGTTGGGTTACCGCGGTCGCTTGCTGTTGCTGTGACAGCAACGTCGGTTGCAGCAATTGTACCAAGTGAAGCTGTATCAAGATACAATGTCCAGTGTACTACGTGACCGTAATTCTGTGATGCATAAGGAACTTCATCATCCTCTTCAAATGGAACTTCTTCATTGTTGCGTATGTATGTCGGAATAGAAGTAATCAGGCCAGTTGCCAGTAAGTCACCATAAGTTGCCTTAGAAATGTTTACAGACCAGCCAGTTGTTGCATTGATAGTTCCGTTTGCTTCATCCGTAAGCTGAGTTCCAGTTACAGGATAAGTCCAGGTTCCGTTGCTGTAAGATGCAATTGTAACTTCTGTATCAGCAGTAAATCCTGTGAAGGCTTTGTTGAGAGTAAGCTTAATATCCTCAAGCAATACATCATCGTGTGCAACACCTTCAATCTTAATCTTACCGGAAACCTTAGGATCCTGGTCGAACAGATGAATTGTATCAATTGTATCGTCTGGATCGTAAGGTCTGTAGAACTTAGAGTATACCCAGTCCTTAGGAAGTTCAATATGACCCTGTTCACGAGAGTTCCTGAACAGGCTTGAAACAACCTCAGTAGTACTTCCAGCCTTCTTCTTCCAGTAGAACGGCAGGATGTAGTTCTGGGCTGAATTAGTATCTCCAACTACAACGTCCATAATTACATTCAAAGTTGCACTCTGTGGGTTACCTCCGCTTGTAGCTGCCGGTGTATTGTCACCAATTGTGAATACAAACTTGTCTTTGTTTCCACTAAGACTATGCTGTACAAAGTCTGCAACTGTAAGAATAATACCTTTTCTACGTCCAAGAGTTGAATCATAATTAAGATCTGCGTATACAGGATTACTATCATCTGAAGAAACCGGTTTACCTGTACCAAGAGATATTGGAGTAGTTATATTATAAGTTGCTTCTGTATTCCAAGCTGTATTACCGGCATTTCTCTTGAATGCACTATAAGTATACTTAAGGGCACCGTTACCACCGACAATCTCTGGCTGGATTTCTACCAGACCCTTTGCCTTAATTGCAGAAGTGATAATCTGATTTCCTGAATTAGCATCCGTTGTAATTTCTGGTAATGTTACTGTATGCATTTCCTGATTACCACGCTTACCATTTACATAGAAGCCTGAATAATCTGTAATGAACTCTTCATTATCTATTACATTATTACCGTTTTCGTCATTACCAATCTTAATACCTGCAATACGAGGACCATTGTTCTGTACTGTTGCTGTGTAAGCATAGCTTGCTGTGTTACCAGCTCCATCTATTGCAACAATATGCAGAGTGATAGGACCATCTGGAAGGTTGGTTGACTTGATTGTTGCATCCCAAATCCAGTCAGTTCCCTGCTTGTTGAATGATTCAATCATTAAGTCTCCGTCATCAGAAGTGTTATTTACATAATAACCGAAACCATATGTTCCATATCCATTATCCGTAGATCCTAATGTATCAGTACCAATCTTATCAGAAATGTCTACGATGTTTGCAATAGCAAAGAGAATAGTTGCGGTTTCATTTTCTTCTGTATCACCAGGATTACCAGAAAGAGTAACCGTAGTTGCGTTTGTACCAGTAATCTTATAGAATGCACCGTTTACCTTTGCAAGTCCACCTTTGTGTACATTCTTACCAACACTAGCCAATGTAACGGAGTTAAGGGATACTGTTGCACCTGTTACCTTCTGCCAGATTAAGCCGTCTTCGTATACATAACCAGTCTGAATACCACCAGTAGGAGTAAATACGCCTGTATCAGTATTGAATGTTCCTGTCGTAGCATAATCAATTATCATGTTACCACTTGCAGGGTCAAGAGTATCTCGGTTCTCGTTCTTAATCATTACATCAAACAGGTCGTGTGTCTGTGTTGCAGTTCCACTATGTGAACCGTAAATTGGATTATTAGAATCATCAATATCCTTAATGTTGTAATCCATATCACGAGTAAAGTAGAATGCAATTCTTTCAACACCAGATTGAGCTACATTGTTTACGTTATCCTCTGTAGCTACTGCACCAAATGTAAAGAAGCCACTACTGTCTGCGATACTTTCACTTAAGCTGACATTTGTACCGGTTGTTTTAATTACAGGAGGTTTGTTATCGTATTTTACAGTAAAGGTTTTTGAAGCAGAACGATCAACTTCAGTATTAGCAGTAACTCTTATTTCTTTTGAAATAGTTCCTACTGCATCTTCTGTATTGTTTCCTATTGGAATCTGGAACTTGTAGTTATTTGTATATCCTTCAATTGTTGCAGGTTCAAGCTTGATTCCTACATCAGCACCTGTTCCAGTATAATCTTCACCAAGACTACTAGTTTTATTTACACCACCAATCTGAGTTGCTTTAATACCAGCAGAATGATATACCTCACCTGTTATAAACCAGATACCTTTTATACTCATTCCATCAGTATAGTCCATTGTATTTGCTATTGTACCAGTACTTACAGAACCATCTGTACATGCTACACCTGAACCAGAACTTGTTTCGTACTGTACAAGCTTCAATGATACCTGTCTGAATATAGGATTATCGGAATTAAGCTTGATTACCTGTTGTACTGGTAAAGACTTATTAATCTTCTTATTATCACCAGTACCAGTTTCATCTGTTGCATACGCTATAAGCTTTAATGTAGTTTCACCACTAACTGGTGAATACTCATTCTGCTCATTGATGTTTACAAACCAGCTTGAACCACCCTGTACTGGTACCATAATACCGTAATCAGTTACATCTGTAATTGAATTATCAGTAACAATTGTATTAATTTCAGTCCAGGTCTTTTCGGTATTAGTACTTATCTTACCAAGCTTATAGTTGTATTTTCTCTTAGTAGAATCATTTTCATCAACGGTATTCAAGAATGCCAAATCGGCTTTGTCGAATGTTCCATCATTATCCTTATCTATCTGAATCCATACATTCTTAGCCTGTTCATTATCTGTTGCTGTTCCGCTGACTCTTATAGAACCACCAAGAATAGGTGCCGTATTATTTACGTTAGCAGGATAAATAATACTAACCTGTGGTCTGTCTCCTTGTGGGTCAATCTTAAGTCTCTTGTATGCATAAGATGGATTACCTGTTGAGTCAATAGCCCTAATCCAGAAGTAAACATACGTTACAGTATTATACTGGGTATCTTCATCAGAACTAGCAAGAGCTTCATTTGTTGTTATACCAAGATAATCTTCTGTAAGGTATTTAGCGAACCTTGCTGTATGATCAGTTGCATATCGATTTACATCTTCAGAATCTTTACGGTCATCAAAGTATACGAACCAGTTAAGCTGTGTTGTAAGACCTTGGATTTCCGTCCATCGTGTTGCAATAACATCACCTGTACCATTTTCATTTTCATATCTTATATAACCGTCATCACGAGGTTTATAATCCTCAGTTGGATCATAGTTAGCTGCAAGAGTTTCATCCTGAGGTGCCCTAGATACTGCATAGTAGAGCTTGGTTTCACGGCTTTCGTCAGCATGTGTTGTAGAAATATTACCGCGCATTGTTTCATTTGTACCAATCAGACTAGAAGGTTCTGTGATTGTAATTTCAGGAGCAGAGTTATCTACTTCTACCTGTACAGATTCTTCGCGTGTAAGTCCTGCACCATCAGTAATTGTGATAGCAAATGGCATTACCTGATGAGTTACACTTTCTCTGTCTGGTATAACTATTTCAACTGTAGCCCATTCATGCCACTGGTCATCTGCAACAGGATTTGCAACTGCACAAGAGAATGCTGGTGTTCCGCTATTGAATGTTGAAGTTACACTCTGAACACCGTTCTGGTCTTTAGCTTCAAGCTTCATCTTGAACTTAGTATACTTACCACCAAGAGTTGAAAGACTTGTACTCCATTCATTTGCAGTCCATACCATTTCATAAGTTGTTTCATTTCTTACAAAGCTTCCCCATGCAGGAGTTTCCAAATCTGTGTTGTAAATCTGGAACTTAGCATTCTGAATAACTGGAGATGTCTTATCAACCTTAAGTGTAAGCTCAACTGTTGCACTGCCTGTAAGTCCGTCAAGCTTGTTAGTACCGTCAGAAAGTATTGGTTCATTGAGCGTGACAGGACTTGCAGATGTATCTGTCTGGAACAGTTTGTTTTTCTTATCTGTTGTCTTAAAGCGGATTGTATTCTGTCCGTCAGGAACATCTGTAATCTCAAAGTAACCGCTTCCTGCAACAGGAGTCAATTCTGTCCATGTTGATGGCCAGTTTGCTTCTGTAGAAAGCTTAGACATATAGTAAAGGTCTGTTACATCACCGTCATCATCGCTGATAAGTCCATAGATTGTATTACTGTTCTTAAGCCAGATAGTTGATGTTCCAAGAGTGATGTTTGTGAACCTTATTACAGGTCTGTCTGTGTATTGAGAAATCTTAACCATCTGATTATTTGTTGCATCATCAGCACTGTACTGAGTTGTTGTACCTGTGTTACCCATGTTGCCAGCTCTATCTGTTGCAACTGCACGGAAGCGTACATAAGTGTTGTCAGAGAATGGACTTGCTGTTGTATCAATACTATAGTTCCAGTTGTACAATGTACCCTGACGGTCACTTGCTGTATAATCTGTCCAGTCACTCCAACCAGAGGTTCCGTTTGCAGAAGTTTGATACTGCAGCTTAACCGCTGTGATTGTGTTGGTATCTGAAGTTGTTCCGCTTACTGTAATAGTACCGTTTACTTCTGTTACACCTGTTGTAGTCTTGTCGGCATCATCAATAGCATTGACAATTGCACTTGGATAAGTGTTATCCATCTGCAGCTGGAATGCAGTGAATAATGTAGCATGGTCAAACTCATCCTTAGCTGTAATAACTACATTTATTGGAGTGTCTTCTGTTGTTGGCAACTTAGCTGCAGGGATTGTAATTGTGTATTCATTAGCATTTGCAGTTGGTGTTGCTGTGATTGTACCTACTCCAGCTTTAAGTCCACTTGTAAGAACCACACCATTTGTTGCGGCAATTCCACTTCCGTTTGTATTATCTGCTACTGTGAACGTGAACGTAATTGGGTCACGTCCATGAATAAGATTTACACCTGTTGCAGATACGTTGTCGCTTACCAATTCAAATGTTGTTGGAGCAGCAGTATCAACCTTAACTGTAATAGATTCCGCACTAGACGGAGTACTTGCATTACCAGCCTGGTCTGTTACGCGGATATAGATTGTGTTTGTTCCCTGGGTTGTGCAAGAAATCTGACCAACGTAGTTAGAACCGCTTCGGCTGAGTGTTGTCCAGTTACCGTTGTTTACATCCTGAGCTGTTGAATCCCAGTCTGTTGAACATTCAATGTAAGATACACCAGAAAGGTTGTCATTTCCTGTTATTGTTACAGGAATCTGAGTTGTATTGTACCAGTCTGCTGTACCAATTGTCTTCTTAACACCATCTGCTACTGTTCCGATAGCCTTTGTTGCTACTGTTGGATCTGTCTTATCGAATACAACTGTTCTTGTAAGAGTTGATACTCGACCAGAGTTGTCTTCTGCTGTGATTTCATAATTATATTGTTGTTCAGCTGTACTAGAAGTTACTTCTATTGGGTAATTCCAAATATAAGTTCCTTGAGGATCATTTTGATCAGTGCTAAGCGTAATATCTGTTACAGTATTTCCATTAATCATTACTGGAGATGTCTTGAGTCCAGATTCGCTATCTCTTACTTTTCCACTCAATGTATAATTAACATTCGTGTATTGAGTTCCGGCACCAATACCTGTTTCTGTGAGTGTTGGGTTAGTTACGTCAACCTTTACAAGAGCTGAGATTGCACCAGTTGTAGTTACCGCACCGTTTGTATCAACTGCGGCAATATAGAGGTTCTTATCTGTACCTTCTACACCAGTTACTGTGAAGCTCCAGCTTGTTGTACCGCTTGCCTTTTTCCATCCTGTCCAAGTATCATCAGTCCATTTACTCTCTGCACTCCAATTAGCCTTTTTGTCACCTTCTGGTAAACTAGGCATGTCTGCGGCACCAAATGAATACCATACCGCATGTGTTCCAGACTTATCTTCTGAAGAACCGTTTACCTTAACGCTTGTTGAGTTCTGGTAACCTGATAAATCAGGAGATGTTACGGTGAGCGTTGGAGGTGTTGTATCAAGCAGGATGTTACGTCTGATTGTACTATTCTTGCCAACCAAGTCAGTTGCAGAGATTGTGTATTCGTAGAGGCCATCTGTGTGGTTAGTGATTGTTATTACTTTATAATCACCATCAACAGTTTCGCTGAAGTCTGTTCCAGAAGTCAACTCTACATTATCTTTACGTATTGTTACAACAGGATTATTAGCTGCAAGTCCGTAAGATTCAGTTACTTTATACTTGAACTCGTATGCACCAGTCTTAGTCTGAGTCATACTTTCAGCAAGTACTGTATTATCAAGTTTAGTTTCAATTTCCGGAGCAGCCATATCTACGTCGAATTTCTGAGAAGCTGCACTTGAAACGTTACCAGCGGCGTCTACTGCGTAAACTACTACCTTGTACTGTCCTTCTTCAAGTCCGTCACCTGTAGCTCCCTTAGCCTTGAATGCCTGTGAGAAGAACCAGTTTGTAGTATTAGAAGCCCTTGTGAATCCAAGACCTGTCCAAGCACTGTCTTGTGTTGTGTTTGCAGGTGGAGCAGCAGGATTTGCAGCAGTCTGGCCTACAATCTTATACCATACTGCTTCAACGTCTGTTGCACCTTCATGGTTATCTGAAGCTGTTCCAGCAAATCTGTTGTTTACAACGCTTATTGCGTTCAAGCCTGTATTAGCATTTTCATTAGCAGGATTTGTAATTGCTACTGTAGGTGCTGTCTTATCGATTGTTGCCTTTACAGTCTTTGAAGCTGTTTTTGCTGTAGCTTCTGTGATTGATTCATTTCCAGCCACATCTGTTACGGTTACCGTATAAGTGTAAATACCTGATGTAAGTGCATTTCCTGTTGATGCTACGTTAGTTGTAGGATTTCGAGGAAGTCCTTTACCTGTTCCTGTATTTGTAGACCAGTTGAATGTGGTTGCACCGTTACCGTCAAGAGTTTCTATATCTGTTGATATTATTACAGGGTTATCATTATCATCCAATACTGGTTGATTATTCGCATCCAGCTGTGTAACCTTCTGAGTAATTACTACCTGTTTTACACCGTTTGTATCTGATGCACTACCACTCAATGCAAAGTTTCCGTTTACATTGAATATAGGTTCATTATCTGTAGAACTTATATCAAGTGCTGAACCACCTTCTGGAGTATATGTTGAAACAGAAAGGGACGGAGCAGCCTTATCGTATACAAAGTTCTTTGTAAATACAGTGCTTGTAAGTCCTGATTCGTCTGTTGCACGTACATGGAGTGTCTTAACGCCTTCTCTACCGAATACATTACAAACTTTAGTTTCGTTTGCAACATAATCATCGTAAGCAACTACTGCACTCCAGTCTTCCTGTCCTGTTGCATCTATCCAGCCTGTAGCTGTTGCATTTGCTGTAGCTGAATCAACTATTGCATCTCCGTTGTTTGTAATCTGTATCTCTATCTTCTTGATTCCAGAGTCAAGGGAATTACTGCTTGCTGTTCCTGCATTCTTATTATAATCCTTTGCAGTTCCGCTGAATCTGAATGAAGAGCCCTGTGTCTGAGCTGTTGTTGGAACAGCCGCACCTGTTACTACTGGTGCATGCTTATCTATCCATACGTTCTTGTTAGGTGCTTCTGCACTTCTTCCAGATACGTCAACAGCCGTAATCTTGAATACGTGGTTGCCTTCAGTGAAACTGTTCCAGTCTGCTGCTGTGAATGCAAGAGTCCAGGTTGTTGCTGTTGCAGCTGAAACTGCATCTTCAATATCACCTGTATAGGTAATCTGCGTATTAGTATCAGAATTAGATCTGTATACCTTATTACCGTCTGTTGTATCCTTAACTTCTATATAGCTAAGCTTGTATGTATCGTAAGCTGTACCTGTCAGAGTAAATGCTCCGTTTACATATCTTGCTACTTCATCTGTTTCTACTATTACAGGATCCTGGAAGTCGTAGTAGAACGTTGTTGCTGGTGTTGTATATGTGTTACCAAGCTTATCTGTTGCACGTACTTCGAGAGTCATTTCACCCTGTGTAGTTCCAAGGTCAAGTTCCTGTTCTACCGTAGTTCCGCTTGTGTAATCTGTAGGTGTCCAGGCTCCACCGTTGAACCTGTATTCTACCTTACTGTCAACCGTGGCTGTCTTGCCTTGTATACCTACACCATTCTCAACTACAGAGATTCGTGCATTAACTGGAGAAGTATCAATGTTTCCGTTTGATTCAGGTTTTGTAATAGTAACCTGAGGTGCAGTTGCATCCTGGCAGATATTCTTTGTTACTATAGTAGTTCTTCCTACATAGTCTGTAGCTGTAATTGTAAGAACCTGATATGTTTCGCTGAATGCAGAAGCTGCGATTGTCCAGTTTGAACCGCTCCATGACAATCCATTGTCTGTAGTTATAGATGTTGTTCCTACCTTGAATGTTGTTGAGCTGCCTACTGCTGCAATGTCATATGTATCACTTACACTTGCCGTACCTGTAAGAGCACCCTTGAAGTAGAATGTATCGTTCAATTCAATACAGCTGTTGGCTGCTGTTGTTATTGCAGTTGTCAATGTTGGTGCACTCAAGTCAATGTAGAATGAACGGTATGCATCTGCTGTCTGGTTACCGGCCTTATCAGTTGCCTTAACGTGCAGGAACCACTGACCTTCGCAAAGCTCGTTTGTTCCAAGAGAAGCTGTATTTGTTCCGCTTACAAAGTTTCTGTTTATAGTCCAGTCACCGTCTATTGTGTTTACTGTTGTCCAGGCATTGGCTGCTGGAGCTGCTGAACTCTGTGTGAATGCATAACTGTAACTAGCAAGACCTACGTTACCGCTTCCTGTATCGTTTGCAGAACCGGCAAAGTTATATGTACTTCCAGAAAGGTAAGCTGATGGTTCAAGGTCTTCTGCAGGGTTTGTAAACTCAACTACTGGAGCTGTATTATCTACCTTAACCCTTATGTTCTTAGATGTTGTCTTTCCGGCCTTGTCTGTTACGGTTACTGAATAAGTGTATTCATCTGTATCAAGATCTGTAGTTCCAACTGAATCTGGGTCACGTGGAAGTCCTTCTATTGTCCAGGTCTTGTTTTCTGCATCATAAGTCAAACCTGTAAGTGTTCGTTCTGTACCGTTTGTTCCCTTCTTCTGTGTGATTACTACAGGATTACCTGTTGCAATACCCCAGTCATCAGCTACTGTACCAGACATCTTGAATACCTTGCTTACAGCAAAGTCTGAAGTCTGGGCAGTTGTTGCTCCGTAAGAATATTCAGGTCCAGCATTTGTAGCCTGTGCATAAGAAGCAAGGGCAATTGTTGGAGAAGACTTATCGTAATCAAAGTTCTTGCTTATCCACTCACTCTTGTTTCCGGCAGTATCTTCTACCTGTACAGAAATTGTCTTAACGCCAGAAGCACTGAAGACGCCTGTAATGTCATCAAAGGTTACTGCATCGAACCAGGAAGCTCCACCTCCAGCTGTTCTTTCTGCTGAAGTATTTGTTCCGTCGCTGTACTTAACCTTTACGGCTTTTACTCCGGTTCCATTAGGATCTGTTGCAGTTCCTCTGAATGTGTATGTTGCAATCTCTGTATCGTAAGCTGTCGGAGTTTCTATGTTGTCTGCTGTAAATGTTGGTGCAACTGTATCTACTGTGAAGTTCTCTGTTATTATAGATGTTCTTCCAGAACTATCAGTTGCAGTTATCTTTATATTATGATAACCATCTGTCAAATCATTTGCAGAAAGTGTCTTGCTCCAGGTTATTGCTGTTGCATAAGTCTTTGCTGATGCAATTGTTCCGTTAACTGTAATCTGTCCGTTGTTAGCTGTTGAGTATGTATTCGTTGAAGAGCCTATTGTATCAATAATCTCAACCTTAGTAAGTTCGTTTGTATCATAAGCTGTACCACTGAGGGTTATTGTATCACCTGCTTTATAGTAAGTTGCAATTGTTCCGTGTGTCTTTGCAATCTGAGGTTCCTGCTTATCAAATGAGAATCTTACATGCTGAGGAGTTGCTGTTGCATTTCCAAGTCTATCCTGTGCCTTGATATAGAGGTTTACTGTACCTTCACTGGTGAATTCGAGTGACTGTGTCCAGTATGAACCGCCGGCATAAGTTGAGAATGAGCTCCAACCTGATTCAGATTCTGGATCACCTGTTGTGTACTTGAAGTTACCTGCAACCATACCGATTCCTGTTTCGTTTACTGAACCGGTTGCTGTAAGTGTAAGTGTACTGCTTCCTTCACCCGTGAAGAACTCGTCTGTACCTGGTGAAGTAATTGTGATTGTAGGTGCCGTAGTATCTTTACAAGCAGTTACAGTCTTTGTTGTTTCCTTACCTGCGCTGTCTTTTGCTGTGAAGGTTATTGTTGTTACTTCGCCTTCTGCAAACTTACCGGCTGGAATTGACCAGCTTGATGTTGTCAATGATACTCCTGTTTGACCTGTAACATCTGTTTCACCAACTTTAACCTTTATCGCTCCGCTACCTGCCATTGCAAGTGTATCTGAATAGCCCAAGCTACCTGTGAGGTTTGTACTGTTGAAGTAGTAGATTGTATTCTTTTCAATACAGTTAGTTCCCGCTGCTATTCCAGCTGTAAGAGTTGGAGCAGACATATCTACGTCAAACTCGCGAACTGCTGCACTTGAAACGTTACCTGCGTTATCTACAGCATATGCGTAAATCTTCCATCCGAGGCCTTCTTCTATACCGTCGCCGCTTGCACCCTTAACCTTAAATGTTGGGAATGCTGTCCAGTTTGTGGTTGAAGTTGCCTTTGTGAAGCCTGCACCTGTCCATGTGCTTTCTGTGAGTGTTGCACGGAGAGCTGCTGTATCAGATGTCGGTGAAGGCACGCTTGTTGCTGCCGGAGCTGCTGTAGCTATCTTGTAGTAAACTGCTGCAACGCCGTTTGTATCGCTTGAAGTTCCTGCAAATCTGTAGCTTGTTTCTGCAATTGCATTAGTTCCTTTCTTTGCATTGTCACCAGTATCTGCTGACGGACTTGTTACTTCTATTGAAGGTCCTGTTGTATCTACTGTTGTTGTGAAGGTCTTAGAGTTAGCTGTATGTCCTGCAGAGTCTGTTACTATAAACTCGTATGTATATGTTCCGTCTGTTGGAGTTACGTTTCCAAGAGGTACTTTGATAGAGAAGTTAGCTGAAGTTCCGGTTGATGTCATTACTGTATATCCGTCTGTACCGGAAGCTGTTGTTGCAGCACCATCCTTCATTTCTATGAGCTTGAGTGTTCCAAGCTGATAAGTATCGCCTATAGTACCTGTGATAGTAAAGCCTGTCGTAGACATGAACTGTCCGATTGTGCTTTCTGTTACATTGATTGTAGGGTCAGCTGTATCGAATACGAATGTATCTGTTGCTGTATTTGTATTTCCTGCACCATCGTAAGCTGTAATGGTTACAGTCTTATCACCCTGAATTGGAGATGCCTGTGTACCGAATACGTCAGTCCATCCTGTTGTATAGAAGCCGATTCTTGAAGACCATACTTCTTTTCCGCTTGCCTGTACTGTCTTTGACTGAGTTCCGTTAGAAATTGTAATTTCTACCTTTTCAATTCCGGAGGTTGCATCTGTTGCACTTCCAGAGAATGTGAAGGCACTACCCTTAGTATCGTCCTTATCTGGTGTACCGCTGAGTACCGGTGTAGGAGCTGTCTTGTCTACTACGACTGCGATTGTAGTTGTATTTGTCTTTCCTGCTGTATCTGTTGCTGTGATTGTAAATGTGTGGGTTCCATCATTAAGACTTGCAGCAGAATATGTCTTTGTGAAACTTCCACCTGTTCCAAGCTGATCAGCTGTAAAGCTTACATCTGATACTCCTGGTTGTCCTGCTGTTGTAGGTACAAATACATCGTGGATAACAACTCCAGTTACTCCGTTTGCATCAGTTGCATTTCCGCTGATTATTACGTCATTCTTTGTTGCAGTTGTTCCGCTGAGAGTTCCTCTGCTTACATTTGTAATTGCAGGAGCTGCCTGGTCAATCCAGAATGACCTTGTAGCTGTTGTTGAATGACCGAGAATATCTTCTGCATAAATATAGATATACCATTTGCCTTCATTAAGATCGCCTGTCTGACTTTCTGTTGTTAGCTGTTTTGGATTTGCCCAGGTTCCGTTTGAAGCAGTTGCACTTATCCACTTGTCAATCTGATTATTATTGCTTGCCTGATTTTCATCTGCATTTGCAGAAGTCTGAATTGCAGAAGCAATTGCCGTAGCATTTGCACCTGTAAATGGAGTCTGTGTAATCATATATTTATTTACAAGGATTCCAGCTGTAACATCAGAAGCAACTCCGGCAAAGTTGTATGATTGACCGCTGATTGAGCTTGCACCTTCAAGGTCTTCATTTGGTGTAGTTACGTTTGCTGTAGGAGCGGTTGTATCGTAAACAACTGTGATTGTGTACTGTCTTTCGTTTCCTGCAAGGTCAGTTATGTTGAGAGTATATTCATATTCTGCATCTTCAGAAGTAATGCCTGAGAAGCTCCAGTTCTTGTTACCTGCACCACTCTTTGTAAGTGTAGGTACTGAAGCAGCTGTTACTGCTATACCGTTCTTCTTTGCAGTGAGAGTTACATTTGTTGCATTGTAGTTAGTTTCTGTTATTACACCGCTGATTGAGTAAGCTGCCTTTGCATAGTACTTACCGTTATTGGCAATTGTGCTTACCGTATTTCCATTTGAACCGTAAAGTTCAGTTCCATCAGGGATTACCAGTGTAGATTCAGGTAATGTTATATCTACTGTTATATTATTGCTATAAGTACCTGTTTCTGCTGTGTTAATAGTTAATTCATTACCAACTACATCGGATGCTGTAATTCTGAGTGTGTATACTCCGTCTGCAAGGTTCTTAACGTTCCAGGTCCAATCTCCGTCACTTGTAACAGTCTTTGTCTGTCCGCTTACAGCACTACCATCCTTGTAAAGACTGATTGTTGCAGTGCTGAAGTTTACATCTGTGAAGCTTCCGTTGAATGAAAGGTTCTTATCTGTTGTGTAGCCTGAGAATGAATCTATTGTTGCTGTAGGTGCTGTTGTATCTACAAGTACTGTTCTTGTAATGTAGTTAGTCTTGCCTACCAAGTCTGTTGCAGTGATTGTGAAGTTAGGATTTCCGTCTGTAATAATAGAATCTGCATCATAACCTTCTTCAGTTGTTGCTGATGTTGAAACGAAGAACTTCTTGCTCCAAGTTCCACTTGTTACTGCAACCGGCCATGTGTGAGTTCCATCACTGATTGTTATTGCACCAGTTCCAGCTGCTAGTCCGTATGTATCGCTTGCTGTTCCGCTGAGTGTAAAGCTTTCTTTTGTTTGTGTTACTGTTGAAGTATCAGTAATTGTAGGAATTGTCATATCAACATCAAACTCGCGTTCTGCTGCTACATTTTCTGAAGAATGACCAACATTACCAGCATTGTCTACTGCGTATACGTAAATCTTATAGTTCTGTCCTTCACCGTATGTTGTTCCGCTTGTTGCACCAGACTTGAAGCCCTGGTATGCATTCCAAGTTCCTGTTGAAGCTGTAGCCTGTGTAAAGCCAGCTGTTGTCCAAGTGCTTGCAACCAAAGTTGCTGTTGTTGGAACATTTGTAGGGGCAGATGTACCTATCTTGTAGTAAACTCCTGCAATTCCGTTTGCATCTGTAGAAGCACCAGCAAATCTGAAGTTAGCTTCTGCAATTGCGTTTGTTCCCTTATTTGTTGTATCTGCTGCAGGTGTAGTTACACTTACTGAAGGTGCTGTTGTATCTACTGTTGTTGTGAAGGTCTTACTGTTTACTGTATGTCCTACAGAGTCTGTTACTACAAACTCATAAGTATACGTTCCATCTGTTGGAGTTACGTCTCCAAGAGGTACTTTAATAGAGAAGTTAGAAGAAGTAAGTGAATCGAATACTGTTGATGATCCTGTTCCAGCTATTAAAGCTCCATTTGCACCGGATGCTTCTGTTACAGTACCATCCTTCTTTTCTATAAGTCTGAGCGTTCCAAGCTTGTATGTATCTGCTACAGAACCAGTGATTGTAAATCCAGCTGCAGACATATACTGTTTGATTGTGCTTTCATTTACAGTAATTGTAGGGTTTGCATTATCGAATACAAAGGTTCGAGATGTTGTTCCTGGATTGTTAGCTCCATCTTTTACTGTAACGGTTACAGTCTTTTCTCCCTGAACCGGAGAAGTCTGCGTACCGAATACTGTATTCCAGCCAGCTGTTGTGTCATAGAAGCTGATTCTTGAAGACCAATCTTCTTTTCCGCTTGCTGTTACAGTCTTTGTCTTTGTTGTATCGGCAACATCTGTAATTGTAAGCTTAACCTCTGTAATACCTGTTGTATCGCTTGCTGTTCCAGAGAAGGTGAATGAACTTCCGAGTGTATCATCTGCACCAGGAACTGCTGTTACAGGTAATGAAGGAACAGGGTCTGTCTTATCTACTATTACAGAAATTGTTTCTGCGTTAGTCTTCTGAGCTCCATCAGTTGCTGTGATTGTGAAGGTGTGAGTTCCTTCTGCAAGATCAACTGATTCATATTCGTGTGAGAAGCTTCCGTCACTTTCAAGAGTTGTAAATGTAATATCATTTGTTGTTGAGTCTCCGTAATATCCATCGTGGATAACAACTCTTGTTACTCCGTTTGCATCAGTTGCATTTCCGCTGATTGTTACATTACTGTTTGTAGCAGTTGTTCCGCTGAGAGTTCCTCTGCTTAAATTTGTAATTGCAGGAACTGCCTGGTCTATCCAAACTGTTCTTGAAGCTGTTGCTTCGTAACCAAGGATATCCTTTGCATAGATGTATACATACCAGATACCTTCGCACAGTGTATTGGCATTTGCACTTGCTTCTGTTCCTGTTATGAGTGTCTGTGTAGGAGATGACCAGGTTCCGTTATCTGTAGTAACTGATGTCCAGCCTGTACCTGTTCTTCCGTTTGTCAAAATTACATCAGAACTATAAGAAGTCTGTGTAATTAAATATCTTTCTACAAGGATTCCTGCTGTTGCATCCGTTGCAACACCACTGAAGTTATAACTTGCTCCTCTAATTGAGTTTTCACCAGCCAGATTAGTATTTGGTGTAGTAACATTTGCTGTAGGAGCTGTTGTATCAAATACAACTGTGATTATGTACTGCTTTTCGTTGCCAGCAAGGTCTGTAATGTTGAGAGTATACTCGTATTCACCGTCTGCTGCAGAAATACCAGAGAAGCTCCAGTTCTTGCCGCTCTTTGTGAGTGCAGGTACTGATGCAGCTGCTACTGCTGTACCATTCTTCTTTGCTGTGAGTGTTACGTCTGAAGCATTGTAATTTGTTTCTTCAATCAAACCGCTGATTGTGTATGCAGCCTTAGCATAGTACTTGCCCTTGTCTGCAATTGTACTTACTTCATTTCCATCTGAGCCGTACAGAGTTCCGCTACCAATTGCCAGTGTTGATTCTGGCAATGTGTTATCTACAGTTATAGTATAAGTATTTGCAAGATTTGCTGTATTTACAGATTTTGTATTTCCAACAATATCCTCTGCACTAATCTGGAGAGTGTAAACGCCGTCTGCAAGGTTCTTTACATTCCAAGTCCAGTCGCCTTCACTTGTAACGGTCTTTGTCTGTCCGCTTACGGCACTGCCGTCTTTGTAAAGTGCTATTGTTGCAGTCTTGAAGTTTGTATCTGCGAATAATCCGTTGAATGAAAGGTTCTTTTCTGCTACATAGCCGTTTGCAGGAGACTCCCAGAACGGCTCAACTGTTATATCAGGTACAGTTGTATCTACAAGGATTGTTCTTGTTACACTTGTTGGCTTTCCTACCAAGTCGGTTGCAGTGATTGTAAAGGTGTAGTCACCGTCTGCTACGTAGTTTTCTTCTGAAGAATTAGTAATAGTACCCGCATCATTATACTCAGATACAACGAATGTTTTTGACCATTCGCCGTTACTATTTACAGAAACATTCCATGTCTTGTTTGCAGCACCTGTCTTTCCATTGCTAATTGTAATTGCATTAGTTCCAGTTGCCAATCCGAATGTATCGCTTGCTGAACCACTAAGTGTGAAGCCTGTATTTGTGTTATATCTTGTAGCCTGTTCGCTATCTGCATTTCCAATATTTGTTTCTGTCAAGGTTGGAGCACTCTGGTCTATCCAGAAGCTTCTTACGGCCTGTATAGGACTTGTATGCTCTGTATCATCTTCTGCATAATAAGCATTTCCTTCGTTACCAGACTTATCTACTGCCTTAACATGCAGATACCATTTGCCTTCATGGAGTTTTTCTGTATCTGTGTTATTTGTTACTCCGCCTGATACTGTTGTTCCGCTGATTAAGTCCTTTGGAATACTCCAGGTTCCGTCTGTTGCCGTTACGGTTACCCATTCTCCTGAATCAGCTGCCGGTGCTGTACCGCTCTGAGTAAATGCATAGCTGTAGCTTGCAAGTCCGGAAATACCAACGTCATTTGCACTTCCGCGGAATGCATATGAATCTCCGGAAATTGAATCTGATTCTGCCTTGTCTACGTTAGGGGTTGTAATCTTTACTTCCGGTCCGTCTACATCAACCGTTACCGAAATGGTAGCCGTATTTGTCTTTTCGACCTTATCCTTTGTCGTTACTACATACTGATATGTTCCGGTTGCAAGTGATGTTGTTCCTGCTGAAGAAGGATTCCTTGGGAGGCCTGTAATTGTCCAGGTCCTGTTCTGACCTGTACCTGTTACTGAAAGATCTGTTCCGCTAATTGTTACTGCATTTCCTGCAGAACCACCAGCAGGTGTCATTGTCTGGGTAATTGTAATAGGTGAAGTAGAATCAAAATCCCAGTCATCATTTGCTGTACCACTGAGTTTGAATATCTTATTCTTCTGCATACTTGGAGTTGCTGTTTCATCTGAACCGTATGATGTTCCATCCTCTGAAAGAGCTATATGTGTTACATAAACGTTAGGAATACTTGTATCATAATTGAATGTTGTATTATCCCAATCACTCCAGTTCTGAGCCTTATCCTTTGCACGTACCCATACATTCTTTTCACCAGAAGCTCCGAAAGCTCCTTCTGTTGCAAAGTTAAGAGTGTATGTCCAGGTTGTTGAACCGTTTGCATTGTGGATTCTGTCTGCATTTGCTGCAACTGTTGGATCAACGAATGCAATCTGTACTGCTTCAACTGTTGTTGTAGCATCACTTGCAGTTCCGATGAAATTGTATGTAGAACTCTGTGTTTCTGTTACTGAAGGAGTTGGTATTGTTCCAACTACTGGAGCAACTGTATCTACTGTGAATGTCTTTGTAATTTGAGTTGTTCTGTTTGCAACGTCCTTAAGTGTGATGATGAAAGTATGGAGGCCTTCTGAGAGGAAGTTACCCTGTGAAGAATTGTCTATGCCTGTTACAAAGTTGAAGTTCCAAGTTGTCTTAGTAGCTTCACTCTTTGCATTAAGCTCAGTACCTGTAAATGTGTGAGTCCATACACCAGTCTTTCCATCATCCTTTACTTCTATGCTTTCAATAGAGTTTGTATCCCAAGCTGTTCCGCTTAAAGTAAAGTTAGCATTCTTGTATACATTGTCTGCAAGGTTTGTAACTGCAAGGTTAGGGTTATTGCTATCGTAGTTGAAGTTACTTGTTGCTACTGTTGCTATGTTACCAAGCTTATCTTTTGCACGTACTCTAAGAACAACTGCACCTTCTTTATCAAATGAAAGGTTTTGACTCCAAGTTGTACTTCCACTTGAAACACCAATGTCATGCCAGTTTGTTGTGTCTGACCAATCTGCTGCATCTGCACTAGCAGTTGTTGTGCACTGTATCTTATCCAGACCAACGCCTGTTTCTGTAATTGGTCCTTTTGCAATTACTGAAGAGTTTGTTATGTTAGAGTTATTTGCAGGAGTTTCAATTTCAACTACAGGAGCTGTAGAGTCATAGTATACGTTGAATGATTTTGTTGTTGTTTTTCCAGCTATATCAGTTGCTGTAATTGTTACAACTTGTGTTTCGCCTGCTGTGAACTTGTCTGTTGCAATTGTCCATACATTGCTTGCATTTGGAGTTACTGTTGAATTAGCAACGCCGTTTATGCTTACAGTTACAGGGGTTGATTCAGCCATTGCATAGGTATCTGTTGCAATTGCAGTTCCTTTGAGTTCTGTATTGAAGTAATATGTACTTGTCTTGTTGATACAGTTGTCACCTGTTGTGATTGTACCAGTTGTAATTGTAGGTGCAGTCATATCTACGTCAAACTCGCGTACTGCTGCTGTAGATACGTTACCTGCCTTGTCTACTGCACATACATAAATCTTGTAGCTGCCTTCTTCAATACCGTCACCGCTTGTATTCAAGGTTCCATCTTCATTGTATTTTTTCTTAAATGCCTGGATTGCGTTCCATTTTGTACTTCCGGCACTTCCGTTTGTCCAGTCATCCCAGCTTGATGCATTGAGTGCACTCTGTCCTGATGTAGCTGCTGTTGGTGCATTAGCATTAGAAGCCAGTATCTTGTACCATACTGCCTGAACGCTGTTTGCTTCAGTTATGTTACCTTCGAAGCGGAAGTTATTTTCGTTTATCGCATTATTATTCTTCTTTGTACCGTCTGTCTCTGGATTCGTTACGCTTACTACAGGTGCAGTTGTATCTACTGTTGTTGTATAAGTTTTTGAGCTTGCCTCGTGTCCTACCGAGTCTGTAAGTACAAACTGGTATGAATATACTCCGTCTTCAGGTGTTACTCCACCAAGAGGTACATGAACACTAAAATTATAAGGATTAACATCAGTTTCACGTATTATTTCGGCTCCATTCTGACCACTTGCAGATGTTGTACTTCCATCCTTCTTTTCAATGAGTCTGAGAGTTCCAAGTCTGTATGAATCAGAAATTGTTCCTGTAATATCGAAGCCTGCTGTAGGCATATATTCAAGTACTGTTGAAGCATTTTCTGTAAGAACAGGGTCATTCTTGTCGTACGTGAAGGTCTGTGCTGTAGTTGTAGCAGTTCTGTTTGCACCATCGGTTGCAGTTACTGTTACTGTCTTTACGCCTTCACTTGCAAATATCTGACTCCATGAGTTAGCTGTTCCGTCTGTATCATCACTTGTTACTGTTGAAGCATATTCAACCTTTGCTGACCACTCAGTTGTTCCGCTTGCATTTACAGTCTTTGTATGTCCGTCTGCATCTGTAATTGTAAGCTTAACATTTGTGATTCCGTTAGTATCGCTTGCAGTTCCAGTGAACGTGAATGAGCTTCCCTTTGTATCATCTTTGTTAGGTGTTGCTGACAATACCGGTACAGGGTTTGTCTTGTCCACTGTTACTTCTATGCTATCCTCGGATGTCTTTCCTACTGTATCTTTTGCCGTTACGGTAAATCTGTGTACGCCTTCGTTGAGTGATGCTGCTATGTATTCGTGGCTCCAGCTTCCGCCTGCTCCGAATGATGTTATCGTTACGTCTTGTGGTGCTGTCTGTCCGCTTGTTACAGGTGTGAGTACGTCATGGATTACAAGGCTTGTTACGCCGTTTACGTCACTTACCTTTCCGCTTATTGTTACGTTTCCGCTTGTTGCCCTTGTTCCCGTAAGCGTTCCGCGGCTGAGGTCTGTTATTGACGGTGCATTCTGGTCTGCCCAGAACGTTCTCTTTGCCGTTGCCTCATAGCCGAGTACGTCCTTTGTATAGATGTATACGTACCACTTGCCTTCGTGTATCTTGCCTGTCTGTGCCGTGCTGCCTGAAATGAGGCTTCCTACGCTTGACCAGCTTCCGTTCGATGCTGTTGCATTTGTCCAGCCTGTTCCTGCGGCTCCGTTTGTCTTTATCTGGTCTGCCGTATAGTCTTCCTGCGTAATCAGGTATCTGTTGATGAGGATGTTTGCATCCGTTACCTGTCCGCTGAACGTATATGAGCTTCCGCCGATTGAATTGAGTGCACTTACGCTGAAGTCTGCTGTCGGTGCCGTTACTGCTGCCACAGGAGCTGTAGTATCGTAGATTACGGTTATGCTGTAAGAAGTCTGGTTTCCAGCCTTGTCTACAACTGTTATTGTATACAGGTATGTTCCGTCTGTTGTTGCTCCGTTAAAGCTCCAGTTCTTGTTTGCATTGGCTGCAAATGCCTTTGTACTGCCGTTTTCTTTGAGCGTTACTTTTGCAGTTTCTCCGTTAGCTTCGTAGTTTGTCTCTGTAATTGTACCGCTGATTGTGTATGCTGCCTTTGCATAGTAGGTTCCGCCGTCGGCTATTGTTGTTGTTGTTGTTCCGTCTGATACGTACAGCGTTCCGCTTCCTATTGTCAGTGTTGATGTAGGGGCTGTCTTGTCTACAGTGATGTTGTATTTATATGCATTTGATGCAGATGTATCTGACGTATCTACTGTCGTTACGTGGTTGAGTTTGTCTTTTGCTGTTACCTTGATTGTGTATACGCCGTCTGGAAGGTCGTGTACGCTCCAGGTCCAGTTGTGTTCTGAATCTGTTGCTACTACCTTTGTAACTGCCACGTTGTTTACCTTATAAGCTTCTCCGTCCTTATAAAGCTCTACCTTTGTTTCTGTAAGGTTATCATTGTGAATTGCATCTTCATCTGATGCTGTTCCTGTGAAGGTAAGGCTTGAATCTGTTGTATAACCGCTGAATGAGTCTACACTTATTACCGGCTCATATGTATCTATGAGTACTGTCTTTGTTAAAGTTGTTGTCCTTCCTACCTTGTCAGTTGCAGTGATTGTAAATGTCTGATTTCCGTCTGTTATGTGGTCGGTTCCACTTCCAACAAGGAAGCTCTGGCTCCAGTCTCCGTCTGTTACGCTTACAGGGAATGTCTTTCCGTCTGCTGTAATTGTGACTGCTGCTGTTCCTGCTGCAAGTCCGAATGTATCGCTGGCTGTTCCGCTTATTTCAAAGCCTTCTGCTGTCTGTGCTGGTGCTGACGTTACTGCAAGGTTTGGTACGGTCATGTCTACGTCGAATACCTGTGCTGCCTGTGTAGATACGTTACCTGCCTTGTCTACTGCACATACGTAAATCTTGTAGTTGCCTTCACCGTATGTCGTGCCGCTTGTTGCTCCTGACTTAAATGCCTGGATTGCATTCCAGTTTCCTGTTCCTGCACTTCCTTCTGTCCAGCCATCCCAGCTTGATGCATTAAGGGCATTCTGTCCTGATGTTACAACTGCAGGGGCATCTTCATTGTCGGCCAATATCTTGTACCATACTTTCTGTACGCTGTTTGTTTCCGTTATGCTTCCTTCAAAGCGGAAGTTATTTTCATTTATTGCATTTGTATTTTTCTTTGCCGTAGCGTTTGCAGGGGTAGAAATTGTTAATACAGGTGCAGTTGTGTCTACTGTTGTTGTAAAGGTTTCAGAGCTTACTTCATGGCTTACTGAATCTGTAAGAACAAACTGATATGAATATTCTCCGTCTGTAGGAGTTACGTTTCCAAGAGGTACATTAACACTAAAATTATAAGGATTAACATCAGTTTGTCTTATTATTTCGGCTCCATTCTGACCACTTGCAGATGTTGGATCTCCATTTTTCTTTTCAATGATTCTGAGAGTTCCAAGTCTGTATGTATCAGAAATTGTACCTGTGATTGTGAAGCCTGCCGTTGGCATATATTCAAGTACTGTTGCTTTGTTTGGAGTAAGTACAGGGTCATTCTTATCGTATACGAATGTCTGTGCTGTAGTTGTAGCAGTTCTGTTTGCACCATCGGTTGCAGTTACTGTTACTGTCTTTACGCCTTCACTTGCAAATATCTGGCTCCATGAGTTTGCCGTTCCGTCTGTATCGTCATTTGTTGCAGTTGCAGCATATTCAACCTTTGCAGACCACTCAGTCGTTCCGCTTGCATTTACAGTCTTTGTATGTCCGTCTGCATCTGCAATTGTAAGCTTAACATTTGTGATTCCGTTAGTATCGCTTGCAGTTCCAGTGAATGTAAATGAGCTTCCCTTTGTATCATCTTTGTTAGGTGTTGCTGACAATACTGGTACAGGGTTTGTCTTATCTACTGTTACTTCTATGCTATCCTCTGATGTCTTTCCTACTGTATCAGTAGCCGTTACTCTAAATCTGTGTACGCCTTCTTTGAGTGATGTTGCTGTGTATACATTGCTCCAGCTTCCATCTGCTCCAAATGTACTTATCGTTACGTCTGCTGGTGCTGTATCTCCGCTTGTTACAGGTGTGAGTACGTCATGGATTACAAGGCTTGTTATGCCGTTTACGTCAGTCACCTTTCCGCTGATTGTTACATTTCCATCTGTTGCCCTTGTTCCTGTGAGCGTTCCGCGGCTGAGGTCTGTTATTGATGGTGCATCCTGGTCTTGCCAGAACGTTCTCTTAGCTGTTGCCTCATAGCCGAGTATGTCTTTTGTATAGATATATACGTACCACTTTCCTTCGTGTATCTTGCCTGTCTCTGCAGTTCTTCCTGCCTTGAGACTTCCTACGCTTGACCAGCTTCCGTTTGATGCTGTTGCATTTGTCCAGCCTGTTCCTGTTGCTCCGTTTGACTTTATCTGTTCAACTGTATAATCGTTCTGTGTTATGAGGTATCTGTTGATGAGGATGTTGGCATCTGTAACCTGTCCGTTGAAGGTGTAAGAGCTTCCGCCAATTGAATTGAGTTCATCTACATCAAAGTCTGCTGCTGGGGCTGTTACGCTTGCTACCGGTACTGTTGTATCGTAAATTACAGTTATACTGTATGAAGTCTGGTTTCCGGCAAGGTCTGTTATAGTAATTGTATAATCGTATGTTCCGTCTGCTGAATGATCTGTAGCAGAAATGCCCGAGAAGCTCCAGTTTGTTGCACTTGTAAAGCTTGGTGAAGTAAATGTCGTTCCGTTCTTTTTTGTTGTAAGAGTTACTTCATCAAAGTTATTTTCTGTTATTACACCGCTGATTGTGTAAGCTTCCTTTGCATAGTAGGTTCCGCCATTTGCAATTGTTTCTGTTGTTGTACCATTTGCTAAGTACAAGGTTCCGCTTCCTTTTACAAGTGTAGATGTAGGAGCTGTATTATCTATTTTAATATTGTAATTATAAGTTGTATCTCCAGCTGTATTTACAGAAGATGTATTTCCAACTTTATCTTCAGCTGTTATACGTAATGTATAGGTTCCGTCTGCAAGAGGTTCTGTTGAACTACCACTTACATTCCAAGTCCATTCTCCAGTTGCAGTAACAGTCTTAGTTTTACCACTAACTGCGGTATTATCTTTATAAAGTGAAATTGTTGCTGTTTCAAAGTTTGCATCTGTAAAGCTTCCGCTAAATGAAAGATTATTTACTGCTTCATATCCATTTGATTCATTTGCATTATAGAATGGATTTACTACAATAGTAGGAGATTGTGTATCTACAATAATAGTAGCTGTCTTTCTTTCTGTATTATTCTTTGTTGCACTATCCTGTGCTGTAACTTCGAATGTATGAGATCCGTCAGAAAGGAGAGGATCTGTTCCTGTTTCTCCTGTTACTCTGAATGCTTTTGACCATGTTCCGTTACTATCAACAGAAACATTCCAAGTCTGGTCTCCATCTTTAATTGTAATTGCGTTCGTTCCAGAAGCGAGTGCGAGAGAATCGCTTGCAGTTCCGCTAAGAGTAAAGCCTTCTTTTGTTCTTACTGCCAGAGTATTGATTGTAACTACAGGGTCTTCCATATCAACATCGAATACCTGAGAAACATTATCACTTACGTTACCAGCACTATCAACTGCACGAACATAAATTGTATATCCAAGTCCTTCAACTATACCGTCGCCGCTTGTTCCGTTTTTCTTAAATGCCTGAATTGCATTCCAGCTTGTATTACCGGAAGTTGCCTTTGTCCAACCAGACCAGTTAGAATCATTCAAAGCTTCCTGACCGGTTACACTTACTGTTGGAGCTGAATCGCCAGCAGCAATAATCGTGTACCAAACAGCGTGAACTTCATTATCTTCATCAAGACTACCAATAAACTTAAAGTTGTTTTCGTTAATTGCATTTTTCTGGCGTTTTGCTGTTGCAGAAGCTGGAGTTGTTATTGTTACTTCTGGAGCTTCTGTATCTACTATTGATGTATAAGCCTTAGAACTTACTTCGTGTCCTACATCATCTGTTAATACAAACTGGTAGCGGTATGTACCTTCTGCAGGAGTTGTACCTGTTCCAAGAGGTACGTGAACTGACCAAGTTCCTAAAGTTAATTCACTTCCTGTAAATGTCTTTGATGTGCTGGAAGCTGATGTTCTTGTAAATGTTGCTGTAGATCCAGTACCCTTATGCTCTTCGATAAGAGTAATTGTTCCAAGCTTGTATGTATCTGTTGCCGAGATAGAAATATTAAATCCCTGTGGAGGCATATAACCCAATACTGTACTTTCTGTGACAGTAAGAGTTGGATCTGCCTTATCATAAGTAAAGTTCTGAGCAGTTGTTGTGGCTGTATTTCCAGCACCATCGGTTGCAGTTACAGTTACAGTCTTTACACCTTCTGAACCAAATATCTGGCTCCAAGAGTTTGCAGTTCCGTCTACATCATCATTTGTTGCTGTTGCGGCATATTCAACCTTTGCAGACCAGTTTTCTTTTCCGGTTGCAACAACTTTCTTTGTCTTAGTTGCATCTGAAGCATCTGTAATTGTAAGTTCAATCTTTGTGATTGAAGAAGTTGCATCGCTTGCAGTTCCGGCAAATGTATATGCACTACCCTTTGTTTCTGCAATTCCTGGTATTGAAGTTGAAGGAAGTACAGGATTTGGAGCTGTCTTGTCTACTGTAACTTCTTTTGTTACGCTGCCAGTTTTTCCTGCTGTATCTGTAGCTGTAATTGTGAACAAGTGTCTTCCATCGTTAAGAGCAGAAGCAGGATATGTATGTGACCAAGTGCCATCATCATTAATTGTGAGACCTTCTCCACCAGTTGGTGTAAGAGTAATTGTTGCTACACCAGTTTGTCCGGCTGCTGTTGGAGTAAGAGTATCTGTTATTACAATTTGAGTAATGTTGTTAGCATCGGTTGTTGTTCCGCTGAGAACTATATCATTGTGTGTAGCTGTGCTACCTGAAAGTGTTACTGCATTTATTGTTGTTGCAGGGTCTGCCTGGTCTATCCAGAAGCTTCTTGAAGCTGTAATTGGGTGTCCAAGTATGTCTTCTGCATAAATGTAGATATACCACTTACCTTCGTTAAGTTTTCCTGTTTGTATTGCAGAACCTGTAGCAAGTTCTTTTACATTTGACCAGGTTCCGTTAGAAGCTGTTGCAGAAATCCACTTATTAACCTGAGTATTTGCATTTGTGCCACTTGCCTGATTTGCTGCAGTTGTTGCAGAGGCTGTTATTGCGGCTGCATCTGCAAGAGGAGTCTGAGTAAACATATATTTGTTTACAAGGATTCCGGCAGTTGCATCAGATGCTACACCACTGAAGGTATATTCTGAACCCTTAAGAGAAGCTGTTCCACTCAAATCTTCACCTGGTCCAGAAACAATTGCTGTTGGATTAACTGTATCATAAACAACTGTTACTGTATAAGTTGTTGTATTAGTAGCTTCGTCTTCTATTGAAATTGTATATTCGTATTCTGCATTAGCTGATGTAATTCCATTGAAGCTCCAGTTCTTATTGTTTGTATCATCGATTGCTACTGTTGGAACATTTGCAGAAGGCACAGCTACTCCGTCCTTCTTTACAGTAAGAGTTACTTTGTTTGCATTGTAGTTAGTTTCTGTTACTGTACCGCTGATTGAATATGTACCATTAGTGTAATATTTTCCACCATTTGTTATTGTAGAAGTTTCACTACCATCTGCAATTACAAACTTCTTTCCAGTTTCTGATGTTTTTGCAAGTGTAGATGTTGGGAAGGTTGTATCAACTGTAATATTGTGAGAATAACTTCCTGTTGTTACTGCAACACCACCACGTGTATATGTACCTGCACCGGTATCTATGATTGATTGTGTGTTTACCTTATCGGTTGCAGTTACTTTAATTGTATATTTTCCGTCTACAAGGTTGTATACGTTCCATGTCCAGTTTCCATCCTGATCTGGATAGAGGTTATTCTGCTGTACAGGAGTTTCTGCTCCATCTTTATAAAGAGCAATTGCTGTTGTAGAAAGATTATAATCTGTTGAAGTTCCGGTAAATACTGTGCTTCTTGCTGTTGTATAGCCACTGAATGCATTAACTGTAACTTCAGGGGCAACTGTATCTACAAGTACTGTTCTTTCGGCTACAGTTGTTTTACCCATAATATCGGTAGCTGTGAGTGTAAATACGTGTGTTCCATCTGCGAGCTGACTACCAGTGTTAGTTGTTCCTAATGTATAATTCTTTGACCAAGTACCATCATTTGCTACTGTTATTGTCTGTGCTGCAATTGCAGTTGCTGTTGTGCTGTCTGGAGCAGTAAAGCTGTCTGCAATTGTGAGTGATTGGAATCCGTGAGTATCGCTTGTTGAACCACTGATTGTAAAGTTAACCTTTGTCTTATCTGCAAGACTATTTATTGAAAGTGTTGGTACAGACATATCAACGTCAAACTGTCTGCTTATAATAGCAGAAACATTACCAACGTTATCTACTGCGTATGCATGAATTGTCCATGTACCTTCATCCAAACCTTCGGCTGTTGTTCCCTTTGTACGGAACTTCTGTGCCTGGCTCCACAATGCATTTCCGGATGTTGCTTTTGACCAATTTGTCCAGGATGCGTCATTAAGAGCATCTGTACCATTATCTGGTTTTGCAGGAGCTGCTGTATCTCTTGGTAAAATTGTATACCAAACTGCCTTTACGCCCGTATTATTTTCTACGATTGAACCGGCAAAGTTAAAGTTAGTATCGTTTATAGCACTTGTGTTTCTTCTTTCTGAATCAACTGCAGGAGTTGTAACATCAATTATTGGAGCTGTTGTATCTACTGTTACAGTACGAGTAAGAATAGTTGTTTTACCCATTACATCTGTTGCTGTAAGTGTAAATACGTGTGTTCCATCTGCGAGCTGACCTTCGGCTGAACCCAATGTATAAGCCTTTGTCCAAGAACCATTTGAACTTACTGTAATTGTCTGTGATGCAATTGCAGTTGCTATTGTACTGTCTGGAGCAGTAAAGCTGTCTGCAATTGTGAGTGTGCCAAATCCGTTTGTATCACTTGCAGTTCCGCTGAATGTAAAGCCTACACGAGTCTGCTGTTCTGAACGGGAAGCTTCTGTTAATGTTGGTGCAGACATATCAACATCGAATGTGCGAATCTGACCTGGTCTTGTTTCGTATGATGGACCAGCTACCATACCGGCATTGTCTACTGCTGCTACAAAGAGAGTGTAACGTCCTTCTGGTAAACCTTCGGCAGTTGTGGCTGCAGTTCCAAGCTTGAAGGCCTGTGTGAAGCTCCAGGTTGTTATTCCTGAAGTTGCTTTTGTCCAACCTGCCCAAGCTTCGTCATTAAGTGCGTTTGATGAAGATTCAGGTACTGATGGTTCTGCTATTACTGAATCATCTGCTGCTCTTGAAATAATCTTATACCATACGGCTTTAACTCCGCTTGCATCATTTACTGAACCGCTGAAGCTTGCCTGTGTTTCTTTTAATGAGCTTGTATTTGTTTGTCCTTCTGTAGGATTTACAATTGTGATTGATGGAGGTGTAATATCTACTATTGTGCTGTAAGGACCAACATCAACTATATTACCAGCTAAGTCTTCTGCTTTGATTGTGTAGCTGTAAGTTCCGCTGGTTGGTACAACAGGATTTGTTGTATTATCTACACCAAGAGGAAGATTTACGCTCCAGGCTCCAGTTGCATTAAGCTCTAATGGTCTGCTGCCAATATAAACACCGTCTAAGCTTTCTTCAATAGTTACTATCTGTTTATTGCCTGCATTCTTTGTAAGTCCATAAGAATCGGAAGCTGAACCTGTAAGAGTATAACCACCCTGGTTCATATACTGCTGATGTGTGCTTTCGTTTACAGAAAGAGAAGGGTTTGCTCTATCAAAGAGGAACTCTTCTGTTTCTGTTGTTTTATTACCGGCATTGTCTTCTACTTCTACAGTAATGGTTTTCCAACCTTCATCCCATGCATTGTTATTGTAGAATACTGAACCTGCATTCTGATAATTAACTGCAGCTGTCCAGTTTTCTTTACCGCTTACTGTTAATACCTGCTTTCTGTCTGGCGCTGCTTTGTCTGCAACTGTAACCTTTACATTCTTAATACCAGATGTTACGTCTTCTGCTGTACCACGGAATGTGAACTGTGAGATTTTTGTTGAATCTTTATCTGGAATACCTGTTATTTCTACAGCAGGAGCTGTTACATCCTTTACTACTGTAAGGGTAACTGTATCTTTTCTTGAAGTGCTGCCTGTTAAAGCACCGGCCTCGTCTGTAGCTGTAATTGTATATGTGTAAGTTCCGTCTGCAATGGTTGAACCACCCTGTGTCTGAGTAAGTGTCCAGGTACCGGTTTTGCCTGTTGTAGGAGTCTGGGTGATTCTTGTATTAGCTGTAGCATCGGCACAATCCATGTTTACAGAAACTGTTACGTTAGTTCCTGAATCAGCAAAAGTACCTGCTATTGCGTATGAATTGTTCTTAATGTATTTCTTTTCGCCGCTTGTGACTGCAGTACCATTGAGTGTAACACCTAAGGTTGGTTTTGCTGTATCGTAAATGATATTTCTATCTGCAGGAGTTGTAATGTTATTAAACTTATCTACTGCTTTAAGCTTGAGTGCATAAATACCCTGGCTTGGAAGTTTTGGAGTTTTATTGCCTGTTGCTGTTGGGCCATAAACTTTAATGCTCCAGCTGCCCTGTGTATTAACACTTGCCTGGAGAGAAGGTGCGCTGCCATCTATTGAGTACAATACTTTATCTACACCGCTTCCTGCACCATCGTTTACAGTTCCAGAAATCTCTAATCCGTTTGTAAGATCTGCATCAAGGATCAGGCCGCTTAAGTCTGTAGTTACGAAAATACTTGGACCCTCTTCATCTCTGAAGATGTTGCTGACTACCTTTGAACTTTCCCTGCCGGCCTTATCTACTGCAAATATAGTGATTGTTTTACCTGTATTTGGAGACAATCCAACAGATGTACTCCAGGTACCGTTTGTTACATTATTGATTTGAGCAAGAGTTTCTGTTCCGCTCATGATTTTTACATACTCTATACCGTGAGTATCTGTTGCGGTTCCGCTTATTGTACGTGAAGCACCTTTAAAGTATGTAGTTTTTGTTCTGTCTTCGTCCAGACCTGAAGTTACAGTAAGCACAGGGTCTGCCATATCAATAGTAAACTCTCTGTACTGAGGTTCTGTCTGGTTACCGGCTTTATCTTCTGCCTTTACAAAAAGCTTCCAGTTACCTTCGTGTAAATCTGTTCCTGTTGATGTTGTACCATTAACCAATACTCTGCTGATTGTCATGTTTCCGTCACAATCAACCCCGCGTCCCCAGGCATCTTCTTCAAGGTCGGCAAGCTGCCAATCTTCCTGTGTAAGGATGTAATAGTATTTTGCTACACCTGTTCCGCCAACATTATCTTCGATTTTTCCCTGGAACATATAAGAAGTACCGCTGATTGCATTGGCACCTGTATTGCTGTTGTTCAGAGGTTTTGTAATTGTTAATGTAGGAGGTGTGATATCTACTGTAACTGTTACTGTTGCAAAGCTCTGTTTTCCGGCTTTATCTGTTACTGTTACTTTATATACATACTTGTCTGATTCAAGTGCATCTCGTGGCTGTGCTTCAAGTGGAGAATCGCTCTTTCTAGGAAGGCTTTCAACTGACCAGCCTTCTTCAGCTTCGTCAAATGTCTGTTCGTAGATTGTTTTTGTTACTGCATTTTCGCCTTCGCCCTTAGTCTGCTCAACTTTAATGCCTGCAATGCCATATCCATCGGAGAAGGTTCCTATGAGGGCAAACTGCTGGCGGGTTTCGAAGCTGTTTTTGTTTACAAGGGATTCAGAATTATCATCTTCATCTGTCCATTCTGTAATTGCTACTTTAGGATCTTCCTTATCGAAGGTAAATACTTTTCTTGAACCTGCTTTTGTTGTTTCATCGAAAGCTGTAAGTTCATTGTAGTTTCCAACACCATCGGTTACGCGTACATAGAGAACCTTTCTGCCTTCTGTTCCAAATATATCAGTATATTCGTTGAAGTCAATCAGACAGTTCCAGTTATCTGTACCTGAAGCATCTATCCAGCCGGTTGTGTTGTTACCTGTTGGTGCAAGGTCTTCCCATGATGTTGCAAAATCTTCCTCTTCTTCATCTTCAGCGCAGTTATCAATTCTTATCTGAACTTTTGCAAGTCCTGAACCTGCTTCGTTATCTGCTGCGGTACCTACAAATCTGAAGGTTCCGCTGCCTGAAGTATGTTCATCAAGACAGCCTGTAATTGTAGAGGTTGGACGAATGCTGTCTACCTTGTAGTTGAAGGTTTCGGATGCACTGATTCCGTATGCATCGTAAACTGTATATTTTACGCTTCCTGTTTCTGCATTTGTTTCCGGTGTAAAGTCATCTTCCCAGCGGATTCTGTCTGTAGCATCGCCTTTGCCTGGTGCACTTTCGGTATACTGACGACTAGGAATAGGGTCACCTTCATCTTCATCTTCTACCTCAGGGTCATCGTCGAGAACTTTATATACATTCTTAAACGGTGCAGAACCGCTGTTTGTACCTATAACTTTAAAGGTCTTTTTTGCATCCGGAGCTATGTCTTCTGTATTTGTTGTAATGAACTCTGGAGAAGTTGTAAGCTTTAAGGATGGTGTTTCGCCACTTACAAGAATGTAGAAATCTTCTGTTGCTGAAGTTCCTTTAACATCTGTTACAACTACATCTATTTTATAGTAACCTTCTGATTCAGGTGCTTTGTAGGCATAGGTATACTCTGTTGCTCCGTTTGGTTTTGCTTCTGAAGAATTGCCTACATTTGTCTGTCCGTGTACGGTTGAAGATACAGTAATGCTGCTAATTCCATCATCATCTGTAAACTTCATAATTACCTGTGAACCACCTGTATAGAAGTTCTTTTTTTCTTTTCCTGTGCTTGTGTTGTTAGCTGTGACTAACTCGTCTTTTGTATTATAGTCGAAGGTAAGCGTATTTGGATCGCTTGGAGCGATTGTAGGCATATCTGTATCCTGGTCGATATAGAAATGCTCTGTTTTTTCTGTTTTGTTGCCGGCTTTATCGTAGGCGGTGATTATTAAATCTGTATTTACTTTGTCGGCATCGCCTGTATCTACTTCAAAGGTAAAGGTTGTTTTAAGTATTACTCCCTCATCTATTACTACATAGTTACCGTCTTCATCCTGTTCGTCTTTATTAACAAGCTTCCAGCTTGGGCGGTGGTCTTCTTCGTCAACTGTTGAATCGTAATCAAGCTGTATGTTATCAAAAGAGTCGTCTAAGGTTCCCTTTACAGAGAAGGTTCTGTTTATGCAATCTTTTGTCTGGTTATTTTCATCTGTAACTGTAACAACTGGTTTTATATCTGTGAGGTTGAGGTTTGGTGCGTCAACGTCGTAAAGAATAGTTTTTTCATCTTTTGATTCGGCACCATTTTTTGCGTATAATACGATTTTATACTGCTGGCTTTCATTCTGACTGAACCAGGAATCTGGTATTTCAACTTCGTACGGGAAGTCATTTAAGCCTGCTGTTTCGTTTAAAACACCATCGGTATCTTCAAACTCTATAACACCGTCTGCAAAACGAACCTCCTGCCCATCTTTTTTCTTCATTAAAATATTGTTAATAACTGTTCCGTCTTTTTCGCCTTCACGGAATCTTTTAAATGTAAGTGTAGGTGCTCCATCTTCTGTAGAAACTATACCTTTGAATAATACTGAATCACCTTTTTTTACTCGAGAAATTGATTCTTCTGGCTTTTCTGCTTTAATGTTTGGTGCTGCTCCACTTGTAACAAGGTAGAAGCCGTAGCCATTGCCTTCGTCTTCAATTCTGTTTCCAGATTCATCACGGCCTTCTACACCTATTTTATAACCTTTTCCTGGGCGGCCAAACTTTAATCCATCATCTTTATCAATCTGTACTGTAAACTTATAACTTGAACCAGCCTTTTTAAACGATACATTAGACGGATAGATTCTTGTATTACTTACTGTTGCATTTCCATCTGCATCATATTCCATTTCTACAAAATATGGTCTGAAATGATAAATTGATTCGTATTCGTTTGTATCTTTGTTAAGCTTAGCATACGTACCTTCACCTGTTTCTTCATTTACAGAAATATATTTAGCATAACGCTGTTTTTCTTTATTAGTAATTGGGTCGTCGTTATACTCAATACCGTATGCAATATATTTTTCACAGTTTTCTTCTGAAAGAAGTGTAATTGAGTCAAGACCAGGGCTTACTTCTATTGTTAATGAAGAACCGTTTATTATTTTGTTATCATCATTTTCATCACTAAAATCTGATGCATTGCCTTTAAGCTGCTCCCTTGATGTAACTGTAAAGGTAGGGCTGTTTTCCGGATTCAAAGAGAAACAACCATCTTCTGTTTTTGAAGTATTAAGGAACTTAGTAATGTCATCTTTTACATCATCTGTTAAAGCAGCTCTATTTGAATAACTGTTGTTCTTGATATGATAAAGGTCTGTAATCTTTAAACCAGTTTCCGTGAAAATGTAGGTTGAGATATCTTCGTAAAGGTAATAAGAATCTGTACAGTTTCCTTTTAAATCATCAGCTGTCTGCTCTGAACCGTCAACGGGGTATCTAACGGCTGAGTCGTAAGCTTTTAATTTAAAATAGTAATCTTTCTGACCTTGTGATGATGTTGCATCATAGATTTCTGTATATGCATTTTCTTCATAGTATGTGTTGCCTGTAGCTTCTTCAATATGAGCTATACATTTTGCAATATCAATGTTAATTCTAGATGGGATATCCTGCTTTGAAATCTTTTTAGGGGTAGCGATTCCAAGCTTTTCATCTGCAATATTTGTTACTTCAACTTCAATAAGGCTTACATTATTATCATCAGCAGACTGTCCTTCCAGGGTAAAAGACTGTCCATAAGAATCTAATGTTTCCTCATCTATTACTGGATTTCCACTTTCATCTTTTAGTACTTTTGAAGAAGGACGATCAAGAACAATTACAGGAGCTGTATTATCAATTGTAAACTGGCGGGTTACGATTGTTTCGTGGTCAACTTTATCAATTACAAGGAAAGTTACCTGATATTCGCCGTCTGGAACTTCATAATAATATTGATTGTCTGTAGCCTTATACATTCCTACAGAAAGACCTTCTGGAAGCTCTGGAACTGGAGGTATTATTGTGGCGTTTGCTGCTTCTGCTTCGGCTGCGGCAACTCTGGCTTTTTCAATTTCGCCTGCCGGGTCGATGACAATAGCCCACTTACCGGATTTTTCTGGTTTGGTACTGAAAACATATTTATTCGGATTCTGACCACTCGTATCTTCGAATGTGATTGTGAGTGATTTTATTTCCGTATCATCAGTACAAGTACCGGAAAGTTTAAAATAACTACGTACTACATCACCTGCTTTTGGAGTTTCGTCTACACTGAGCTTTGCAGCTTCTGTATCTACTGCAGAACCAAGACCAATTTCCACTTCGCAGGAAGCCAAAAACAGACTGAAAACAGCCGTTAACACGACAAACAGTTTACCTTTCTTCATAGTTGATACCCCTATAACTATAAATTTAAAGTTCTTCTATTCTTTATTTTTCGGCACTTTTTAAATAACAATTTATATATGATTTGTCTTAACAAATATTTATTTTTTGATATATGTTCTCTACGTTTACTTCACTTTATTCTTAAAAGTCCTTAATAAAAAAAGACTTTTTGATGAATCTCCCCCCTACTTTTTTGAAATTCTCCCAAAAAGCCCATTATATAATATCACTTTATAGTAAAAAATCAAGTTTTTTATACTTATTCTACTTTATTGTAATACTTTATTGAGCGGAGTGGATTGAATAAATGCAGCCGCAGTATTGCTGGCGGTAGAGGCCGTATTCGGAGCTGAGTTCCAGGCTGCGCTGGAAGCCGCCATGTTTTTTGAAGTCGGAAGGGAGCCAGCGGGGGGATGCTGATTGGTCGGAAGGGACGGATTGGTTACCGGCAACTTGTTGGTTTTTAGCAATTTCTGTGCCAAGCACGTTTATTTTCTCTGCGTCCTTAAACGGACTGATTGAAAGCGTTGTACAGTAATAATCATACTTGTGAGCCGCAGCATATTCGTAAGCTTTTTGCAGGCGGAACTTGTAGCACAGCCGGCAGCGTTCACCTTTTTCCGGTTCGGTTGCACGTTCTGGGTGTTCGTGGATTTGGATTGCGTTGTAGAAATCTTCCGGGTTGTAAACTTCTTCTACTACGCGTACATTTGCGGCTGGGGCAAACTTTGTGTAAAAGGTTTTGAGCTCGGACAGGCGGCGGTTGTATTCTTCCTGTGGATAAATATTTGGATTGTAATAAAACACCGTGATTGCAAAATATTGCGAAAGATATTCCAAAACATAAGACGAACACGGACCGCAGCAGGCATGGAGCAAAAGGGTTGGTTTGGACTGGCTGTTGTGTTCGGCGTTGGACTTAATGTCATGTTCAGGCTTGAACTGGACATCAGCGTCTGTTATAGCTAGATTTTTGAGAAGTTCATCTAATTGTTTCTGGTATGGGGATGACGGCATTTTTACTCTTCTTTTGGGATTATCGGGTCAAGCCCGATAATGACAGGTTTATTGTCATTGGCGGACTTGACCCGGCAATCTGTTATATAATGGCTATAATTACACGTTATAGCAATATATTCTTATTCAACCTGCTCAATCTGCTTAGTCCCGGAATGCAAGGCGGTATCTACACACGATATAAAAACAAGGCTGGCTAATTCTTCGCCTTTAATTGCAGGAACTACAACTTTATTTTGCTTAATCATTTCCTGGAGAATTGGTTCTACTTTTTGTCCCTGGGAACCCTTGTTTTCCAACACCTTTATATTTTGTAGCTGATGATTCTGCACGGTAACTTCCAGCTGAACATGCAAAAACTTTGTGTAGGTTTTTCCATAATAGGTGCCATCATCAACAGCTTCTAAAGATGTATTATAGAACGGGAGATTTTTGGCTTCCAGCACCTGGTTTTTGTGCCTTACAATTAGATAGCTGCAAAACATCACAAAAACTACCGCAAAATACATAAGGAGTTTTGCAGTAGGAATTGCGAGTTTCTTTGCGTGGGTTGTTTTATTTTGCTGCATCGTTGGTATTGTTTCCAACCAGAGATTCAGGTAAATCTTCTTCTGCAATTGGAGTATAGATTGTGTCGTTGGTGTAAAGATATCTGGTCATATATTTTACAGAAGCGTTATCATCGGCAGAAAGATTGTAGATTACGCAGGCACGTGCAAAATAGGTTTTGTTTGCTGCCAGTTTTTTGTTCAGTTCTGATGGAGTATAACCGAATGCCCCGGAAATTGACATGATATCGTAACCATCCAGAAGCTTTTTGAAATCTGCTACATTCAGAATATCTTTTGTAAAGGAACCGATATATTCGCTGTCATTTGGAGTTGCATCGCCAGCGTGTTTGCCGGAATAAATATCTACATTAACTTTTGCATTGAGTGTTGTTGTTGGTCCAAGGATTGAAAGAAGAGCTTCTTTTGTTGTTTTGAGCATTACTGTTCGGGTGTTTTTAGCGGCAACAAGAACGAGCCTTGAATTGGTATAATCTTCGGTGTAATTAACGATATTCTGGCTTACTGCGTCGGTTGTAAATGTTACAGTTTCTTCGCCCTTGAACTTTTTGGAATTATACAGGTTTGCGTGGATTGTATAGGTTTTTCCAGATTCAGCATAAGGCCAGAGGAAGTTTACTGAAGTGGCATTTTCGAAAGTTACTGTGGCGCCGTTACCGTTAGGGTCGTCAATCAGTATAACTTTGGTAATATCTTCGCCTTTTTCCTTGTGAACATCTATATAAACGCCAACGCTTGTTTGCTGCACGGTTACGTGTTTTGAAGATTTTGATGAGAGTACCTTTGGTTTAGAAGCACATCCAGTAAAAATTGCGCTGCAGAGTATGGCTCCCAGCAATAATGATAGTGATAAAGATTGGATTTTTTTCATACGCACATCTCTTTTAAAAGTATTATCTATATATACTATAATAAAAGCAATTTGAGCTGATGGCAAGAGAAAAGTTTTTATAAAGATTCTGATAAATTATTACGGATATTACGGGTGATTACAGATGATTACGGACGATTACCAGTGACCGGAAGCTCCACCGCCGCCAAAATGACCACCACCACCGCTAAAGCTATGACCACCGCCACTATAACTGTGACCACTGCTATGATAAGAACCGCCTGAATATGAGCCGGTACCAGAGCCCCCAGAAACAAGAGCTAAAACTATAATAATAATTATTATAGCCAAAATTATATAACAAACATCCATAAAAGTACTATCACTGTAAGAAGATGAAGATGATTCAGAAAGTACAGATTTACTGATTAAGGATTCGTCACTAGTGATAATGCCAGCCATATTGTTTACAGCTTCGATTATACCTTCGCCATATTTGCCGTCTCTAAAGTTTGGAACAAGGACATTGCGGATAATCTGGGCACATTTTGCATCGGTAAGAGTGCCTTCTGTACCGTAACCGGTTTCTATGCGGAGGGCATGTTCTTCCATTGAGGCAACAAGTAAGGCTCCATTGTCTACGCCTTTTTGTCCAAGCTGCCATTTTTCTGCATGACGGATGGAAAACTCTTCCAGGGCTACTCCGTTCAGGCTTGGTACTGTAAGTACTGCAATTTGAACGCCTGTTGTTTCATCCAGGTTGCGCAGGAAAGAATCCAGCTGATTGTACTGGGATGTATTTAAGAGGTTAGCTGCATCAATAACGGGGCCTACAAGGTCGTAAAGACCGTTTTTGTCTTTTGTATAATACGGTTTAGTTGAATCTAAAAACTGCTGGGAAAAGGAATCGCTTGATTTTTTTGCCTTGTTTGGGACAAGTGCTTGCGATTGAGAATCTTCGGTTGTGGAAGATTCCTGGGTAGTTGCTGATTGTACATTTGTTTGTTGTGTAGCAACTGGTTTTGCGGTTTCTACAACTTCTACAGGTGCTTCCTCTGTTACTGCATCAACTGTGCGTTCTGGAATAAAAATAAAACCTAAAACAATTGCCAGGAGGATAAGTCTTCTGATTCTTCTTCGTTTTCTGCGCTGTGCTTGGTATTTTTGCTGTTTTTTAGTTGCCATTTCTAATCCTCCAAAATGACAAGGCTGTCGGAAAGCTCATTTGGATTTACATTGGAAGACTCTTCGGTTACCGCAGAACTTGTTGGTCCTGCAGAAACGCTTGATTCTGCATTTTCCAGCGGGAAGTTTTCTGCAAACAAAGCCCCGCACTTTTCAATCGCCTTTATAAATCCATCTTTAACAGAACCTTTTGCAATATCCTGCGCAATTTCGTCTGCAATCTGGGTCCATAAATCATTCGGGATTTTGTCGTTTAGGCCTTTATCTGCAATAATACGAACTTCATGCTCAAGATAAGAAACAAAAATCAATATTCCTGTGTGCTCTTTTGTGCAATATACTCCGCTTTCTGCAAAATAACGCATTGCTCTGTTTGTAACTGCCTTTTCCTTAAATCTTTCGGGAATAATGAGCGAGTCGAACCACGAAATGTTATATAAAAGATAGAATATGATTATTTCAATTACGCAGAGCACGGTATAAAAGGCTATAAGATGCCAGGGCTTTGGAAGCCAGAAAACCCTGTTCATCCAGGCGTAAATCTGGTTTGCAAGTGGAAAAAGGCTGCATAAAAGCATAAATGCTGTAAATACCGCTATGGCCAGCTCCCAGAAGGCATAAGTGTCGCTTTGTGGAGTAATTGCAAGGGCTATTTCGCCTTTTGTACCGGTTTCTGCCTTTTTTACGGCTTCTTCAATATCCTTATAGTCGGATTCGCTGAGATTTATTCTTTTTATGAGCCTTTTGTAATTCATGTCTGCTTCCGATGTAAAAGAGTTTTGTATTAGTCAAAAGAAACTGTTGGGACTGTTTTTGCTTCTTCTGTAGTTGAGAAATAAGCTTTTGGTTCAAAGTGGAACCATTTTGCCCACAAGAGGCCTGGGAAGCGCTGAATTGCAGCATTGTATTCTTTTACTGCGTTGTTATAGCGGCCGCGTTCTGTTGCAATGCGGTTTTCTGTTCCTTCAAGCTGACTCTGCAAATCTTTAAAGTTTTCGTTTGCCTTGAGGTCTGGATAAGCTTCTGCAATTGCAATAAGGCGTGAAAGGCTTGCACCAAGTGAGTCCTGTGCTTTCTGATAAGCAGCGAGCTTTTCCGGATCATCTGTGATTGATGAATCACCACTCATGCCGGAAGCAAGCTTTGCGCGTGCCTGTGAAACCTGTTCAAATATTTCAGATTCGTGTTTAGCGTATCCCTTTACGGTAGAAACCAGATTTGGAACTAAATCTGCTCTGCGCTGATACTGGTTTTCTACATTTGCCCACTGTGCATCTACTCCTTCTCTGAGTGTAACAATGGTGTTGTAGCCACAGCTGCTGAATAAAACAGTAGCAAACAGAATTGTAATAACGGCAACAATTCGATTCTTTTTCATTTATTTCTCCTGATGGGTTTCCCCGTAAATAGAATAATATTTATAACTCGAAA